>CAZFRR010000239.1:0-3948 GCA_964521405.1 uncultured Streptomycetaceae bacterium | reverse complement strand
CGGCGATCAGGCGGTGATCGCGGCGATACTCGCTCAGAAAACCGGTCAGATGCTCGACCGCGCCATCGTGGCCGAGGCGCGTGCCCTTGTCCCACTCGCGCGCGCCGAGGCTGGCGCCCGCAGCGTCCTTGGCCGCGAAGCGCGGCGCGGTGTAGAGCCCTTCCAGCTGGCCGCGCAGCAGCAGTTCCAGCTCGCCGGCCTGCGCGAGGAACAGCGAGAACTTGATGCTGGAAGAGCCGGCGTTGAGCACCAGGATCGCGTCGCTCATCCTGCCCTCCCGCAACGCCGGCTCCCCCTCACCCCCGCCCCTCTCCCCGCTCGCACGGGGCGAGGGGAGATTCGTGCCGACCGCGTCGACCAGAGGCGGCCGGAGAATCGGATCGAGCCGGCGTTGAGAACCAGGATCGCATCAGCCATCGCTTCGCCCGACCGCCTCTTGCCGCTCGTGCGCCTCGCACACTCAGCGAGCCAGCGTCTGGACGAACAACTCGCGTTCCTTCCAGTACATCCCGTGCAGGCGCATGGAAACTTTCTCCACCGAGCCATAAGGCGTGTCGGTAAATTCGATCCTCGCGGCCGGGCGCGAACCATCGCCCTCGACGCGCTCAACCTTCGTGCACTCCAGGTCCGGCGCGTATTTCTTGACGAATTCGCGGATCTCGTCGTCCGTCGTCCCCGGCGCTATATTGCCGATCCATAGTTTGGTGTTGATCATGTTTGCTCCATGATGGCGTATCGAGCCGTAAGTCTCCAATTCTGCATGAGCATGCTGAATAAAAATAGCAGCGCCGGGCTGCTATTTTCATTTGGCCTCTCCACGGGGATTGTAACCTTATGCGGGCGACTCGATTTTACCGCGGGTGAATTGAAGTCCGCCCCCTCGAACTGAGCGACACGGCAATGGGCAGAGGATAGTATTGGCCTGTGCGCACGCCTTGATGTGAAGCTACGCGCTGGAACTCGCGGCGGTCGTCACCGCGTTTGTCATATGGCAGAGCCGGCGGCACGGCGCCGGAGAAAATCTTGAAACAAGGAATCAACTCCCATGAACCTCCTGCTGAAAGAAATCCGCCATAACCCGATGCTCTGGCTGCTGGTCTTTGTGCCCGCGGTGTTTGCGGCCGCGAAGCTCAAACCTGAAGCGCACACACTGCTGTTCGTGCTCTCCGTCCTGGCCATCGTGCCGCTGGCAGCGCTGCTGAGTCACGCCACTGAATCCGTAGCAGCCAAGACGGGCGACGCGGTCGGGGGCCTGCTCAACGCCACGCTCGGCAACCTCACTGAACTGGTCATCGCGCTCACTGCCTTGAGCGCCGGACAATACATGCTGGTCAAGGCGTCCATTGCCGGCGCGATCGTCACCAATACGTTGTTCATGCTGGGCGGGTCGTTTCTGCTCGGCGGGCTGAAGCACCACGTGCAGGAGTACAACCGGGTCACTGCACGCATGCAGACGAGCCTGCTGTTCCTGGCCACGGTCGCGCTGTTGGTGCCCTCGGTGGTCGCCAAAGTCGACTCGGCTGCGGCGGGCGCTTTTACGCAGCAGCTAAGCCTGGGACTGGCGGTGCTGCTCATCGTCGCTTACGGACTGGGCATGCTGTTCTCCCTCAAGACGCACCGCGAGCTCTTTGTCAGCGCGGAACACGCCGAGGACGGCGAAGCGCCGTGGCCCATGGGGCTGGCCCTGGCCACGCTGGGCGGCGTCACCGTATTGGTGGCGCTGGTGAGCGAGATTTTTGTCGAGTCAGTGCAGATTGCGGCGGAGTCGTTCGGGATGAGCCCTGCGTTCGTGGGCTTCATCATCGTGGCGCTGGTGGGCGGCGCGGCGGAGATGGCCTCAGCGTTTTCCGGCGCGCGCAAGAACCGGCTGGACTTGAGCGTGGGCATCGCGCTGGGGAGCGCGGCCCAGATCGCTCTCTTCGTGGCGCCGGTGCTGGTGCTGCTGAGTTACGTGATCGGCCCGGCGCCGATGGACCTGCAGTTCTGGCCCGGCGCGGTGGCGATGATGCTCATCGCCACCCTCACCGCGACGCTGGTTACGAACGGCGGCCGGTCGGCCTGGTTCGTCGGCGTGCTGGTGCTGATGGTCTACCTGATCTTCGCCATGACGCTCTATCTATTGCCGCCCGGTTTGCAGTAGATCAAAGGGTCCAGGGTCGATTTATTGTAGTCTGAACATGTTTGGTCGATCAAAGGGTCCAGGGTCGATTTATTGTAGTCTGAACATGTTTCAGTTCTTTTGATGGACTTGTGCTCTCTGCCAGTCATGCTGTTACGAGCATGAACCAAGAGGAACCGGTCATGAACCAGATCAGGACATTCGCGCTGCTCGCCGTCGCATTCCTGGCGTTGGCCGCCAGTGTTCCCGCCCTCGCCCAGAAGGGCTCTAGCGGGGGATCACAAGGTAGCTATCGCGGGGGTTCTCAGGGGGTCACTCACGGGGGCTATTCCGGGGGCTATCGCGGGGGCTATTACGGGGCCTATCGCGGAGGTTATTACGGCTATCCGCGCGTAGGTGTCGGTTTCGCGTTCGTCGGTCCGGCATACTGGGGCTACCCTGGTTGGGGTTACCCCGGCTGGGGTTACTCTGGTTGGGATTACCCTGGCTACTACTACCCGTCTCCTTATTACTATCCGCCGGTAGTCGCCGTGCCGGCCGAACCGACGGTCTATATCGAGCGCGGCGACGCAAATTCACCGCCGGAGCAGTCTCAAGGTAACTGGTATTACTACTGCCCCGAGGCCAAGGCCTACTACCCCTACGTGAAACAATGCAGCGGGGGCTGGCAACGCGTGTCGCCGACGCCTCCCGGCGAAAATAGATAGTTAATGTTCAACTCAGCCTGGCTCCATTAATATTCGATACGGAAGGAAACGGGCCCGGCGGGTGTTTGCTTCTTGTTACATTTACCGGAGTGGAGGCTTACATGACCAACCTGGCGACAATTTCCTGCTTTACCTGGCTGCGCCGGCCGGCCGGCTGGTTCGCTTTGTTGGCAGCGGCCCTCGTCCCGGCGGCCCCCGCGGCAGCGGCGTCCTCCGTGGGCGACACCTATGTCTACCAGCGCGTGAACGGCTACAACAAGGAGCTCCGCGGCAAGATCCATTACCAGGTCGACCGGGTGGCGGCGGATCGCATCACCGTCTCGGTCAGCCCGGACAATGCCGAAGCGGGCTGGGCGCATACCGCGATCTACACCAAGGAGGGCAACTGGGTGCGGGCCCTGGTCGAGAGCCACGGTGTGCCGGAGGATTACCAGTTCGCCACCGCGTATCCCGCCTACGTATTTCCGCTCGACCCGGGCAAGTCCTGGTCGGTGCGCGTCAACGCCACCGTGCCGGGAACCTACACGCCGAAAAGAAGCGTGCGCGTGGACGGTAGCGTGATCGGCAACGAGCGCATCCGCGTGCCGGCGGGGGAATTCGATGCCATCAAGGTGAGGCGCATCGTTTATACAGGAGACGCCGATACCTTTCGCAAAGAAACCCGCGTCACCGAGTTCGACTGGTATGTGCCCGCGCTGGGCCGGCCGGTGCGCACCGAGAGAAAATCGGATTGGCTCGACCTCAGCCGGTGCGGTTTGAACAATGGCTGCGATTTCCGCGGCAACTGGGACATCCTCGAACTGGTCGAGACGCGCGCCGCGAAGCCTTGAGCGCCGTGACCCCGGGGATGAGGGATGAGGGATGAGACTGTTCCGAGTTCCGAGTTCCGAGTTCCGGGTTCCGGGTTCCAGGTTCCAGGTTCCGGGTTCCGGGTTCCGAGTTCCGAGTTCCGGGTTCCAGGTTCCAGGTTCCAGGTTCCGGGTTCCGAGTTCCGAGTTCCGGGTTCTGAGTTCCGGGTTCAAGGTTTAACTTGGAACTTTGAACGGTATGTCACCCGCCACCCGCCACTCGCCACTCGTCACCGCAGTTCGATAGGTTCATCGACGAACACGCGGTAAGTCT
>CAZFRR010000238.1:0-16778 GCA_964521405.1 uncultured Streptomycetaceae bacterium | reverse complement strand
GATAGAGCACCGCGATATCGACGCCTTCCATCGCCATGCCCATGACCTGGGCTTCGGGGCTGTAGTCGCGCTCGATGGCGAAGTCGAGCCGCTTCGCCTCGAAGATCCGCGATCCCGACAGCGGCTGAGTGCTGTTTTTCGGGACGGGACGGGTTCGCTTCCGGTATTGCTGCAGGTCGGCATCCGAGGTGGGCAGCCCGTCGATCAAGATCATGCCGGCCGGGCCGCGATCGGGGCGGCCGTCGGCCCCGACCCTCACGCTGACGCGATCCTTCATCTTCGGGTCGAGGTAGCGCTCGAAGAGGTCCGGCGGTTCCATGACGTGCATGTCGGAGTCGACGAACCGGAGATGGTCTTTCATCGGAACCTCCCTTGGGACAGGTATTTTGAAATGGGCGAGGGTACCGTATGCCGCCCGGGAGATCGTGTCAATGCGCGGCGCACAAACAGGATCCGGTCCACTCAGTACGGCTGCGGCGCGGGCCTGTGCGGCGCCTGCACCGTGCACCTCGACGGCCGCGCGGTGCACTCATGCATGACGCCGTTGTCCGCCGTCGAGGGCAAGAAGGTCACGACCATCGAAGGCCTGTCGCCGAATTCCTCGCACCCGCTGCAGAAGGCCTGGGTCGAGCAGTCGGTGCCGCAGTGCGGCTACTGCCAATCCGGCCAGATCATGAAGGCGGCCCGGCTACTTGCCGCGAAACACCGGCGCGCGCTTCTCGATGAACGCCTTCACGCCTTCCTTCATGTCCTCGGTCCCCTTGCACACGCCCTGGGCGAACGTCTCGAACTCCAGCCCGGCGCGCAGGTCCGTTTCCAGGTTGCGGTAAATCGCCCGCTTGGAGAACTGCAGCGCGATGGGGGGGCCGGCCGCGATCTTGCGGGCGAGCGCGTAGGTGTCGTTCATGAGTGCTTCGGGTGCGGCGACCGCGTTGACGATGCCGAGCCGCAGCGCCTCGGCCGCATCGATCGTGTCTCCCGTGAAGATGAGCTCGCACGCCTTCGCGGTGCCGACGACGCGCGGCAGGAACCAGCTCCCGCCCCAGTCCGGCGGGAGCCCGCGCTTGACGAACGCCTGCGAAAATTTCGCCGTGCTCGATGCGATGCGGAGATCGCAGGCGAGCGCCAGGTTCATGCCGGCGCCCGCCGCCGCGCCGTTGATGGCCGCGATGACCGGCTTCGGGCAATCGCGCATCGCCAGGATGCAACGATCGCGGACCGGCGCGAGATGCTCGCTGGTGGTCGTCCCCTGGCCGGCCTGGTCGCGATCGCTCATGGACTTGACGTCGCCGCCGGAGCAAAAGCCCCGGCCGGCGCCGGTGATCACGATCACCCCGACGTCCGGATCGCTCCCGCACTTCAGGACGGCATCGTGCAGGTCCTCCCGCAGCGTATCGCCCAGCGCATTCAGGCGCTCGGGGCGGTTCAACGTGAGCGTCGCGATCCGGTCCTTCACTTCGATCAGCAGGCACTTGTAGGTCATGGGTGGTCCTATTTCATTCGCCTTTCGACTTTCGCCTTCCGACTTGCTGTCTACTGTGCCTTGGCGGTCACTGCGTCCATGAACTCGGTGATCATCGGCATGGTCCGGGTCAGGTACTGGGAGAACTCCGCGCTGCCCATGTAGGTATCCTCGTACATGTTCTTGGTCGAGTAGTCCCTCCACTGCGCGCTCTTGTGGGCGCGCGCGAGTGCCGCTTCCATGATAGCGGCGGCTTCCTTCGGCGCGCCGGCCGGCATCGTGAAGCCGCGCCCGCTACCGACGTGGATGTTGTAGCCGAGCTCTCTCATCGTCGGCACATCCGGCAGCCCGGGCAGGCGCTGCTGCGCGGGGACCGCGAGGATGCGCAGCTTCTTCGCTTCCACCGCGCCCAGTACTTCACTGACGTTCTCGGTGGTGAGCTGCACGTGGTTGCCCATGACGGCGACCATCGCGTCGCTGCCGCTCTTGAAGGAAACGTACTTGAGCTGGATGCCGACCACCTTTTCGAGATGGTAAAGCAAAAGGCGCGCCGTGCCGGTGGCCGACGCGATGCCGGTGATGATGGTGTTGGGCTCGCGCTTGGCCGCGTCGACGAGATCCTTGAACGTCTTGAACTTCGAGTCTATCGGCACCGTCACCGACTGCAGGTCGAAGCCGTAGAGCGCGAGCGGCGTGTAGATGTCCAGCGGCAGTCCCAGGTCCGGGCGTATCGCCAGCGCCATCACGATCGTAGTCGACGTGGACAGCACGTTGTAGGGGTCGCCGCGCTTGCCCCTGATGAAGGTCGAGGCCACCGTGCCGCTGCCACCCGTCCGGTTCACGATCGTGAACGGCTGCGGCAACAGCTTCTCGCGCAGGAAAATCTCCGCGACCAGCCGGCCGAACACATCCTGGCCACCGCCCGGATTGGTGTGGATCACCATCTCGATCGGCTTGACCGGATAGGACTGCGGCGAAGCCGTGACCGGCGCCAGCGCAATCACCGCGGCCGCAAGCGTAATGCTCAGGAATTTGTTCATATTCGGGTCCTCCTCAAGGATGAAGGTGGAAGCATGCAGCATGAAGTGCAGCGCGGCAAATCCTCGTTTGGCGGGGGCGGGTGGCGCCACCTGAATGATGAATGCGGAATGATGAATCGGAAGTGGTGGTCTGTCCCCCAATTAGTCCCCCAATTACGCCACTGGGTTATTCCGCCGTCTTTCCAATCGGCAATACACCGAGATGTATCAGCAGCGCGATGACCATCGCGGTCATCGCAACGCCGCACACGGCGAGCCAGCCGAAATGCGCGAACGTCCAGCTCATCAGAAACGCGCCGACGGCGTTGCCGCCCCACACGTGCAATCCGAACAGGGTGTTGGCGCGTGCGCGTGAATCCGGCACCGCCGAATTGACCAGCGTCTGGTTGGCCACCATCGCCGCGCGCAAGCCGCAGTCGAGTAGTATCGCGCCGACCGCCACCGCGGCAATCGACCACACGCCGAATCCCATGGCGATCCAGGCGGCCAGCATCGAGAGAATGCCCGCCAGCACCACCGGCATGACGCCGGCACGGTCCATCCAGCGCCCCGCCGGGCGGGCGATGAGTATGCCCGCCGCGCCGGGGATGCCGATCAAGCCCGCCGCTGTCGGCCCCGCGCGATGGAGCACCGCGAGCATGGGCGCGGCTACCGCCCAGAATCCACCGTAGCAGATACCGAACATGAACTGTATCGCCGCAGCGCGCCGTATGCCGCCATGCGCGCGCAGGAGCCGGTAGATCGACCATAACAAATCGCGATACGACGCCTGCGAGGTGGGGCGCGTGCTGGGCAGCCGCGCCCACAATACGGGGATGATCATGAGCAGCATGCCCGCCGACAGCACGTAGCTGTAGCGCCAGCCGATGTGCGTGGCGATCAATCCGCCGACAATGCGCGCGAACAGGATGCCGCTGAACATCGCCATCAACTGCGTGCCCAGCGCGCGCCCGCGATGCTCCGGATGCGCGGTCTCCGCGGTAATCGCGATGAAGCTCTGCAGCAGCGACGAGCACACGCCCGTCACCAGGCTGCCGGCCGCCAGCACCGCGATCGACGGCGCCATCGCCATCATCACCTGCGCGAGCACAAGCACGACGATCTTGCACAGCACCAGCCGGCGCTTGTCGATTCGATCCCCCAGCGGCACGAAAAACGCGATGCCCGCCAGCATGCCGCCAAAAGAGAGCGTGGGTATCCAGCCCGTTGTCGCGGCATCCGCCCCGAACTCCGCGGCGATCGCCGCCAGCATCGGGGTCTGATAGTGAATGCCGCCCGCCACGATGAAAGCGGACACGATTAAAAGCGCGATGAGGCTGCGATGCTCGTCCACGGACGCGGGCAGATTGGAGTTCAAAGTCGAAAGTCGAAAGTCGGAAGTATGCTCCCGCGCAGCGCGCGGAGCTGGCTTGTTGCCCAAAGCCTGAACTAACGAGCAACGAGCAACGAGCAACGGAAGTCAAGGCACGCCGAACTCACGGCGGCAGGTCTCGGCCAGCGCCGCGACGCCCTGGTTGATCTCCTCGTGGGAGAGGCTCGCGAAGCACAGGCGCAACCGGCTGCGGCCGTGGGCCTTGTTCACCGACCATTCGGCCCCCGGGTTGATCGCGACGCCCGCCGCGAGGGCCGGCTGGTAGAGCTTCGCGGTGTCGACCTCGTCGGGGAGCTTGACCCAGAGGAAGATGCCGCCCTTGGGATCGTCGAATTCCGCCGATGCCCCGAAGTGCTCGTTGAGCGATTCCATCAGCGTTTTCAATTTCGCGCGCAGGCTGCGCCGCAGCGCGGGAACGTGCTTGGAGAAATGCGTTGAGCAGTACTCCGCCAGCACCATCTGCTCCAGCGCGCCGGAACCGCCGTCGGTCTTCAACGCGAGCATCCGCGACATCACGTCCCAGGGCGCCACGATGAAGCCGACCCGCAGCGCCGGCGCGATCGACTTCGAGAACGAGCCGATGTGGATGACCCCGCCACGCTCGCTCAGGGCGTAGAGCGCGGGCGGGCGCTCACCCGACCAGATGAGATCGCTATAGCAGTCGTCCTCGAAGATCGGCACGCCATGCGCCGACGCCAGCCTCAGCATTTCCCGGCGCCGTTCCACGGGCAGGATGGTGCCGGTCGGGTTCTGCACGGTTGGAATGGTGTAGAGGTACTTCGGACGGATGCCCTTGCGCTTGAGATCGTCGAGCGCGGTCGAGAGCGCGTCCATTCGCATGCCGTCGCGGTCGAGCGGGATGCCGACCGGCGTAACGCCGAGCCGCGTGAGCCGGTTGATCGAGCCCTGGTAGCAGTCCTCCTCGATTATGACGGTGTCGCCGCGCTCGAGCAGCGTGGCGTTGACCAGTTCGAGCGCCTGCAGCGAGCCCGACGTGATCAGGATGTCGTCGGCCGTGCAGGCGATGCCCGCTTCGCCCTTGAGCTTGGCGGCGAGAAACTCGCGCAGCGCGCGGTAACCCTGCGGGCCGCTCGCCAGCCCATAGGTCGAGAGCGTGCGTCCCTCGCGCCTCAACACCGCATTGACGGCCGCGATCAACCCATCGAGCGGGAGGCTGTCGGCGTCGTTGTTGCCGCCGGTAAAGTCGTACTTGACGCGCCCGGTCCAGCGCGCCGCCGGCGGCGGCAGCCCCGCGCGCAACAGCGGCACGAAATCGAAAGATGCAAGGCTCATGGCTTGGGGGCTCCCAACTCTAAGGAAAAAGGCAAAAGGCAAAAGGCGGAAGGGAAGGGAAGGGAAGGGAAGGGAAGGGTCTAACCGCGAATTACGCCGCGAGGCGCAGGCCGACCGGGATATGCGCCTTTGCGCACAGCCCCACCAGATAGTCCAGGGAAAGCAGCTCCACCTTGCCGCGAACAATTTCCGATACGCGCGGCTGGGTGACGCCCAGGCGTTTTGCGGCCTCCGCCTGCGTCAGCTTCTCGCGTTCCATCCAACCGCGCAGGGCCTCTGCCAGCTTTGCGCGAAGCAGCATCACTTCCGCCTCGTGAGGCGGGAAACCCATATCCAGAAAAATATTGCCGCTGGATTCGGTCACTTTTTTTGCCACGCTATGCTCCTTTCGCGAATTCGCGCGCATCACGGTAGCGCTTCCTCGCCAATTCCAGGTCCAAACGCGACGTCTTACGGGACTTCTTTTGAAACGCGTGCAACACGTAAACGGCATCCTCGAACCTGGCGACATAGATCACGCGGAACGCCCCCGACGGGTCTTGCACCCTGATCTCACGAGCACTCGGGCCCACCGAGGGCATCGGCTTCCAGTCGTCGGGGTCGCGCCCCACCTGCACCAAGAACAGCTCGTGGCCTGCTCGATTTCGAGCGGCTCTCGGGAACGCCGAAAGCTCGTCTTTCGCACCACCGATGAAGCGCACGGGCTTCATTGCAAGAATATACGAATGTTCGTATTAACGTCAAGGTCCATTTCCCCATAACGGAATTGTCTCGCTGGCCGTTGACTCAAGGTCGGGCGATGCCTGCGTGACTCGCGGGTGCCTTATCCCCTATCCCTTATCACGCCTTGACTGTCAAGGCTGCTCAGCAGCGCCGGATACAGCAAGTGCAGCAATATTCCGCGCACGCCCAGGAATACAGTGAGTGCAATCCACAGCCCGATGTTGCCGTAGACCGGCACCAGCGTGTAGAGCAGCACGACGTAGGCGACAAAAGACAGTATCACGGTGTTGCGCATCGCGGTCGTGCGCGTTGCTGCGAGGTAGACGCCGTCATAGGTGTAGGCCCACACCGATACCAGCGGCATGAGGACAGGCCAGAGCAGGAAGTCCATTGCGGCGGCGCGCACCTCGGGGATGCCGGTCAGCAGCGCGATGATGGCCGGGCCGGCGACGGCGTAGATCGCGAGGTTGAGCGTTCCGACGAGCGCCGCCCAGAAAAACACCACGCGCATCGAGCGTTGGAAAGCCGCGCGGTCGCGCCGCCCGACGGCCTCGCCGAGTATCGCCTCGGCGGCGTGCGCGAAGGCGTCGAGGCCGAACGACGTGAAGACGAGGAAGTTGTGCAGCACCTGGTTTGCGGCGAGCGTGACGTCGCCGAGTTCCGCGCTTTTCGCCATGAAGAGACCGAGCACGGAGACGACGCAAAACGTCCGCAGCACGAGGTCGCGGTTGATGGACACCAGGCGGACCAGCGCGGCACGGTCGAGCAGGCGTGCATGACCGCTGCCGGGCAGGGTGCGCAGCGTGCGCCACACGCACCAGAGCCCCAGCAGGAGGCCGGCGTAGGACGCGACAAGCGATGCCACGGCGACGCCGGCCACGCCCCAGCCAAAGCCGAAGACGAACAGGAAATCGAGCCCGATGTTGAGCGCGTTGGCGACGACCTGCACGATGAGCGGCGTGCGTGCGTCGCGCAGCCCGTAGTACCAGCCGATGATTGCGTAACCGGCCAGCACCGCCGGCATGGACCACACGCGGATCAGGAAATACTCGCGCGCGTAGTACTCCACCTGGGGACTGGCTTCGATCAGCCAGAAGGCGAGCGCCAATACTGGCAGCTGGAGGACGATCAGCGTGCCGCCGATCGCGCCCGCGAGCAGCAGCGCCCGGCCGATCAGCGCCCGCACCTCGGCGTAGTTGCCCGCGCCGCGCGCCTGCGCCGTCGGGCCGGTCGTGCCCATGCGCAGGCAGTTGAACAGGTGATAGATGTAGGTGAAAAGCATGGCGCCGATGGCGACGGCGCCGATGTAATGCGGCTGCGGCAGGTGCCCGACCACCGCAGTGTCCACGGCGCCCAGCAGCGGCACGGAGATGTTCGCAAAGATGATCGGCCCCGCCATCGCCCACACCTGGCGATGGGTGCCGCTTTGCGCAGAAGAGGAGGGCTGCGGGGGGCTCACGCCATCTCCATCAACGGCCAGCTACCTTGCTCATCAAGGCGCGGACATCATCGGGTGGCGTGTCGCCGGTCCAGACGACATATTGGTCAGGGCGTACCAGGATGAGTCGCGATTCGTAGCGTTGCAGGTCTCCCTGGCAGGTATCGCGGATGACTGCGAGCGGCACGCCGAGCAACCGGGCCTCCCGTTCGAAGCTCTGAACGGTGCCGACGTCCGCGTCGAGGGCCAGCAGCGTGTAGCCGGTGCCGAGCGCCTCGAAAACATTGCGGCCCGTGGATAGCGGCTGCGGCGCAAGGTGGTGGCCGGCCCTGGCCTTGAACAGGTGCGTGCCGTGGGCGCTGCATTGGCCCCCGGGAGGGCCCGCCACGACAGCCGATCCCTCGTAGTTCGGCTCGTAGGTCTGCACGCGCGTCGCGCCCTCCGTCTGCACTTTCCACGCCCGTTCGAATTCCTCGCGGTCGCGCCGCGGGTCGTAGCGCGCGAGGAAGGCCCCGTCCTTTCTGATGCGCGCGGCGATAAAATCCTCGGCGGTCTCCTTGAAGATCGGGCGCCGCTCTTCGCTGTAAGACCGCAGCAGCGCGTCGCTTCCCCAGCCCTGCAGCGTTGCCGCCAGTTTCCAGCCGAGATTGGCGACGTCCTCCAGGCCGTTGTTCAAGCCGAAGCCGCCGTAGGGCGGATGGCTGTGCGCCGCATCCCCCGCGATGAAGACGCGCCCCACCTGGTAATCCTCCGCGACGGCGACCCGCAGATCCCAGAACCCGACGTGGTCGAGCTCGCAGGCGAACTTGAATCCGGCGGCTTCCTGCATCAGCCCGTGAAAGTCGAAGCCCTCAGTTGTCAAGTTCGGCGCCGAGCTCGCCGGCACCGGCGCATGAAAGAAAAATCCCTCGCCGACGTCGATCCGCCCGAAGAATTGCCAGTAGCCTTTCAGCTCCGGGCGCATCACGCGGTAGGTGGAGCGGTCGGGAAAGCGCTTGAGGCCCTCGTGGAAGGCGCGAGAGCGGAACGTCGCCAGCACCATCAACTGATCGAAATCGGTGCCGCCGCGCTCGATGCCGGCCTGGCTGCGGACGAGGGAGTTGCCGCCGTCGCAGCCCACGAGATAGTCCGCTGCCAGGACCTCACGCCCCGATCCCGCTTCCTCGGTGATAGCCACGCGCACGCCCGCATCGTTCTGCTCGACGGTCTTCGCCGTCCAGCCGAAGCGGGTTTTCACGTTCCCGAGGGTGGCCAACTTCCTGCGCAGCACCTCTTCCACGCAATACTGCGGCAGCCGCTCGTTGTCCTGGAAGTAATACGCGCGCACGACCTCGCGTCCCGCCGGCGCGTGCCAGTAATCGCTCGTGAGGCTGCCGTAGGCGGTGAGCTCGCCGATCGCGTGACCGGGCGGCATCACGCGCGCGGCCCGTATTTCGTCGACGATGCCCCAGAAATAGAAATGCTCCAGCGTGCGCTGGGTGAGGTTCTGCCCCTTGGGAATCCGCTGCAGCGCGGTGCGGCTCTCCACCAGCGCGCACGACACGCCTCTCATCCCGAGATCCACGGCCAGCGCGACGCCCACCGGGCCTCCGCCCACGACAATAACCTGGTAGCGCTTGTTCGATGCCATGAACGCGGAGAGTTACGCCGAATTACTTGCCGCGCAGGCCCGTGGCGGCAATGACCTTGCTCCAGGTCTCAATCTCCGAGCGCAGGTGGCTCGTGAACGCCTCCGGGGATGACGCATTCACCTCGAAGGCGATCTCGGTCAGCTGCGTATGCATGGCCGGGGCATTCAAGGTTCGCGCAAGCGTCGTGTGCAGCCTGGTGATGATGGCACGCGGCGTGTTGAGCGGCGCCAATACGCCATACCAGCTCGTCGCATCGAACTGAAACCCGCTTTCCGTGATCGTGGGTGTCCCGGGCAGCAGCGGAGAACGTTTCGCGCCGCCGACAGCCAGCGCGCGCAACCGGTCCGACTTGAGGTGCGGCAGCGCCGCCGGTATCGCGGCGAACATCGCGTCGACCTCGGTCGCCAGCAGTGCGGTCATGCCCGGGCCGGCTCCCTTGTACGGCACGTGCACCATGTCGATGGCGGCGACCAACTTGAAGAGCTCCATCACCATGTGGCTGCTGATCCCCGTGCCGCCGGATGCGAAGTTGAGCTTCCCCGGCCGCGACTTGGCCAGCGCGACCAGTTCCTTCATCGATTTCGCCGGCACTTTCGGATTCACCAGCAGCACAAAGGGGGCCGACACGGCCAGCGAGACCGGCGAGAAATCCTTGAGCGCGTTGTAGCTCGGCGCATCGCTCAACAGCGGGCCGATGATCAGCGGGCCGGGAAATCCCAGCAGCAACGTGTAGCCGTCCGGCGTCGCCCGGGCACCCATCTCGGTGCCGATCATCCCTGCGGCACCGGCGCGATTGTCGACAACGATGATCCGGCCCAGGGCCTCGCCCCAGGGCGCGGCCATGATCCGGGCGATGAGGTCGTTCGGCCCGCCGGGCGAAGTCGCGACGATCAGCCGGATCGGCTTGTTCGGATAGGGCGGCTCGGCGGCCCATGAACGCTGCGCCGCCCCGAACGGGGTTGCCGCGCAACACAGCGCGCAGAGGAGAATTTTCCAGACTTTTTTCATTGCCGTCGCTCGCCGCAATCGCAGAATACTCCAGCGATTTGAAGTTTCGTGATGAATGATGATTGAAGTCTACCGCAGCGCGGGGCCTGTTGAAGCTTCGCCGTTAAGGTCGGGGGATGATCCCGGCGTTCGCAGGAAGACGCATATTCCATTACCGATAAGATATCCTAGGCCACCTATCTGTTTGGGGAGGAGCGCATGGACCAGCCAGGCAAGATCCAGTATTCCGTCGTCGAGGGATGGGAGCAGCTGCCCAAGGATTACGTCCACCGGGACGTCGCGGGCGTGGCGGTTGACGGCGAGGACCGCGTCTACCTAATGTGCCGCGGGGACCACCCGGTGCTGATCTACGACCAGAAGGGGAAGTTCCTGCGCTCGTGGGGCGAGGGCGATTTCTCGTACCGCACGCACGGCATCTACGTGGCTCCCAACGGCACGATCTTCTGCACCGACGACGGCCAGCACACCGTCCGCCAGTTCACGCCTGAGGGCAAGCTCCTCATGACGCTCGGGACCCTGAACACGCCTTCAAATTCGGGCTACGACGGCAAGAATCTCAGCAGCATCACGCACGGCGCGGGCCCGTTCAACCGGCCCACCAACGTCGCCATCGGCCCCAAGGGGGATATCTACATCACCGACGGCTACGGCAACGCGCGCGTGCACGTGTTCTCCGCCAAGGGCCAGCTGAAGCGCTCGTGGGGCGAGCCGGGCAAGGGCCCCGGCCAGTTCCACCTGCCGCACGGCATCGCGATCGACTCCGAAGGCCGCGTCTACGTCTGCGACCGCGAGGCCGACCGCATCCAGATCTTCAGCCCGGACGGCGAGTACCTGAGCGAGTGGACCGACACGCAGCGCCCCACGCACCTCGTGTTCGACTCGCAGGGCCGGGCTTACGTAACGGAGCTCGCGTGGCACGTCGGAGACACCTCGTACTCGCTCGGCCCCATCACCCAGGGGAAGGAGCGGCACGCGCGCATGAGCGTCTACGACAGGAACGGCAAGCTTATCGTCCGCTGGGGCACGGCCCAGGTCACGGCACCCGGAAGCTTCGCCGCGCCTCACGGCCTGGCTCTCGACTCGAAGAACGACCTCTACGTGAGCGAGGTCACGTGGACTTTCGCGGTCAGCCGCGGGCGCGCGCCCGCGGACTGCCACACCTTCCAGAAGTTCTCGCTCAAGACCAACGGGTGATGACTGACGTCCAGTTCAAAGTTCCGAGTTCCGAGTTCCGAGTTCCGAGTTCCGAGTTTGAACTCGCGAGCGGCAGCTCGCGCTGACAACCTTGAACCTTGAACCTTGAACACCCTGCGAAGCAGGGACGTTCAGCGATAGCGCGCGCGGAGCAGGCGCGCAGCTTCGGCTTCGGCGCGCAGCTTGAGATAGACCTCGTCGATATCCACCTTCGCGGCCGAGCCGGGCGCGAAACCGCAATCGGGATTCAACGTGATGCGCTTCGCGTCAATTCGCGTGAGCGCCCGGTCTATGCGCGCGACGATGGTCTGCGCCGGTTCCATCGCGCCCGGCGTCACGTCCACCACGCCGAGGCCCAGCTCGAAGTCGCCGCGCAGCCGCGCGAGGCTCTCCAGGTCGTCGGCGCCGGCGGCGGTGAATTCCATGGTGAGGTGCTGGACCTTCAGCTTGTTCAGCTGCGACAGGATCGGCCCGTAGGTCCCGGCGTGGTGCTTCTCGCCGCGAACGCGCGCGCCGGCGCGCCGGCAGAGGTGCACCGCGAACTTGATGCCGGTGAAGCCGCTCACGAGCTCGTTGATCATGTCGGCGGCGAAATCGGCCGAGCGGTCGGGGTCGTCGTAGGTGCGGCGCACGTCGGGATCGACGAACAGGCACAGGTGCGGGTCGTCGATCTGCACGATGTCGATGCCGATGTCGCGAATCATTTCGATCTCGCGGCGCAGCGGGCCCACGCAATCGCGCACGAAGTCCTCGCGTTTAGGATAGGCCTTCTTCGAGCGCTCCGCGTGCCACAGGCGCTCGCCCAGCAGAGCGGGCGCGGGCAGGGTGATCTTGGTGCCGACGCGCGCCACGCTCTTCAGGAACTTCGCCTCGCTGGCGATGAATCCCGCCGGCTTGGGGGCGAGCTTGTCGGTAACCACGGTCCACGGCCGCCCGTCCGCCGGATTCACCTCCAGCGTGAAGCCGTGAGCGAGCTCGGCGATGACGCCGATATAGGAGCGCCGGCGCCACTCGCCGTCGGTCACGACGTCGAGGCCTGCCATCTCCTGCAACGACACCGCGTAACGGATTGCTGCGTCCATCGCGCGCTCGTCGGCCGCGTCCCAGGCCGGCTTCTCGATGAGTTCTCGCACGTGCTGCGGGCGCGGCATCGAGCCGACCACCGAGGCGGGGAACAGCGGCAGCACGGTCACGGCCGCCACTCCTGCTGGGCCAGGTTCAGGTCTTCTTGCGTGTCGATCTCGCGGTACTGCCCGTGGGTGTCGGCGTGGCCGAACTCGACGCCCTGCTCGATCATGTCCTGGAAGAGATGGATGAGATAGGCCTTCTGGAACTGGGCGGCCTCGCGATAGGGCTGGTCCCAGCACTCGCGCCGCCGGCGGTGATAATGCTCGCGCAGCAACTGCCCCCCGCGCACGCTGAACTTCGCAAGTCCCATGAACTCGCCGTTCGCGTCTTCGTAGGCAATATTGCGCTGCACGCGCTCGACGCGACCGTTCTTCGTGATGGACTTCTCGGCGTCCTGCGGCGGGTGCTGGGTGCGCGGCTGGTAATGCGTGCGCCAGTCGGTGTCGATGCCGAGCGCGATATCGGCGCGGGAGGCGACGAGCTTGGCGACGATGTCGCTGGTGTAGAGAATGTCGGCATAGGTCGTCACGAACGGCTGGTCCATCAGGTCCTCGGCGCACATCAGCGAGACGAGGATGTTGTTGTCCTGCCATTCGCGGTTGTTCCGGAACGTAAAGTGCGGATACTCGCGCTGGACGGTTTCGATGTGGTAGCCGCCGATGAAGCAGATCTCGGTGACGCCGCCGGCGGCGAGCGCTTCGACGGTCCAGTCGAGGATGCGCTTGCCGCGGATCTCGGCTAAGCACTTCGGCGCGTTCGCGGTGGTCGGCATGAGCCGCTGACCGCGTCCCGCCCCGATGATGATCGCACGCATGAGGGGACAATGATCGGGCAAAGCGACTGCAAAATCAATCGCCCGCGGGCTTACGCGTCTTGTTCTTGACAGCCCTCGCGCACATCGGCCAACATCAATCCAAATGCTGAAAATCGAACGGTTGACGAAGACGTTCGGATCGCTGGTTGCGGTCGACGAACTGTCCTTCAAGGTGCCGAAGGGGCAGATGGTCGGGATCATCGGTCGCTCGGGCGCCGGGAAATCGACCCTGTTGCGCATGATCAATCGGCTGGTCGATCCGTCGAGCGGCCACATCCTGTGCGACGATGCGCCGGGGCCGGGGGGCGACGTCTGCGCCTTGAGGGGGCGCGAGCTGCACCTGTGGCGCAGGAAGTGCGCGATGGTATTCCAGCAGTTCAACCTGGTGCCGCGTCTCGACGTCATGACCAACGTCCTGATGGGGCGCTTGAGCTACCAGCCGACCTATCGCTCCCTCCTCAAGCTGTTCACGCCGCAGGAGCGGGCGCTGGCGGTCATGACGCTCGACCGGGTCGAGATGGCGCCCTTCATCCTGCGACGCTGCGACACGCTTTCCGGCGGCCAGCAGCAGCGCGTCGCCATTGCCCGCGCGCTGGTGCAGGAACCGAGCATCCTGCTCGCCGACGAGCCGATTGCATCACTTGACCCGCGCAGCGCCGCGCGCGTGATGGAGATCCTGCGCACCATCAACCGCGAGGACGGTATAACCGTGATCTGCAACCTGCATACCCTGGATACCGCGCGCATTTACTGCGACCGGATGATCGGCCTGCGCAACGGCAAGATGGTGTTCGATGGCGGGCCGCGCACGCTCGACCGCAACGGCATCCAGGAGATCTATGGCGGCGAAGGCGAGGAGGATGTCGACGAGAACGTCACGTCGGTATCCACCGGCCGGCTGGCGAGTTTCGGGGCCGCTTGAACGGCGGCGGGGCGTTAAATATTCGATCACGTGAGGCACGAACGCAAAAGAGGATGACCATGAAAACTTCGAGAATGCTGGTGTGGGTATTGATGCTGGCTGCGGCCGGCAGTCTGTGGATCAGCGGCGCCGCGATGGCGCAAACGGACTGGCGCAAGCAGTATCCCAAGTTCCGCTATGGCGTGCAGGCCGTGGAGACCCAGGCCGCGGCCCTGACGCGCTACAAGGGCTTCGGCGAGTACGTGAAGAAAAAGCTCGGCATCGAGCTGGAGCTGTTCCTGTCCGCGGAATACGCTGGCGTGATCCAGGCGATCGGCGCCAAGCAGTTGGAAGTGATGGATATGGGCGCGGCGGGCTACGCCGGGGCCTGGCTCGAGACCAAGGGCGGCGTCGAGCCGCTGGTCGTTCCCACCAACAACGACGGCACCATCGGCTACTACGCGGTCGCGTTCGTGCGCACCGACAGCCCCTACAAGAACCTCAACGATCTGAAGGGGAAAGTCTGGGCCTGGGTGGAGCCAAACTCGTCGTCCGGCTACATCTTCCCCCTGGTCGGCTTCCGCAAGATGGGGATTGAACCGGAGAAATATTTCGGCAAGGTCGTGTTCTCGGGCGGGCACGAGCAGAGCATCATCGGCGTGCTCGACAAGGCCTACGATGGCGCCATCACCTGGACCAACGACGTCGAGAAGCACACCCGCGGCGGCCTGCACATGATGCTCTCGCGCGGCGTCCTCAAGAAGGAAGACATCCGCATCATCTGGGTTTCCGACTTGATTCCCAACCCGGTCATTGCCATCCGCTCCGACCTGCCGAAGGAGATGAAGGCCGAGTTGAAGGCGATGTTTCTCAACCTGCACAAGGACGACCCGAAAGTTTTCAAGGAAGTCGTGCGCGGCGAGTCGCAGGGCTACAAGGAAGTGGAGCATTCCGTCTATCAGATCGCGGTCGACCTTCGCCAGCAGCTCGCCAAGGATCGCCGCAAGTAGTTAACGTTCTGAAAGTGCGCAGTTCACGGCGGGCCGGCCAGGGGCCGCTGCCGGGGCAGGCCGCGCCTTCTTAGAGACGGCAATTGAATGAGGGGATACTCCCCTCATGCTCCCCTACATCAGGGGCCGTTTCAGTGATTTTGAAACGGCCTTTTTGGGAACGATGGAGTCCAGCATCCAAGTCCGGCGGTTCGAGGAGGAATTCGCGCGCCTGCGCCGGCGGCAGCGCTTCGAATTGTTCGGCTACTCGCTGCTGTTTCTCACCCTGTTTCATTTCGCCGCCGATTTCAGCCATTTCACGCTCGAGCGCCTCGCGGCCGGGCTGCCGCGGATCGGCGAGTACATCGCCAAAACCCTGCCCGAGATCAAGTTCGCCAGCCTGTTCAGCGATATCGGCGTCTGGTATTACGGCTTCCCGAAATGGCTCAAGCTGCTGGGCGATACCTGCCTGATCGCGCTGATGGCGACCTTGTTCGGGGCGGTTGGGGGCTTCGTCCTGTGCTTCCCGGCCTCGCGCAACCTGGCGGGACACTACTGGATTTATTTCACTTTCCGCCGCATCGCGGAGATCGCGCGCTGCGTGCCGGAGGTGGTCTATGCGCTGATCTTCGTCGTCGCCTTTGGCATCGGCCCGTTCGCCGGCTTCCTGGCGCTGACCCTCCATACCACCGGCGCGCTGGGAAAGCTCTTCGCGGAAGCGAACGAGAACATCGACGAGCGCCAGCTCGATGGCGTGCGCGCCGCAGGCGGCAACTGGTTCGAAGCCATCCGTTACGCGGCGCTGCCCCAGGTCCTGCCCAATTTCACGACCTACACGTTGTGGCGTCTCGAGTTGAACATCCGTTCCGCGGCGATTGTCGGGTTCGTCGGCGCCGGCGGCATCGGCCAGGAGCTCTACCAGGCGATCAGCCTGAACTACTACGAGGACGTGAGCGCGATCGTGCTGATGATCGTCGTGACCATCACGCTGATCGACCTCGTCTGCGAGCGTATCCGCCACCGCATCATCGGCCGGGAAAACCTGCAATGGGCCTGAGCGCAGCCGCCATCGACTCCGCGCAGCTCGCGTCGCTCCGCGAGCGCTTCCCGCGCGCTTTCTCGCGCTCGCCGCGCGAGCGTGCAATCCTGCTGGCTTGCCTGCTGGGGCTGCTCGGCTTCGTCATCTTCTGCCTGGTGCGCTTCGACGCCTCGCCGGCGCGGATCGTGAACGGCATGGAACGTTTCGGCAAGATCGCCGGCGCGCTGTTCCCGCCGACGCCGGGGGAGGCGTTCTGGGACCTGGTGAAGGCCATGCTGGAAAGCGTCGGCATGGCCTTTCTCGGCACGCTGATCGCCGCCGTCATCGCGGTGCCGCTGGGGTTCCTGGGCGCGCGCAATGTCCTGCCGGTCACGCTGCTGCGCTTCCCGATCCGCCGCTCGTACGACTTTCTGCGCGGGGTGGACTCGCTGGTGTGGGCGCTGGTCTACGTGCGTGCCGTCGGGCTCGGTCCGCTCGCGGGGGTGCTTGCCATCGCGACGACGGACGTGGGCATCTTCGCCAAGCTGTTCGCGGAGGCGATCGAGAACGTCGAGCGCAAGCAGGTCGAGGGCGTGCGCGCGGCGGGAGGCAACGCCGTCAAGACCGTGCGCTTCGGCATCCTGCCGCAGGTGCTGCCCATCATGCTGTCGAACGTGCTCTACATGTTCGAGTCCAACACCCGCTCCGCCACCATACTCGGCATCATCGGCGCCGGCGGCATCGGCTTTGCGCTGTCGGACCGCATC
>CAZFRR010000237.1:0-8115 GCA_964521405.1 uncultured Streptomycetaceae bacterium | reverse complement strand
CTGTCGGCGGCGTTTCATACCATACGGCTCACGCTGCGCGGCATGAAGCAGCGCGGCTGGGGGCGCATCATCAACATGTCGTCCATACACGGCCGCATGGCGGTGCCCAACCGCGTGGATTACGTCACCGCCAAGCACGCGCTCATCGGGATGACCCGCGGCGTGGCGCTGGAAATCGCGAACACCGGCGTGACCATCAACGCGCTGATGCCGGGCTGGGTGCTGACGCCGCACGCCGAGGGCCAGATCGCGCGCCAGATGGCCGCCACCGGCGTGAGCCGCGAGAAAGCGCTGGATGCCTTGATGAAAGCGCGTCAACCCAGCCAGCGCCCGATCCTGCCAGCGGACATTGCGGCGTTCGGCCTTTTTCTGTGCGGAGATGCCGGCGCGCACATCAACGGCGCGGCGCTGCCCATCGACGGCGCGTGGCAGGCGGGCTTCATGCTGACCGTCGGCAATTCGACCTGAATGCACGCGAGCCTCTAGTCGGACGGAGTATCCCTTGTTTCGGAAGGACTCGGTATTGCTGCCGCGCATAGTCGCAGGGACGTTGTCGATGGGCCTCATCGCGCTGGGAACGGGCGTGGCTTGCGGCCAGCATTTTCCCAGCAAGCCCATCCGCATACTCACCTCGGATGTCGGCGGCAGCCCCGATTTCCTGGCGCGGCTGCTGGCGCAGGGAATTACCGGTGGGCTGGGGCAGAACTTGATCGTGGAAAATCGGGCGAACGTGAAGGCGACCGAGCTTGCGGCGCAGGCGCCGGCCGACGGCTATACGCTGCTGTTCGCGTCGACCGGACTGCACGTGACCGGGCCGTTGCTGCAGAAGGTGTCCTATGATCCGTTACGGGATTTCGCGGCGGTTTCGCTGGCGGTTCAGCAGCCCAACCTTATCGCGGTAACGCCCGCGCTGCCAGTGAAGTCCGTCATGGAGCTGATCGCGTATGCCAGGGCGAGACCGGGAGAGCTCAACTACGGTTCGTCCTCGACGGGTTCCTCCAATCATCTCGCTGGGGAGCTGTTCAATTCGATGGCCGGCGTCAAACTGGTGCGCATCAATTACAAGGGCATGGGGCAGGCGATGATCGACCTGATCGGTGGCCAGGTGCATCTCGCATTTCCGGCCGTGGCGACGGCGATGCCGCATATCAAGTCGGGAAAGCTGAGGGCGCTGGCGGTCGCCAGCGCCAGGCCGTACTCGCTGCTGCCGGGTATGCCGACGGTGTCGGATTCGGGGCTGCCCGGCTATGAATCCGCGTCCATTTACGGTGTGCTGGCGCCGGCGCGCACACCGGTGCCGGTCATCCGGCGGCTGAATCTCGAGATCGTGAGTTTCCTCAAGAAGCCGGAGGCCAGGGACAAGCTGCTGGTCAGCGGATCAGAGCCCGTCAGCAGCACACCGCAAGAGATGGCAGATACCCTGAAATCGGAAATGGCCAAGTGGAGCAAAGTAATCAGGGACGCTGGGATCAAACCAAAAGACTAAGACCCGTTACACTGGTTCGATCCGAAGTTGGATCTGCTTCGCGCCCCTTCCTATCTGATCCCCGCGCTCGTTCGTTGGCGTCTTGGCGCCTTGGTGGTTCAATCCGGCTTCCTGTATTTCAGCACGAACTCGTCGTTCGGGACCGTGTTCTTGCTCACGGGCAGCTCGCGCGTATCGGCGGGGTTGCGCAGAAAATTGCCCTCCGCCACGAACTGGAAACCGGCCGCCTCGAGCTCGCGCCGCACCACGTTCTCCTCGATCCGGTGCAGCGACTTCGTGACGTTGGCGCCATCGCCAGGGCGCGCGGAATGGTCGGCGAGGACCAGAATGCCGCCTGGCTTCAGCGCCTCATAGAGCCGCTGGTTCATCCGCTTGCGGTCCACTTCGAGCCAGACCGTGTCGTGATAGAAGAAAAAGAAGGTGATGAGATCGAAGCCGGCGACGCCCGGCGGCAGTGGGTCTTCGAACGGCCGCTCGATGCGAACCGCATTCTTCATCGCCGGGCTCTGCGCGCGCGCTGCGTAGGCTTTGATTGCGCCGGGAAAGAGACCCGGCGCGGTTTGCGAGTAGACGGTGCCGCCCGGCGCCACTGCCCGGGCAAGCATCTCGGTGCTGTAGCCCCCGCCGGCGCCCATATCAAGCACCTTCATGCCGGGGCGCGCCCCGGTGAAGCCGTAGAGCTCGACGGGCTTGCGGCGCTTGTCGTTTATGCGATCGGCTTCGCTGCGGTCCGGAGCGGCGACGATCTCCGAGAAGTCGGGCGCCGTTGACGCGCAGCCGGAAAGCAGCAGCACAACGCCGAGCGCGGCGAGGGGATAGTAGAAGAATCTGCTAGACGTTTTCATGGGTTGTTGGCTCCTTTGACGATATCTTATGACCTTCGTGTCCTCTTTATGGTTCAGAGTTTGCTCTTGTTCTTGGGGTTATCTGCATTCAACTGCGTTTATCCGCGGTTCCATTCTTGCTTCTCTTGGCGTCTTGGCGGTAAGTTTACGCTTCAAACCGCATCGAGAAATCCACCGCCTTCACGTCCTTCGTCAGGGCTCCGCTCGAGATGCGGTGCACGCCGGTCTCGGCGATGGCGCGAACGTTCTCCAGCGTGATGCCGCCGGAAGCTTCCAGTTCGGCGCGGTCACCGGCGATCTTCACCGCCTCGCGCATTTGATCCAGGGTCATGTTGTCGAGCAGGATCAGGGTTGCGCCGGCTGCGAGCGCTTCCCGCAGCTGGTTGAGATTTTCCACCTCGATCTGGGCCCAAATCCCGGGGCGCGCGAATTTTTGCGCCAGCGCCAGCGCCTGCCTGACGCCGCCCGCCGCCGCGATGTGGTTCTCCTTGATCAGCATGGCGTCGTAGAGCCCCATGCGGTGATTGGCGCCGCCGCCGGTGCGCACCGCGTATTTCTGCGCGACGCGCAACCCGGGCAGCGTCTTGCGCGTATCCACAATTTTTGCCCGGGTGCCGGCGGCAGCATCCACGAGCCGGCGCGTGGCGGTCGCGGCGGCAGAAAGCGTTTGCAGGAAATTGATCGCGCTGCGCTCGGCGGCCAACAAGGCGCGGGCATCCCCGCGAATTTCGCAGACCCGGGTTCCGGATGCGACTTTCGCCCCTTCCGGCACCAGCCAGGTGATGATCGAACGCGCATCGAACTGATGGAAACAAGCGTCGAACCAGGGTTGCCCGCAGATCACCGCATCCTGCCGGCATACCACGGCGGCACGCGCCGGCGTTCCGGCGGGGGTGAGCGGCGCGGTGGCGTCTCCGGCGCCCACGTCCTCGGCCAGGGCGGCGGCCACGTTGCGCTCGATCTCGGATGCCAAATCCACCGGATTCCTCTATAGTTAAAAGACCGATTAAGCCGCAGATAAACGCAGATACACGCAGATACACGCAGATTACATCAAAGAAACAAGAATCGATCAGCAGGATTTATCAAGTATTCAAGATAAAGCGCTAACTAAAATAATTCCTGAATGGCTCGCCTTGATCCTGTGAAGTGTTGTTTTTCAGCCGCTTTTATCTGCGTTTATCTGCGGTTGATACCGGGTTTTGATTCTAGCGCATCAGAGGGGACGGGATGGACGGTATGTTGAACGTGGTTTCCTACGGCATCGGCACGATACTGGCGCTCCTGCTGCTGGTCGGGCTGTTCATCCTGATCATCCACGATGTCACCCAGAAGAAGCACACCGTGCTGCGCAACTACCCGGTCATCGGGCACCTGCGCTTTTTCTTCGAGGAAATCGGCGAGTACTTCCGCCAGTATTTCTTTTCCGGCGATCGCAGCGAGATGCCGTTCAATCGCGCCACCCGGGCCTTCATTTACCGGCTGGCCAAGGGCGAGGGCAGCCTGCTCGGCTTCGGCTCGACCAACGATCTGCGCGAGCCGGGCTCCATCATCTTCGTCAACCACCCGTTCCCGGTGCTCGAGGAGGATCGCCTGCCGACGCCCTCGCTGGTGATCGGGGATGGTTATTGCCGCTACCCGTTCGAGGCGCGCTCCATCGTCAATATCAGCGGCATGAGCTTCGGGGCGATCTCGGCGCCGGCGGTGCGCTCGCTCTCACGCGGCGCCCGGGAAGCCGGTTGCTGGCTGGACACCGGCGAAGGCGGCCTCTCGCCCCACCACATCGAGGGCGGCTGCGACATCATCATGCAGATGGGTACCGCCAAGTACGGCATGCGCAACCCGGACGGCAGCTTTTCGCCGGAGAAGGTGAAGGCGCTGGCGAGCCACGTGAAGGCCTTCGAGATCAAGCTCTCGCAGGGCGCCAAGCCGGGCAAGGGCGGCGTGCTCCCGGGCGGCAAGGTGACGGAAGAGATCGCGCAGATCCGCGGCATCCCGGCGGGCAAGGACTCGATCAGTCCCAACCGCCATTACGACATCGCCAACATGAACGAGCTGCTCGACAAGGTGGCTTACCTGCGCGAGTTGACCGGTCGTCCGGTCGGCATCAAGACCGCCATCGGCGGCTGGGAATTTGTGAACGATCTGTGCGACACGGTGCTGCGCCGGGGCCGGGAGTACGCGCCGGACTTCCTGGCGATCGACGGCGGCGAAGGCGGCAGTGGCGCCGCCCCGCAGACGCTGATGGACCACATGTCGCTGCCGATTGCCGAGGCGCTCCCGCGCGCGGTGGACTCGCTGCTGCAGGCCGATCTCAAGGGGCGCATCCGCGTGATCGCCGCGGGCAAGCTCGTCACCTCGGCGCGCGCGGCGTGGGCGTTGTGCGTCGGCGCGGATTTCATCAACACCGCGCGCGGCTTCATGTTCTCGCTCGGCTGCATCCAGGCGCTGCGCTGCCACCAGAACACCTGCCCGACCGGGGTGACGACCCACAACAAGCGGCTGCAGCGCGGGCTGGTGGTGGAGGAGAAGTACCTGCGGGTGGCGAACTACGCGCGCAACATGAACCAGGAAATCGACATGATCGCGCACTCCTGCGGCTGCCGCCACGGGCGGGAGCTGAAGCGCGAGCACGTGCGCATCGTGCAGACCGCGAACCAGAGCATCGCGCTCAACAGGCTCTATCCCTATCCCGTGGCGGGCTCGCGCCCGATATCGAAGCAGTCGGCGGCGGCCGCGGGTACCGCGGCGTAAGGTCAGCACTCAGCACTCAGCGCTCGGAACCCGAACCCGAAACTCGAAACTCGGAACTCGGAACCCGGAACTTAAAGGTGGTGCTCGATCCAGTAGATCGCCAGCACCAGCGCGATCAGCGCGATTTCGGCGAGCGTCACTATCAGGATGATGAAGGTGATGCGCCGGGCCGAAGGCTTCATCGGCACCCACACCCGTCGCATGTACCAGCGCCAGGGGCCGCACCACCCCCAGCGCAGCTCTCGCAGCAGATACTCCCTTAGCGAGACGCCCCATGCGTGCAGGCTTTTGTCGACTTCTCCGGTGTCAGCAGTCGTGCCGTGGTATTCGTCGGTGATCCTGAGGCGGCTGCCCGTGGCGGCAGATACGATCTCGAAGCGCGTGCTGCGCTTCACGCCGCGGTCGTAGCGAACGGTAAAGTCGCTCTCCGAGTTTCGCTCAAGCGCGAGCTGCAGTTCAAACTCGCGCTGATTGCTGAGATTGCGGAATGCCACCGCAAAAGCGCCGGGGGCGGTCCCGCGCCATAGCCCGAACTCCAGATAGGGATTGATGCGGTAGAGCCGCTCGAGATCGCTGCAGAACGCGGCAAGATTCCTGGGCGCAAGCGGCGTCTCGATCACGACCCACGCCGCATCAGCGGGCCCCGGCCCGGGTTCACTCATCGCGGTTGTGGAATCACGACGAGGGGGGCGCCAAGCGCTCCAACGAGTTTTTCGACCCGCATGCGCGAGCGCAGTCCCGGCACGCCGGGTGGGCGGGGTGAGCCGATCACGACCAGATCGGGCCGGACCGCCGCGGCATGCTCGATGAGCGCCGCATCGGGCTTGCCGATCACCACCTTGATCTCATAGTGCCTGCCGCTCGCCCGTATTTCCTGCTCGAGCGAGCGCCGGTGCTCCTCGATCTCCCGCGCCAGCTGGGATTCCACGTGCCGGCCGTAGGCCGCACGGGTTGACGCGTTGTTCAACCAATCATCGCCCATCATGCCTCTCCAGAAGTCGGGGACCACCACCAGGTGAAGGATCAGGGCGGCAGGCGCCGCGAGTTCGAGAGCGGCGCGCTCCGCCGCGCGTGCGCCGGGGGTGCCGTGGCTCGCGAGCAGGATGCGCTCAGTCTTCAGCATGGCAAAAAAACCCCGGTGACGCGCCGCGCGCGCTCACCGGGGTGTGGACTGGACGCTGGCCTGATCAGACCAGGAAGTAGACCAGGGCTGCAATGGCGAACGAGAGCACGAGGGCCATGAGGTCCTCATGACGGTCGCTCGGGAAAATCGTCAGCGCGGAACCGCGATCGAATTTGTCTTCCATGTTCTCCTCCTGTGCCTTAAATGGTTTCGGCAACCAGCAGCATGACGACGATCAGCGAGCCGACCGCCTTGATCACCCCCACGATGGAGCCGATGACGAGCGGCTGGCCGCCGGCCTGCCGGATCGATGAAATCGTGATCTGCATCCCGAGCCCGACCAGTCCGAAGGTGAAGAACCATGCGATGAGATCGCGGAACATGGCGATCTTCTGGGCGGTATGCCGCACGGCGCGATGCGCCCGGGTCAGGATCGCGTTGCCTTCCTTCGACAGTAGCTTGGCGTTGACGATGCCGCGCAACGTGTCGTCGTCGGCCTCGGAGACGACTTTCTTGCCGTCGATCAGGCGCTGCAGCGCCGAGCGCTGGTCTTCGCGTTTCACCTTCTCGAGTTCCTTCGTCAAGGCCGCGACGTCGGCGTCCTTCAGAAAATTGTTGATCTCCTTGCCGGAGCGCTTGTCGACCCGCTTCATGATCTTATCGCTGTTGTCGAAGTAGGCGCCCTGGTAGTGGCGCGCCGGGGCAAATATGCCGGTCGAGGACAGCAGGAACATCAGGATGAACCCGAGCACGAAGATCGGGAACTTGCTGATGACGACCTGCATGGCATCGACCTTCTGGACTTCGCGTTGCGCCGCCTGCTCGCGCCGGACATACCAGATCGCCAGCCACACCACGATGATCGGGAGAAACAGCACGCGCGTGATGTTGAAGATTTCCGCGACTTTCAACGTTTCGATACCGCCCGGCTGAAATGCGAGGGCGGCGCCCGCGACCTGCGCGGAATTGAGGATGCCGGTGCCGGCCCACGCGCCGAACTGTATGTAACCCATCCCGAGCGCCTTGCCCGCGATCGGGAACAGGAACATGCACAGCACGCCGAACAGCAGGATCGTGCCTATGGTGTAGGCAATCTCGAGCGATTTCGCCTGCACCACCGGGGCGGCCGCCACCGCGGCGGACACGCCGCACACGCCGACGCCAGCAGACAGCACGCCGGTCATCGAATTGGGCAGATTGCGCCGCACGCCGATTATCAGCACGAGCCAGACCGAGCCCAGAACAAAGACGCCAATAAGGAGCACCGAGAGCTTCCCGAGCTGGGCGAGCTCGGCGAAACTGTAGAGTGCACCCAGCAGAATGACGCCGGTCTTGAGTCCCAGCCGGGACAGGCGAACGCCGTTCTCGGCCCAGCCCGGGACCCTGAAGACGTTGACCACGATGATGCCGGCGAGTATGCCCATCACCACGTAGTTGAGGTTCATCACGCTGGCGAAGTTGAAGCCGAGCGTGGGTTGCGCGTCGCGCCCCCAGTTCGCCATCAGCGGGTCCAGGCCCCACTTGACGACGAAGGCCACCAGCATGATGAACATGACACCCGCGATGCTGGAGAAGTAGTAGTCGGCGTGCCCCTCGCGCGGAGGGGCGATGAGGTGCCAGAGACCCGCCGCGATCGCGACGCCACCGAAGGCATAGCCGAGCGTCAGCATTTCGCCGACGTAGCGGCCGGTGTTGAGGAACTTGATGGCAGCCGCCAGCTGGCCGCTCTGGACCAGATAGGCGTAGCCCACCATGATGATGCCGATGACCAGTGGCCAAAACGTTCGCTTCGTGTAGACCATGCGCTCCCCCCTTGTGGTTCAGTCATCTTCAATCCGGCACGACGCCGGATCCGCAACGAGTTGTCAGCTCACGCACCAAGTGGTGCGCCATGTTCTTGTTCTGGC
>CAZFRR010000236.1:0-8635 GCA_964521405.1 uncultured Streptomycetaceae bacterium | reverse complement strand
GTACGTCGTCATGTCTGCCCTCGCGAGTGGCGCGCGTCCAAGCGTCGAGGACGGAGCGAATGGCGGATTCATCGGCAGAGTGTGCGCTTGAGTTCATAGAATCTCCGTGTATTGCTCGGTACAAGCTTATGACGCCCAACTAGTATTGGTTGACAAATTTAGTTGCCGAATTTAGTTGACATATTTAGGTGACACTTCGGCCTGTCCATTACCCCATATTATGCCGCCGTCACGTCATCCTCAACCCTGCCAGCGCGTTTATCTTATGGTAAAGCACATAAACGCGGTTCCAGGAGGGCAGCATGGTGGTGGGCAGCGGCAATCCGGGGGCTCCAGTGGCCACACCGAAACCGAAACTTCTGCAACAAGTGCGGGATGCCATCCGGCGCAAGCACTTCAGCCCCCGCACTGAGGAAAGCTACGTTCACTGGATCAAGCGCTTCGTCTTTTTTCACGGCAAGCGTCATCCGCTCGATCTGGGCGAGGCGCAGGTCACGGCGTTTCTCAACCATCTCGCCCGCGACCGGGGGGTGGCAGCCTCTACCCAGAATCAAGCCCTGGCTGCACTCCTGTTCCTGTATCGCGAAGTCATGGCGCAGCCGCTCGCCTGGCTGGACGGCCTCGATCGCGCGAAGCGCCCGGCGCGTGCACCCACCGTTCTTACCCGTGCCGAGGCGCAATCGCTGCTGGGGAAACTCGAAAGCACGCGGTGGATCATGGCCGGCCTGCTCTACGGCGCGGGACTCAGGTTGCGCGAATGCCTGAAACTGCGGGTGAAGGACGTCGATTTCGGTTACGGGCAGATCATGGTGCGCGATGGCAAGGGGGGAAAAGATCGCGTCACGATGTTGCCCGCCGCGGTCATCGAGCCCTTGAGGCAGCATTTGATGCGGGTTCGGGCTCTCCACGACAGGGATCTGGCGGCGGGCTACGGCGATGTCGAGCTGCCGGATGCGCTGCACGTGAAATATCCGCGTGCGGCCTACGACTGGAGCTGGAAGTTCGTTTTTCCGTCATATAAGTTATCGGTCGACAAGCGCACCGGTGCGATTCGACGCCACCACGTATACGAGAACTACCTGATCCGGGCGGTGAAGCAAGCTGCGCGGTCAGCCGACATTACCAAACACGTCAGCTGCCATACGTTACGCCACTCGTTCGCCACGCATCTGCTCGAAAGCGGCTACGACATCCGTACGGTCCAGGAACTGCTTGGCCATCACAGCGTGGAGACGACCATGATCTACACCCACGTGCTGAACAAGGGCGGGCGCGGCGTGAAAAGCCCGCTCGATTCCGGCGGCGGGACCGGCCAACCGCCGGTCGCCCGGGATGTCACCGCGGAATACCGGGTTTAGGTCGGCTGTCCGTCACTATCGCTCCCGGAAAGACGCGCGGCATGGACTTGTGCCCGAGCGTTGAACGGCGATCCGCTCGTCCGTTCGAACGCGCGGAGTTAAACCGGCACGCAGCGTCCGGATTTAACGTTACTTGGCGTGCTTGGCGATTCGATTTGTTTTTATTTTATTCTGCTTCTCTCGGCGTCTCGGCGGTTCAACAAAGCAGGGATGACGGCGGAGGGAAGACCTCCCACCACCCCGTCTGCTTCGCATCCACCCCTCCTCCGGCAGGAGGGGAATTGTGTTTTTCTAAACCTGTAAATCCTGTCTATTCTTATTCTTGTAGTTATCCGCGTTTATCCGCGTTTATCTGCGGCTATTTTGGGGTTCTCGGCCGCATGGCCGACTTCGGCCGGAACGCCTTCACGACAGCGTCGTGGGTCTCGATGTACGGCCCGCCGATGAGGTCGATGCAATAAGGCACCGCGGCGAAGATGCCGGCGACGAGCTGCTCGCCGTTTGGGCCCTTCACCCCCTCGAGCGTCTCCCTGATCGCCTTCGGCTGGCCGGGGAGGTTGAGGATCAGCGCGCGCCCGCGGATCACGCCGACCTGGCGCGACAGGATCGCGGTCGGCACGAACTTGAGGCTCACTTGCCGCATCTGCTCGCCGAAACCCGGCATCACCTTGTCGGCGACGGCGAGCGTGGCTTCCGGCGTGACGTCGCGCGGGGCGGGACCGGTGCCGCCGGTGGTGAGCACGAGGTGGCAGCCTTCCCGGTCCACGAGCTCCTTCAGCGCCGCTTCGATTGCTGGCCGCTCGTCGGGGATGAGCCGCTTCACCATGCGCACGGCGGGAGATGAAACGGCTTTGCCGAACCACTCCTCCAGCGCGGGGATGCCTTCGTCCTTATAGACGCCTTGAGAGGCGCGGTCGCTGATCGAAACGAGGCCGACTATCAGTTCATCCGTTGCCATGCGCGAAGTATAGCGTGAGCCCGAAATGCGTGATTCGTGAATCGTGATTCGTGATTTGCCCCCTGACCCGCTCCCCCGGCGGCGGGGGAGCGGGAATCAAAAAGTCGATTCACCACTCACGAATCACGACTCACGCTTTTCTGCATCAAGGTATGGAGCGCCTGATAGAGCTGGCGAAAGGCGCGCGGCGGGTGACCGGTTTCACGCTCGCGCGCCGTGGCATCTACGAGTTTTTGCAAATAGGTCGCGTCGGCCCGTGGGTATTCGCGCTGGAGGTCCGAAAGCGCCCCGTCCTCGTCGAGCAAACGGTTTCGCCATTCCTCAGCGCGCTGGTGCGCGAGAGTCGGGCCGCGAGATTGCGCGAGCCAGGCATCGAGCTTCGCCCGGATCGGCCCCGCGTCCACCTTGCGCATGAGCTTCCCGATGTACTGGAACTGGCGTTTGCGCGCGCCATGCGCGGTGATGCCGCGCGCGGCTACGACCGCATCGCGCAGGAAATCCGGCATCTCCACTTGCGCGAGCCGCTCATCGCTCAGTTCCACCAGCGCCTCGCCCATGTCCTGGAGCTCGTGGACTGCTTTCTTGCGCTGCGTCTTGCTAATCGGCGCGCCTTGGCTCATGACGGACCGCTACAGGTTAGGATATTCATCAGCTTCAATCCATGCGCCCGCGCGCCGATTGAATGAATCGCCTGAAGATCTGCGGTCTCATTGATCGGCGCCCCAAGTGTACTCATTCAAGCTGCTATGATATCGCCCTTCTTCATTTCTGGCCCACTTGTAAAAGGGGCGCCGATGCCAGACCCGCATTTCTCCCGCAGCGCCGACGAGTTGAAGCAGATCGCGCAGGACGTGCTCGATTACGCGGTGAAGCGCGGCGCCAGCGCCGCCGAAACCGAAGTGAGCGAGGGCACCGGCCAGACGGTGACGGTGCGGCAGGGCGAGGTCGAGACCATCGAATACAACCGCGACAAGGGCATCGGCGTCACCGTTTATCTCGGCCAGCAGCGCGGGCATGCCAGCACCACGGATTTCTCCCCGCAGGCGATCCGCGACACGGTGGACGCCGCGCTCTCGATCGCCCGTTTCACCGCGGCCGATGATTGCGCCGGGCTGGCGGACCCGGATAGGCTCGCGCGCGACATTCCCGATCTCGACCTCTGGCATCCCTGGGGGCTGACGGTCGAGCGCGCCATCGAAATCGGCAAGGTGTGCGAGGCGGCCGGTTTCGCGGTGGACAAGCGGCTCACCAACTCGGAGGGGGCGACGGTCTCGACGCAGGGGTCGCATTTCATTTACGGCAACACCCTCGGATTCCTGGCGGGCTATTCCGGCTCGCGCCACGGTTTGTGGTGCGCGCTGATCGCGGGCAAGGGCGAGGAAATGCAGCGCGACGACTGGTACGAGACGAGCCGCGACCCCGGCGAGCTGCCCGATCCGGCCAGCGTGGGGCGGCGCGCCGGTGAACGCGCCGTGAGCCGGCTTGCCGGGCGCAAGATCGCGACGACGCAGGCCCCAGTGGTGTTCGAGGCGCCCGTGGCATCGAGCCTGCTCGGGCATTTCGTGTCGGCGGTCTCCGGCGGCAACCTCTACCGCAAGTCATCGTTTCTGCTCGACAGCGCCGGCCAGGCGGTGTTCGCGCCGCTCGCGAATGTGAGCGAAGAGCCGCATATCCGGCGGGGACTGGCGAGCGCGGCGTTCGACGAGGAGGGCGTTGCGACCCATCCGCGCGAGGTGGTGAAGGGCGGGGTGGTGCAGGGCTACTTCCTTGGCAGTTACTCGGCGCGCAAACTGAAACTCAAGTCTACCGGCAACGCCGGCGGCAACCATAACCTCACGCTGCACGATACCGGCACCGATTTCGCGGGCCTGTTGAAAACGATGGGCACCGGGCTGCTGGTCACGGAGCTGATGGGGCAGGGCGTCAACGCGGTGACCGGGGATTACTCGCGCGGCGCCGCGGGCTTCTGGGTGGAGCGCGGCGAGATCGCTTACCCGGTGCACGAGATCACCATTGCCGGCAACCTGAAGGACATGTTCCGCGGCGTCGCCGCCATCGGCAACGACGTGGTGCGGCGCGGCTCGCGCGATTGCGGCTCGATCCTGATCGACAAGATGACGATCGCCGGCGATTAGCGCCGCGGCGCTTCGCGCAATTTACGCGTCGCGCAGTGTTGAATGTTTAGTGTTGAATGTTGAGTTTAGTGAAACCAGGCACTCAAAACTCAAAACTCAAAACTCAAAACTCAACACTCAACACTTCGGAGGTGGGGGGGATGATGAAAAGACGCTCATTTTTGAAGAAAGCGGCGGCGGGTCTCGCCGCGGGGACGGTGGCGGCGCCGGCGATCGCGCAGTCGCAGCCGGCGATCCAGTGGCGCCTGGCGTCGAGCTTTCCCAAGTCGCTCGACACGATCTTCGGTGCGTCGGAGATACTCTCGAAGCGCGTGTCCGAGTCGACCGACGGCAAGTTCCAGGTCCGCGTATTTGCGGCCGGCGAGCTGGTGCCGGGACTGCAGGTGCTCGACGCCGTGCAGAACGGCACGGTGGAGTGCGGGCACACGGCGCCGTACTACTACATCGGCAAGGACCCGGCCTTCGCGTTTGCGACGGCGCTCCCGTTCGGGCTGAACGCGCGCCAGCAAAATGCCTGGATGTACTATGGCGGCGGAATGGAAGCGGTCGCGAATCTTTTCAAGGAATACGGCTGCGTGCAGATCCCGGCCGGCAACACCGGCGCCCAGATGGGCGGCTGGTTCCGCAAGGAGATCAAGAGCGTCGAGGACCTGAAAGGCCTCAAGTTCCGCATCGGCGGGCTGGGCGGCATGGTGCTCGCCAAGCTCGGAGTGATCGGCCAGCAAATTGCGGGCAGCGACATTTACCCGGCGCTCGAACGCGGCACCATCGACGCGGCGGAGTGGGTCGGCCCCTACGACGACGAGAAGCTCGGCTTCAACAAGGTTGCGAAGTACTACTACTATCCCGGCTGGTGGGAGGGCGGCCCGCAGCTCTCCGTCATCGTCAACCTCAAGAAATGGGACGAGCTGCCGAAGGCTTACCGGTCCGCGTTCGAGGCGGGCTGCGCCGAGGCCAACGTTCACATGCTCGCGCGCTACGACGCCAAGAACCCGGAAGCGCTGCGCCGCCTGGTCTCGAGCGGCACGCAGTTGCGGGCTTTCCCGCGGCCGGTGATGGAGGCGGCGCACCAGGCGGCGTTCGAGCTCTACGCGGAGCTCTCGGAAAAGAGCCGGCACTTCAAGCGCATCTTCGACGGCTGGATGAAGTTCCGCGCCGACCAGTTTCTCTGGTTCCGGGTGGCTGAAATGGGTTACGACAATTTCGTGTTCACCGCCGCGACCAGGCCCGCCGGGAAGTAAAAAAACAGCCGGCGCCGCGCCGGCGGCTCGCTCAAACCCCGTGCCCCGGCGCGGGGTTTTTCATGGCCGCAGCAGCCCGGCCGTCAGCCGCGCATTGGTGTAAAATCAACACTTTACAAAAAACCGGCGGCCCCAAATGTTTTCGCACAAGCAGACCCTGGAGCGCTCCGATCCCGAGCTGTGGAGCGCGATCGATCGCGAAAACCGGCGGCAGGAGGCTCATATCGAGCTGATCGCCTCGGAAAATTATGTCAGCGCGCCCGTGTTGCAGGCGCAGGGCTCGGTGCTCACTAACAAGTACGCCGAGGGCTATCCCGCCAAGCGGTATTACGGCGGCTGCGAATTCGTCGACGTCGCCGAGCAGCTGGCGATCGATCGCGCCAAGAAACTGTTTCATGCCGGTTACGCCAACGTCCAGCCGCATTCGGGCGCGCAGGCGAACCTGGCGGTATATTACGCGGCGCTGCACCCGGGCGACACCATACTCGGCATGGCGCTCGATGCGGGCGGCCACCTTACGCACGGCGCGAAAGTGAGCCTCTCCGGGCGTTATTTCGACGCGGTGACCTACGGCCTCGATCCCAAAACCGAGGAGATCGACTACGCGGAGGTCGAGGAGCTGGCGCACGTGAAAAAGCCCAAGCTCATCGTTGCCGGCGCGTCCGCTTATTCCCTGACGTTTGACTGGAAGCGTTTTCGCGCGATCGCGGACAAGTGCGGCGCGCTGCTGATGGCGGACGTCGCGCACTACGCAGGGCTGATCGCGGCGGGGTTGTACCCCAGCCCGGTCGGCATCGCGGATTTCGTCACCACCACCACCCACAAGACGCTGCGCGGGCCGCGCGGCGGGTTGATCCTCGCCAACGCCGAGCACGAGAAGGTGCTCAACTCGGCGGTCTTCCCCGGCACCCAGGGCGGGCCGCTGATGCACGTGATCGCCGCCAAGGCGGCCGCCCTCGGCGAAGCGATGACGAAGGAGTTCAAGCTCTACCAGCAGCAGGTGCTCGACAACGCGCGCGTGATGGCGAAAGTGCTGCAGGAGCGGGGTTTCCGCATCGTCTCCGGCCGCACGGACTGTCACATGTTCCTCGTGGACCTGCAGAGCAAGGGGTTGACCGGGCGCGAGGCCGAGCAGATCCTCGGGCGGGCGAACATCACCGTCAACAAGAACGCGGTCCCCAAGGACCCCCAGAAACCGATGGTGACGAGCGGCATCCGCATCGGCTCGCCGGCGATGACGACCCGCGGCTTCAAGGAAATCGAGGCCGAGGAGCTCGCCAACCTCATCGCCGACCTCCTCGACACCCGTGGCGAGGAAAAGGCGCTCCAGCGCATCGTCGGTGCGGTGAAGAAGCTGTGCGACAAGTTTCCCGTCTATGGCTGACGCCAGTTCCAAGTTCCATGTTCAAAGTTCAAAGTTCGAAGATGAAGCCCAGAACCTGGAACCTGGAACCTGGAACCTGGAACCTTGAACCCGGAACCCGGAACGTGAATTCATGAAGTGTCCTTTCTGCAGCTCGCCCGACACCCAGGTCATCGACTCGCGGGTGAGCGACGAGGGCGACTCCATCCGGCGCCGGCGCAAGTGCGCCGCGTGCGCCAAGCGCTTCACGACCTACGAGACGGTCGAGTTGCGGATGCCGCAGGTGGTGAAGCAGGACGGCAGCCGCGCCGAGTTCGACCTCGCCACGCTGCGCACCGGCTTCATGCGCGCGCTACACAAGCGGCCGGTGCCGACGCAGATGGTGGACGAGGCCATCGCCACCATCACGCAGGATGTCCTCTCGCTGGGGGAGCGCGAGATCGATTCCCGGCGCGTCGGGCAGATGGTGATGCGGGAGCTGCGCAAGCTCGACCAGGTCGCCTACATCCGCTTCGCCTCGGTCTACAAGAGTTTCGAGGGCGTGGATGACTTCCAGGATGCGATCAAGGAAGTGCAGAAACCGGCGGCGAAGGAAAAATAACCGCCAGGGCGCAGTGAAAAACCGATTGAACCGCCAAGACGCCGTGAAAGACTAATTGAACCGCCGAGACGCCGAGACGCCGAGACGCCGAGAAAAACAGAATGAAAATTACCGGCAGAAAATCGACGGCAAGGCAGCGTGTGTTTCATTATGTTAGGCGTTCTAAGGACCCTCTGATCCAGTAGAACGCTGATTTGACTGGACTCCGGCTTTCGCCGGAGCGACGAACGCAGGGTAGTTCAGAATTTCCTTGGTTCTTATATTGATGTTCTCGGCGTCTCGGCGTCTCGGCGGTTCAATTCTTTTTTGATGTGCTTGGCGGTCTTGGCGGTTAATTGATGTTTACTACCGAAGATCATCGTTTCATGGCCAAAGCGCTGGAGCTGGCGGAGCGCGGGCTCTACACGACCACGCCGAATCCACGCGTGGGGTGCGTGATCGCCAGTGGCGGTGAGGTCGTAGGTGAGGGCTGGCACGAGCGCGCCGGTGCTCCGCATGCGGAGGCGAATGCGCTCGCGGCGGCGGGCGCGCGAGCGCGCGGCGCCACCGCCTACGTTTCGCTCGAGCCGTGCGTGCACCAGGGGCGCACCGGCCCGTGCGCCGAGGCGCTGATCGGGGCCGGTGTCGCGCGCGTCGTGGCGGCGATGCAGGATCCCAACCCGCTGGTTGCCGGGAAAGGGCTTGCCAGGCTGCGCGAAAAGGGAATTGAAACGGACTGCGGCCTTCTTGAAAACGAGGCGCGTGAAATCAACATCGGCTTCGTCTCGCGCATGACGCGCGGGCGCCCCTGGGTGAGGATGAAGATCGCGGCCAGTCTCGACGGCAGGACGGCGTTGATGAACGGCAAGAGCCAATGGATCACCGGCACGGAGGCGCGGCGCGACGGCCATCACTGGCGCGCGCGCGCCTGCGCCGTGCTGACCGGCGTAGGCACGGTGCGTGATGATGATCCGCAACTCACGGTGCGCGAGGTGACCAC
>CAZFRR010000235.1:0-35611 GCA_964521405.1 uncultured Streptomycetaceae bacterium | reverse complement strand
TCCGGCTTAATGCCCGCCGTCTTGATCAGCTGCGACCAGCGTGAGGCCTCGGACTTTAGCAGTTCGACAAACTGGGCTGGGGTACTGCCAGCGGGGTCAAGCAGCACAGCAGCAAAACGGGCGCGGACATCCGGATTACGTGTGGCCTCTACGATTGCCTGGTTGAGTCTTGCCACGACCAGTTTGGGCGTGCCAGCCGGCGCCAGCACGCCATACCAGTTGTCGACACGGTAGTTTGCCGTACCCGATTCCTCGAACGTGGGCACGTCGGGAATGGCTGACGAGCGTCCGGCGGCCGCCACTGCCAACGCCCGCAGCTTGCCACCGCGCACATGGGGCACCGCGCCCGGTGCCGGCGGAAACATGCACTGGAGTTGACCGGCCAGCGTGTCGGCCATGGCCGGGCCGCTACCCTTGAAGGGGATATGGTTGAGTTGTATGGCGCTGCGCGTGCGGAAAAGCTCACCCGCCAGGTGGCTGATCGTTCCCGTCCCGCCCGAAGCCATCGTCACCTTGCCCGCCTGCGCTTTGGCGTAGGCAACGAATTCCCCAACTGTCCGCGCCGGCACGCTCGGATGAACCACCAGCACGACCGGCGCGGTCGCAACGACGGAAACCGGCTCAAAATCCTTCACCGGGTGGTAACGGGCTGCCGGAAACACATAGGGGTTAATCGCGTGCGGCGCATCCGCCAGGATCACCGTATAGCCGTCCGCCGGCGCCCGCGCCACCAGCTCGGTGCCGATGATGCCGGTGGCACCCGGACGGTTATCGACCACCAGCGTCACGCCCAGGGTCTGGCTCAGGTGAGCGGACAGGATGCGCGCGGTGACGTCATTACCGCCGCCAGGCGCATAGGCGACTATCACGCGTATGGGTTTCGTTGGAAAGCCGTCCGCCGCAAACGAGGCGAATGTGCTCCACAATAGCGAGGCAGCTATCGCCCACCGGAAAACATGCTCAATCATATGCACCCCTATTAATCGAAGCAGCGAGAAGCGGACGAAGTCACCTAGTCCATCTTGATGTTGTACTGACGGACCACGTTGCCCCAGTGGACCGCCTCCTTCCGCAGCGTCACGAGAAACTGCTCGGGGGTTATGTTGACCACCTCGACGCCCATATCCTCCATGACCTTTTTCGTGTCCGGCGAGCTCATCAACCGATTGATCTCCATATTGAGCCTGGCCGTGATGTCTTTAGGCATCCCGGCGGGGCCGAAGGTCCCGAACCATACCGAAGCCTCGTATCCCGGTAGCGATTCCGCGATGGCCGGCACGTCCGGCAGCATGGGCGACCGCTTGCTCCGGGTGACGCCAAGCAGCCTGAGCCGCCCCGCCTTCGCGTGCGGCAGAGTCTGGGTTGCCGCGGTGACGATCATTTGCGTCTGGCCCGTGACAGTATCGAGCACGGCAGGCGCGCCGCCCTTGTAAGGAACATGCAACATCCTTATGCCGGCCATTTTCTCGAAGACCACCGCATTCAGATGTGTGGACGAGCCGCTGCCCGCCGACGCGTAAGCGAGCTTGCCCGGATTCGCCCTGGCGACGGCGATGAACTCCTTGACGTTCCTCGCCGGCACCGAGGGATGGATCGCCATCGTGGAGACGACCACCGCGAGCATCGCGACGGGCGTGAAGTCCTCCACGCCGTTGAATGGCAGCTTCGCGTACAGAGCCTGGTTCACCACGTGGGTATTCATCAGGCCGACCAGCAGCGTGTAACCGTCCGGCCTGGATTTGGCGACGAACTCGGTCCCGATATTGCCGGCGGCGCCCGCCCTGTTCTCGACGATGAAGGACTGGCCGAGCGAGGTATTGAGCTTGCTCGACAGCGTGCGCGCGAGGATGTCGGCGCTGCCGCCCGGCGCGAAAGGAACGATAATCCTGACCGGTTTCTCGGGATAGGCGCCGTGCGCCGGTGGCACGGCGCCAGACAGGACGAGGAGCGATACGGCCAGGGCATTGTATGCAGCTCGCATGGGAGGATTCCTCGTCGGCGGGGTTCGTCGTGCGGGGAGAACGCCGGCTACGCGAAAACGCGTGGCCGCAAGCCGGCGTGGAACCAATTGATCATAGAGTAGACATCGTAGACCGGTAAGCCCACCTCCGCCCGGAGCGCCGCGGAATAAGGCGGCATGTTGGCGCACTCGAGCACGATGGCGCCGACGTCGGGATGGTGCGCGACCAGTTCCTTGCCTGCATCCACGATGTCCTGTTGGGCAAGTGCAACGTCCATGTCGTCCTTTTCAGCCCGGATGATCACGCGAAAGAACTCGCGACCGTTCTCGGTGCCGGTTACGGGTGTATCCAACGGCACGCCCGCCGATTCGAGGTGGGCCGGCGTGAGAGTGGATCCGCTGATTGTGACGACGCCGACCCGTTTGCCGGGCGGAAGCGTGGCTTGCACCCAGCGCACCTGCATCAACGAAGACGTCGCCACCGGCACATCGACTGCGGCCGCGAGCTCCTTCTGAAACAGCGACAGGAAACCACAATTGGTCGTAATGGCTTCGGCTCCAAGCTGGACCAAGTCCCGCGCGGCATCGATAAAATCCGGCAGCAAGCCGCGCGCGCCTTGCAGCACGACCTTCTCTGGACTCGCGCCGCGCACGACACGGTACAGCACCGGAAATGGCCACGTCGTGGCATTGCCCATGTCACCGGGAATGCGCGGAAAGCGCGCCTCCAGCATCAGAATCCCGAGCGGGGCACCGTAGAGGGCCTTGCCCCCGCGCACGATCGTCGTGGACCGGACTGTTGTCATCTCTCAATACTCCACACAATTAAAACGGATCAAGCAAGGCGGCGCGGGTCGAAAGGGCCGAGCGGGATTTCCGGGTTGCGACCCACTCGACCATTCCCACATCCCTTTCAGGCCACCCACTCGCTCACCGGCGCCTGCGCCTCGTGCAGCGGCCGCGTCACGACGTCGACCAGCGACGGGCCGCCGTATTCGGCCGCGGCGGCCAGCGCGCCCCTCAGGTCCGACGGATCGGTCACGCGCCACGCCTTGACCCCGAACGCTTCGGCGACCCGCGCGTGATCGGTGCGCGAGAAATCCACGGAGTAATAACGCTCGCCGAACCCTGTCTTCTGGCCGGCTTTGATCCAGCCATACACGCTGTTTGACACCACCACCATCATCAGTGGCACTTTCAGGCGGACGATCGTTTCCATTTCGCCGGCGGTGAAACCGAAGCTACCATCGCCCATCACCGACACGCATTTCGCCTGCGGGCGGCCATAATAAGCGCCCACGCCCGCCGACATCGAATATCCCAGCGCGCCGTGCGCGCGGTTGGAAATGAAATGCCGCCCGTATTCCTGAAATTGATAGAAGGCCGAAAAATACGGGCATGGCGTGCCTGGGTCGCATACGACGACAGCGTCGCGCGGCAGCACGGCGTGCAGCTCCGCCACCAGCCGCTCGGGCAGCACCTGCGTCTCGCCACTTCCCGCAAGCCGGTTGAAAGCGCCGTATTTTTGCTTTTTGGCTGCGGCAACGAGTGCCGCGCCGTTGCCCCGCCGGATATCGCCGGCGCGGCGCGCGAGCTCGTCGTCGAGTGCCCGGAGCGCCAGCTTCGCGTCGCCGACAAGCGCGACTTCAGTGCGGTATATGGCACCGATCACCATCGGATCCGCGTCGATGTGCACGATACGAGTCGATTTGGATGGGAAGCGCCAGCGCTCGGTCGTGACCGAGCCCGCGCGACAGCCGATGAAAACGACCAGGTCCGCCTGCTCGACCACCGCGCGTGTGGGCAGTGTGCCGCCATTGCTGCCGACCACCCCAACGCAAAGCGGATGCTCTTCCGGCAGGCTGCCCTGCCCCGAGATGGTCGTCGCCACCGGCGCGCTTAACCGTTCCGCGATCGAAGTCAACTCGTGCCAGGCACCAGCGATCACTACGCCGCCGCCGCATATGAACAGCGGCTTCCTGGCCGACAGGATGGCCGCCGCCGCCGCTTTAACCGCTTCGGGATCTGGCCCCGAACGCCAGGCAGGATAAGACGCATGTTCCGGCTGCGCCCAAATGTCGTCCGGGTCCACCGCGACGTCCTTTTGCGTGTCGAATGGGAAGCACAGATGGGCGGCGCCGGGCTTGCCCGTAGTCATCGCGCGAAAAGCCGAACGCACCGTCTCGGGCACCCTGTCGGCGCGATCCAGCACCGAGTTCCACTTGGTCAGCGGCCGGAACAGGCTCTTCTGGTCTAGCTCCGTCAGCGTGTAGCGGCCGCGAGAGGTAGTGCTGATGTCAGTGGTAATACCCAGCACCGGAATCGAGCTTTCGTTCGCCTCGACGATGCCCGGCAGGATATAAGTCGCGCCACCACCGCTCGGCCCTTCGCAAACCCCGACTTTACCGCTAACCCGAGCGTAGGCATCCGCCATATAGGCCGCGGAGCGCTCGTCACGGGTCAATATGTGCTGCATGCCGTGATCGACCGTTGCGAGCGCGTCGTAAAGCGGCAGGCTGGTGTCGCCACACAGGCCGAAAATGTGCTTTACCCCGTGCAGCTGCAGCATGCGCACCATCGCTTCGGCGCCGTTGATCTTTGTCATGGTTCCCTCTGGACCTTCGGATTGAATATTATTATCAGTGGTGTTCGGAAAGCAGCGCCGCATTGCCGCCGATCGCTACCGTGTTGATCGTCACTGTCTGTTCCGCGCAGAAACGCGCAAGATAATGCGGGCCGCCCGCCTTGGGTCCCGTCCCGCTCAAGCCTTCGCCGCCGAAGGGCTGGACGCCCACCACCGCGCCGGTCATGCCGCGGTTCACGTACACATTACCCACACGCGCGCGCGCTGCGATCCGCTCAGCCCGTCCGTCGATGCGCGTCTGCACGCCAAGCGTAAGTCCGAAACCGAGCGCGTTAATACGCGTGACCAGCGTCTCGACGTCGCCCGACCAGCGAACGACCTGCAGCACTGGCCCGAAAACCTCTTCGGCGACGGATTCGACGCCGTCAACCTCGTATACGCAGGGTGCAACGTAGTTGCCGGCCAGCCCGCCAGGAATAGGGGTGCGTGCGACCAAACGAGCGCCAGCGTCGAGCTTGGCAATCTGGTCTTCGAGTTTCCGTTTCGCCGCTCCGTCTATCACGGGGCCAACATCGATCGCCGGATCAGCGGGATCACCGACCACAAGTTCCGCCATCGCGCCGCCCAGCATCCCGAGCACGGCGTCGGCCACCGGCTCGTGCAGGCACAACAACCTCAGCGCCGAGCACCGCTGCCCAGCAGAGCGAAACGCGCTTAGTACGACGGCGTCGACGACCTGTTCGGGAAGCGCGCTTGAATCGACGATCATTGCATTGATGCCGCCGGTCTCGGCGACGAACGGCACGATAGGGCGCACCCTGTCGCCGCGATCCTCCGCAAGTACGCGGGCGATGATGCGCGCAACCCCGGTCGAGCCGGTAAACGCAACACCGGCAATGCGAGGGTCGCGCACCAGCGCCGCGCCGATGGTGTCGCCGTCGCCGGCGCAAAGCGCGAGCGCCTCCGGCGGCACGCCGGCCTCATGCATGAGATCCACCATCGCAGCCGCCACCGCGGGCGTCTGCTCGGCGGGCTTGGCGGCGACCGAGTTCCCGGTGACGAGAGCCGCGGCAACCTGCCCCGTGAAAATCGCGAGCGGAAAGTTCCAGGGGGAGATGCAAACCCATACGCCCCGGCCGCGCAACCGCAGTTCGTTCGACTCGCCCGTCGGACCGGGCAGCAACTTCGGCGCAAGCACCCGCTCGGCCTCCAGGGCGTAATAGCGCAGAAAATCGATCGCTTCACGCACTTCCGCAACGGCGTCGTCCCAGGTCTTGTGTGCCTCCTTGACGACTCGTCCGCAGAATTCCGCCGCACGCGCTTCGAGCAGGTCCGCCACCGCGCGTAGCGTGGCGCTGCGCTGCGCGACTGGACGGTTCGACCATTCATGGAAGCCGGTCTGCAGCACGCTCACAAGACCCGCAATCTCACCGATGTCGCGGTCGAGGACGCGGTCGACGGTTACGCCGGAGCAGGTCTCGAGCAGGCGCGCGCGATCGCCGCGCAAGGCGACGTCGATACCGGAGCTGTTACGCCGCCCCGCGCCGTAGAGGTCGGGTGGCAGTGGGAGGGCGGAATGCGGCGCCACGCGCAGCGGCGAAACGAGCAGCTCTGATGCTGGAATCGACGCATCGGCCAGCTGATGGAGGAATGACGAGTTAGCGCCGTTCTCCAGCAACCGCCGCACGAGATAGGCGAGAAGGTCTCGATATTCCCCCACCGGCGCATAGACGCGGCAAGGCACGGTCGCCGCTTCCTTCAGCACCTCGCGATAAATGCTCTCCCCCATGCCGTGCAGGCGTTGCAACTCGAACGGCACACACGCCTCATTCCCAAGCCTGAGTATCGAGGCGATCGTGCCTGCGTTATGGCTCGCGAACTGCGGGTAAACTGCGGATGGCACCGCGAGTAACGCACGCGCGCAAGCCAGATAGCTAAGATCGGTGTGATGTTTGTGCGTGTATACCGGGTACGCCGGCACGCCGAGCACCTGCGCGCGCTTGATTTCGGCGTCCCAGTACGCGCCTTTCACAAGCCGCACCATGACTCTGAGTCCGAAGCGCTTTGACGTGTCAATCACGCTCGCTACTGTATCGAGCGAGCGCGTTTGATAGGCCTGAATTGCGAACCCCAGTCCCCGCCACCCCCGGTGCTCGGTCGCAGTGCGACGCACGAGCGCTTCGAACACATCCAGCGAGAGATCGAGGCGCTCGCTCTCTTCGGCGTCTATCGTGAGATTGATGCCCGCGCGCGCCGCGCGCTCGCACAACAACCATGCGCTCGGCACCAGCTCGTTCAGCACCCGCGCACGCTGCACTTCTTCGTAGCGTGGAAACAGCGCGGACAGCTTGATCGAGATACCGTCGCGCTGCTCCGGCTCGTGCGACGCGTTGCGCTGCGCCGCAAGCGCTTCCACGGCCCGCAGGTAGTGCTCGAGATAGCGACGCGCACCCTCGTGCGTACGCGCACCCTCGCCCAGCATGTCATAGCTGAAACGAGACGTTGGAGAGCGGCTGCGCAACTCCTCGGCACGCGACATCGCGGCCTCTATCGTCTCGCCCAGCACGAACTGGCGGCCAAGCAGTTGCACCGCCCGCAGCGCGATCACCACGACCGTCTCCGCCCCGAGCCTGCCCAGAAGCCCCGCATTCCCGTCCTCGCCGCGCGGCAGCATCACCTTCGATAGCGCGAGCGCGCGTGCCGACCATGCACCGAGCCAGTCCACGTGATGCCCGTTGAAGGCAGCGCGGCCGAGCTGGTCGGCAGCAAGCGCAATGGCAGTCTCGCGATCGGGCACGCGCAACAGCGCCTCCGCGAGTCGCATCAGCGCAGCGCCTTCCGTGCTCGATATCGGATACTCGCGCAGTAGCGTCTCGATCGCCCAGAACGGCGCCGGATGCCGGCGCACCGCCTCGAGCCAAGGTCCCGCGGCCGCCGCAGCCGAAGGCCAGTCGAGCGCGCCCTCCAGGCGCTCGAAGCAGGACGCCGCCGCTTCCGCCTCCGGCCGGTAGGGCGACGGCAGGCGAGTCTGCGCGTCGATCGTACCGATCGTCATTTCACTGACGCCTGGTCGCGCGTGTAAATCTCGGCGAAACCCATGCGGATCACCTCGACGATCTGGTCGAGCCGTCTCGAAATATGCTCTTCCATCAGATTCGCCGCCTTTGAGGCGTCACGCGTCCGCAACGCCCTCACGATGCGCAGGTGGTCCTGCTGCGTGTATCGCCGCTTCATGTCGAGCCAGCGCACGAAATTGATCCGCGCGTTGATTGCTTTCAGCTCGCGTACCATCTCGCGGTTGCGCGTAAGCTCCGCGATCCGCTCGTGAAACTGCTCGTCGAGCGCAAGCAGCTCCGCTGCATCAGCCTGTTCCCGGCGATTGATGGAGGTCTTCACGAACTCTTCGAGCTCAACCAGCTCCTCGTCGCTCGCGCGTTCACAGGCAATGCGCACGACACAAGTCTCGAGCGCCTGGCGCAGCTCGTAGAGGTCGTATATCTGCTTCGCGTCGAGCGATCGCCCGATGAAGCCTTTGTTCGGCGCGCGCGTGAGGAAACCTTCGACCATCAGCCGATTGAGCGCTTCGCGCAACGGCGTGCGGCTCACGTGGAGCGCCTTGGAGAGCTCCACTTCGTTCACCCGCGTATCAGGACGGATCGCGAACGTTATCGCCATTGACTTCAGGCGATCGTAAATGTGCTCGGCGCCACGGGCTGGGCGCACCGGCGCTTCCCTGGCGGCAGAACTTGCAGTTATGCGCGCCATGTCCGCCTATCCCCTATTGGGTCTTGAGCGCGTGATGCGCTGCATGGGTACCGGCGCGCCTCCCGAACACTGCACCGGCCACGAGGCCGCTACCGCTCGGGTAGTTGAAATAGAACAGCCCGCCGATCATTTCTCCAGCCGCATACAGCCCCGGAATATTTCGCCCCCCCACGTTCTGCACGTTGGTTTCGGGCGTGATTTTGACTCCGCCGAACGTGAACGTGACGCCGCACGTCACCGCATACGCCTGGAACGGTGGCTGGTCGATCGTATTGGCCCAGTTGGACTTGGGGACCTTGAGCCCGATCGTGCCACGGCCGTCCTTGACGACCGGCGAGAAAGGCACATCCTGCTGCACCGCCTTGTTGTACTCCTTAACGGTCGCGAGAAAAGCCTTGGGATCCACCCCCTCCAGCTTGACGGCCAGTTCCTCGAGTGTATTGGCCACCACCTTGGTCACCTGGCGGATGCGATACTCATCGCGCAGCAAATGCTCGACCTTCTGGTCGAAAATTTGCCATGCGAACATCCCCGGCTGCTGCTGCACCACGTGGCCGTACTTCGCGTACGTGAAGTTGCGGAAATCTGCACCTTCATCAACAAAACGCTCACCGCGCGCGTTGACCATAATCGAAAAGATGTAGCTGTGCTTCTGGAATCCGTCGCCGACCTCGCGGTCACCGAACGTTGGTGCATTGCGGTCCCAGCCCACTGCGTGGGCGCCCGACCAGTGCCCCGCCGACATCGCGCCGATATCGAGCGCCATTCGAATGCCAGCACCGTTGTTGTGCTGAGTACCGCGCACCTTTGCAAGTTCATAGCCAGGCCCGAGATAGCGGGCACGCATCTCGGCGCTTGACTCGAAACCGCCGCACGCGAGGACGACAGCCTTCGAGCGAATCTCACGCCTCTCACCCCCCGACTCGACTACTACGCCGTTTACCCGGCCCTTCTCATAGATGAGAGAGATAGCGGTCGTTTCGTAAAGCACTGGGATGCTCACCTTCTCAATCGCGCGAAACAAGCCTGCGGTCAGTTCCGGACCGCCGCCCCAGAAATTGCAAATCTGGCCGCCGAAGAACTTCACGCGCCCGTCGACCTTCTGCGACTGCCCCTTGTACATCGGCTCGAATCGGATACCTTTGCTCTTCATCCACACCAACGTCGGGCGCGCATTGTCAACGAGAATCTCGGTGAGGTCAGGATCGCAACGGTACTGCGTGACGCGCCCCATATCGTCGAAGAAATCTTCCCGGGTGTAGGTGCCGAAATCCACGATGCGTAATTCCTCTTCGGACAGGTCAAGCACCTCACGGACGTCGGCCATGTTGTTGAAGATCCAACGTGTCGAGCCTGCGACGAAAAACGTATTGCCTCCACGCTCCGCCTCAGGCGCGGTTTCCAGCACAATCGGGTGTGCGCCAGCATCCTTTGCACCCAGTGCGGCACAGAGCGCCGCGTTACCAGCGCCTACCACGATAACTTCCGCTTCTTTGATTTCGTCTACTTTCATGTCGCCACCAATGCTCAATTCCTTACTGTTGAAGTTGGATACCGGTGCTTCGCACGACCTTCTCCCAACGCGCAAATTCTTCTTGCACAAACGACCCAAAGGCGGCGGGTGATTTTGAGGTTATTGGGTCAACCCCTACTGCCGCATAGCGTTCGCGGGTCTCAGGCGCCTCAACTGCCGAAACAAATGCAGCATGAAGTCTGGAAACAACCGCCGGCGGCGTGGCCGCGGGTACCATCACGCCATACCAGTTCGTCGCTTTTAATCCGGGGTACCCCTGCTCACGTGCCGTGGGCACATCAGGAAGCAAAGTCGTACGTGTTTCTCCTGTAACGATGATCGCGCGGAGCTTTCCCGATTTGACGTGTGGCAGCGGCGCCGGCACATCCCCGATGAAGAGAGGCACGAAACCGCTGATCAATTCCGTAAGCGCACTCGCCGTTCCCTTGTAGGGAATGTGCTCGATATCGAGTTTACCCAGACTCTTGAACATCTCGAGCGTCAGGTGCGATAGGCCGCCAATACCTGGCGTCCCGATAGAGAGTTTCTTGGGGGAGCGTCGGGCTAATGCAGCTACATCGTCCAGAGTTCTTACTGGCAATCCTGGGTGGGCAACCAGAATCTGGGGAGTCGCAGCGACAACAGTCAGTGGCGCGAAATCCTTCAGGGTGTTGTAAGGCACTTTCGCATAAACCAACTGATTCAAAACAAAGGTGCTAACCCCTGTCAGAAAAACGGTGTTGCCATCCGGCGCTGCTCTGGCGACAAGTTCGGCAGCAATAATTCCGTTCGCTCCCGGCCGCGCCTCGACAATCGATTGCATTTTGAGCTGAGCGCCCACACGCGGCGCGAGCAAGCGAGCAACCGTGTCGTGCCCCCCACCGGGAGCAAAGCCCTGAACAATCCGGATCGGACTCCCCGCGTCCTGTGCAAAAGCCACCTCATACGCCATCGCAAAGATCATTACGCCGAGGACTTGAAAAGACATTTGTCTAGTTTTCATATCAAGACTTCCTTATGTTATGAAACCCAATGGTTACGCAGTTCAGTAATGTCCGCACACTGCTCGAGTGAAAGGCAGGATTCGAACAATCTCTCGGCCGATCCCTTCTTAATACAACGACACGCAAGCTCGAGAAATTTTTCACGTAGCTGCGCGTCAGTCAAGGGCCGCTCGGGGCTGCCGCTCGGGAACTCCACCGCCTGTTCCGCGCACGTGCCGTTGACGAACTCGATCTGGACTCGCGCCTGACCTGGCGCAAGACGTGCGTCGGCTTCCACCTGCATGCGGTCGCGCAGCGCGATGAGTTGTGGATCGTTAACATCGGCGGTGTCGAACGCGGCGATCCCCGCCGAACGCCGCACCAACGCCAGCGCTGCTGCGTGATAAATGCTAAATCGCCCGCCAATCGCGGTGTCGGGATGCCTTCGACCGGCCAGCTCTACCGCCCGTGGATGGACTGCGATCGAGATTGCGCGCACATCACTGGCGCCGATCGCGCGCTCGTGCGAAAGCCCGAGGCAAGCATCTATCAACGGATGTATCACGACCCCGCACGGATAGGGCTTGATGCTGATTTCCGAAACAAGATAGCTAGCGCCGAGACCGCTCACAACACTTCCTGGATCGGCCGGTCGTCCGAAAACATCGAATAACCCGAACTTGGCCTCGATGGCATCAGGCGCGCTGTCGAGACCCGCATCAGCAAGCAAAGCTGCCAGCGTGCCCGCAGCAGCCGCTCTCCCAATGTTGAAACTCTTGCATGGATTATCGAGCATCGCGCGTAGCCCGGCTGCTTGCGTGGCCGCTATCCCGAGCGCATGAGCGGCGCGGTCCGAGTTGAGCTGGAGTATCGTGCTGGCAGCCGCTGCAGCACCCAATGTTCCCAAGGTAGCCGTAATGTGCCAGCCGGCGTTGTAGTGTCCGGGAAACAATGCCAGACCCAACCGGCATTCGATCTCGATCCCTGCAGCGACGGCCGATAGTAGCAAGGTACCGGGGGCACGATCACGCTCCGCAAGCGCCAGCGCAGCTGCAACCACCGCCCCGGTAGGATGGATCAGGGTGCGGACATGCATGTCATCGAAATCAAGTGCGTTCGCGGCAAAACCATTGACCAGTGCGGCGTTGACGACATCGATGCGTTCTCTGCGCCCGACGATGGATGCCTGCCCGGCTCCGCCAAGTCCGAGCGCGACGCGAAGCACTGGCTCCAGCGATGGATCACCAACGGCACCCAGCGCGCAACCGAGCCAATTGGCAAACGCACGGCAGGCCGCATGCTGAACCGGAGAAGGCAGGCGCGATCCAGCGTTCGACGAAATGAATCGGGCCAGGGTTTCAGTCACTCCCTGGGAGAGTGCGGCGTTGGTGGCGTCAGCAGTTCCGGCCGACTGACTTGAGGATGACATGCAACAGGAAGCCGCCGGTTTCTGTCAAAAAACGAATTGCACTAACTGTATACACTCATGTGTTCATCGTCAAATCCTGACCGCAGACTTCCGCCGCATCGCACTACGCGAGCTTGGCTGGCGCTGTAATCGCGTGTGGCGCAAAGGCGAGCCGTATCGGCACCATTCGATGAACGCCCGACGCGATGCAGCGCGGCGGGCCGAGGACACTGCCCAAGGATGACCTGGACGCTATGCGTGCCCGAATATGGGTAGAAGTGTGGGTAAGACCTGATGCCTCGGGGGGATGGATAAGCGTATCAGGAACTTACTTGACTTGATTGGCGGAGAGGGTGGGATTCGAACCCACGATACGCTTGCGCGTATTCCGGTTTTCGAGACCGGCGCGTTCAACCACTCTGCCACCTCTCCGCGCGAAGGCGCGATTCTAACAGCGCTATGACACCACGCCTAGTTTGCCTTGAGGACGGTTGCACCGCCCATGTAGGGCCGCAGCGCTTCCGGTATCGCGACGCTGCCGTCCGCGTTCTGGTAGTTCTCGAGCACCGCGACGAGCGTGCGCCCCACCGCGAGCCCGGAGCCGTTCAGCGTGTGCACAAATTCGGTCTTGTGCTTCTCATTGCGAAAACGCGCCTGCATGCGACGCGCCTGGAACGCTTCGAAATTGCTGCACGAGGATATCTCCCGGTACGCCTTCTGTCCCGGCAGCCAGACCTCGATGTCATAGGTCTTGGCCGCGGCGAAACCCATGTCGCCCGTGCACAGCATCACAGTCCGGCACGGCAGCTCCAGCCGCTTGAGGATAGCTTCGGCATGCGCAGTGAGCTCCTCCAGCAGGTCATAGGACTTCTGCGGGTGGGCGATCTGCACCAGCTCGACCTTGTCGAACTGGTGCTGGCGGATCATGCCGCGCGTGTCTTTGCCATAGGAGCCCGCCTCGCTTCGGAAACAGGGTGTGTGGCATACAAACTTCAGCGGCAGGTCGGAAGCCGAAAGAATCTGATCTCGAACGATGTTAGTGACTGGCACTTCCGCCGTTGGAATCAGGTACAGGCTGGCATCCCACGATCCCGCAGTTGGCGAGAAAGCTTTTTCCTCTCGCGTCGCCGCGGTAGCCGCATCGTCTTCTGTCGACTGCCTGGGAACCTTGAACAAATCCTCCTCGAACTTGGGCAATTGCCCGGTGCCACGCAGGCTGTCCGCGTTGACCAGGTACGGCGCGTAGATTTCGGTGTAGCCATGATCGCGGGTATGCACATCGAGCATGAACTGGGCGAGCGCGCGGTGCAGCCGCGCCAGCGTCCCTTTCATCAGTACGAAACGCGCGCCGCTGATCTTAGTGGCCGCGTCAAAATCCATGCCCAGCGGCATGCCCACGTCCACGTGGTCCCTGGCCGGAAAATCGAAGACCCGCGGCGCGCCTACTTTGCGAACCACCGGGTTATCTTCCGCGGACTTGCCCGCGGGAACGCTCGCATGGGGAATGTTGGGCACGCCGAGCAGAAATTCGTTGAGCCTCGCCTGCACCGACTCCAGCTCCCGCTCGATCGCCTTCAACCGGTCCGCTTGCGCGTTGACCTGCGCCACGAGCTGCGACGCATCCTCGCCCCTGGCCTTCATCTGGCCGATCTGCTTGGAGAGTTGGTTGCGCTGCGCCTGCAACTCCTGCGTTTCGGTCTGCACCGCCTTGCGGCTCGCTTCGAGCGCCTCGAATGCAGCGGCGTCGAGCGCATAGCCGCGATCGGCGAGACGTTTCGTCACGCCCGCGAGATCGCCGCGCAGCAATTGGACATCAAGCATGCGGAAGATATTGCATAGTCATGGCCGCAAGCATTATCTCGGAGTTTGGCAGGCGCCGCCAGACCTTGACATGCCACTTTTCCGGGCCGTACAGTCCGGCGCACTCGTGAATATTGATGCGCGGCGGGCAGCGTCACGGCCCGCGGCTCCGGCGGCATCCACCATCAAGGGGAACTGACTATGCGGTTGGCAACTGGATTGCTGCTGTTTCTGGCGCTCGCTGGCTACGATCATGACGCCCGCGCGCAGCCCTTTCCCACCAAGCCGGTTCGCATCATCATTGCATTTCCTCCCGGCGGCGGCGTCGACATCGTGGCGCGCGTCATGGGGCCCAGACTGACCGAGATCTGGAACCAGCCGGTCGTTATCGAAAACCGCCCCGGGGCATCAGGCGTCATCGGCACCGAAGTGGCGGCGCGCTCGGCCCCGGATGGCCATAGCGTGTTCTTCGGCACGCTTGGTAATCTGACGGCCAACCAGTACCTCTACCCGAAAATGCCGGTGGACCCGCTGCGCGATATGGCCCCAGTCATGCAGGTCGTGGCGGTACATTTCGTGATGATCGCCCATCCTTCGCTGCCCGCGAAGAACGTGAAAGAACTGATCGCCCTCGCCAAGGCACATCCCGGCCAGATCAACTACTCCTCATCGGGCCCTGGCGGCGCGCCGCATCTCGGGATGGAGCTGTTGAAGTCGATGGCCAGGATTAACCTGGTCCACATCCCGTACAAAGGAAGCGGCCCCAGCTTCGTCGACCTGCTGGCTGGACAGGTATCGCTCACCTGCGACAGCCTGCTGCAGTCGTTGCCCTACATCAAGGCCGGCCGGCTGCGCCCGCTGGCGGTGCTTGGCGGAAAACGCTCGCCGCTGTTGCCGGACGTGCCTACGATCGGCGAAACCGTGCCAGGTTATGAACTTACCAACTGGTTCGGGATGACCGTGCCTGCCGCCACGCCGCGCGAGCTGATCAACCGGCTTCATGCCGACATTTCGAAGGTGCTGCAGCAACCCGACTTCAGAGAGAGGATTGCGGGCATGGGCGCCGACGTCATCGGCAGCAGCCCCGATCAGTTCGGCGCTTTCATGAAAGCGGAAAGCGCCAAATGGGGCAAGGTCATCAAGGACGCCAATATCAAGGCGGAGTGACCTCTGACCCTGGAAAAAGCGTTTGCCACAGAGAACACAGAGCTCACAGAGGAAAATCTGGAACGTATGTCATATTCAAGCCTTTCCCATCTCGTGAGCGTGGCGTGCTGACTCAACTCCTTGAAACTCTCTGTGTTCTCGGTGATCTCTGTGGCTGAATTGCAGTTTTCAGAGTGACCGGTCACTTTTTCTTGCTACGGGCCTCGGCATCGAGCTTGCGCAGGCGCCCGAGATGCTCGCGGATCCGGGCCTCAAGCCCCTGCTCGGTAGGGCGGTAGAACTCAGGCTGCTTCATGTCATCGGGAAAATAGTTCTCCCCTGCCGCATAGGCATCCGGCTCGTCGTGCGCGTAGCGATAGCCGCGCCCGTAGCCGAGGTCCTTCATCAGACGGGTCGGAGCATTGCGCAAGCGCTCGGGCACCGGCCGCGTCGTGTCGTTCTGCACCAGCTCCCGTGCCGCGCCGTACGCCACGTAGGCGGCGTTGCTCTTGGGCGCGATCGCCATGTAGAGCGCCGCTTCCGCCAGCGCGAGCTCTCCTTCCGGCGAGCCCAGCCGCTCGTAGGTCTCGCAGGCGGCCAGCGCGACGCGCAGCGCGCGCGGATCAGCAAGGCCGATATCCTCGATCGCCATGCGCACCAGCCGCCTGCCGACGTAAAGGGGATCGGTTCCCCCATCCAGCATGCGGGTGAGCCAGTAGAGCGCCGCATCGGGTGATGAGCCGCGCACCGATTTGTGCAGCGCCGAGATCTGGTCGTAGAACTGCTCTCCCCCCTTGTCGAATCGCCGCAACCGCTGCGCCAGCGCATCACGCACGAAGGCTTCATCCACTTCCGTCCGCCCCGACTCTTCAACCGCGATGCCGATCTGCTCGAGCATGTTGTAGAGCCGCCGGGCATCGCCATCGGCTGATGCGATCAGAAGCGCTTTCGCTTCAGGCGCGAATTCGAGCCCGTTCAGGGCATCTTTCCGCGCGCGCTCGAGCAACTGCCCCAGGTCAGCTTCCGTGAGAGGCTGCAGGACGTAGACCGCTGCCCGCGACAACAACGCGCCATTCACCTCGAACGAAGGATTCTCGGTGGTGGCGCCGATGAAGGTAAGGAGGCCCCGCTCGACGTGCGGCAAAAACGCGTCCTGCTGCGCCTTGTTGAAACGGTGCACTTCATCCACGAACAGGATGGTGTTGCGCCCGGACTGCTGCAGGACGTGCTCGGCCCGGGCCACGGCGTCGCGAATTTCCTTCACTCCCGAGAGCACCGCGGAAATCGCGATGAACTCGGCATCGAACGCCCTGGCCATCAGGCGGGCGAGCGTGGTCTTGCCGACGCCCGGTGAACCCCACAGGATCATGGAATGAGGCTTGCCCGCTTCGAAGGCGAGCCTGAGCGGCTTGCCCGGCCCGAGCAGGTGCACCTGGCCTACGAATTCGTCGAGCGTGCGGGGACGCAGCCGGTCGGCGAGCGGGGCCTGCGGATCCCTCTTGGTGAAGAGGTCATTCACCGATGACGTTCGCCCCCTTGGGCGGCGTGAAGCGGAACGCCTCCGGCGGCAGTTTGGCGTTGCGCTCGATGGTGGAGAACTTGATCACCGTGACCTGGCCGAACTGGTCGCGCAACTCCATCGCTTCCAGGCCTGATTTGCCGAAGCCCAGCCGGACCATCTCGAACGCCGTGTCCTGCGTCCTGGGCACCGCCTCGAGCCAGTCGAGCCCGTCCTGGCTGCCGCGGTTGACCAGCGTATAGCTCTTCTCGATCTCGTTGCTGCCGGCAAGGAGAGCCGCCGGGCTGCTGCCCAGCGCCCGGTCCAGCCGGCGCACCGTCACCTGGTTGAGATCCTTGTCGTAGAGCCAGACCCGGGTGCCGTCGCTGACGATGGTCTGCTCAAACGGCTTGTCGTATTCCCAGCGGAATTTTCCCGGCCGGGAGAACTGCATGGTGCCGGTTGCCTGTTGCAGCTGCTTCAGGTTCTTGTCGAGCACCATTTGCGCGAAGCGCGCGCGCGCCGTGGTGGTCTGCTCCAGCATATTCTTGAGGACTTCGATGCTCGCCGCTCCCGCCACGCCGGGCAGGAGGACTAACAGCAGCAGGAGCAGCTTGGACATCAGAATTTCTTGACCCGTTCGAGCTCGTAAATCCGGCCGCCCTGCAACGTCACCACGGTGGTGAAGGGATTGGAGGGAGTCGGAAAGTAATAATAGGTCTTCACGAGGTCGACCCTGAAGCCATCCAGGCTCTCGTAGTCGGGCCTGCCGGCGCGCAACAGCAGCTCGCCCTCGGTCATGCCGCGCTGCAGGCGGATAAAGACATCGAATTCCATGCCGCGCACCGGCGCGGCAGGTGAAGCTGGCACCGCGGCGACCCGCGGTTTTTGCGAGTCTTCTTCGGCTCGGCGTCTTTCAGTCTCGACCCGTTGGGTGATCTGACCACTGGTCTCGATGACCCCGCCAGGGCTGGTGTCTACCGGTTTGGCCTGGCGGTTGGCCGGAGGCTTCTCGCCATAGGTGACGACGCCCTTCTCATCCACCCACCTGTAGGTCTCGGCGCAAAAACCCGCGCCCGCCGCCAGGATGAGCATCAAGCCTACCGGCGTTTTCATGGACAAGGGCCGCATCATCATCAAGCTGAGTTGGATAGTGGATGACGCCGGAAGTTCTAACCGGAAACTAGCGTTCCTCGGTTACGCCAGAGGGCGCCAGCACATCGCGGTTGCCGTTGGTTTGCATCGTGGAGACGAGGCCGGCCCGTTCCATCTGCTCGATCAGCCGGGCGGCGCGGTTGTAGCCGATCCTCAGGTGGCGCTGCACCAGGGAAATCGAGGCGCGTCGTGTCTTCAGCACGATGGCAACCGCCTGGTCGTAAAGCGGGTCCGACTCCGCGTCTCCTCCTTCCAGTCCACCCTCGCCCGCCTCGTCCGGCTCGGGCCCCTCCAGCACGCTTTCGACGTACTGCGGCTTGGCGAGCTTCTTGAGGTAATCCACCACCTTGTGCACCTCGTGGTCCGCCACGAATGCCCCGTGCACACGCTGCGGGAAGCCGCTTCCGGGTGGCAGGTAAAGCATGTCGCCCTGCCCGAGCAGCGCCTCCGCTCCCATCTGGTCGAGTATGGTGCGCGAGTCGACTCGGGCCGACACCTGGAACGCGATACGAGTGGGAATATTGGCCTTGATGAGGCCGGTAATGACGTCGACCGACGGGCGTTGAGTCGCCAGCACGAGATGCACCCCCGCCGCGCGCGCCTTCTGGGCTAGCCGCGCAACCAGTTCCTCCAGCTTCCTGCCGACCACCATCATCAGGTCGGCCAGCTCGTCGATGACCACGACAATCAATGCCATCTCGTGCAGCGGCTCCGCGTTTTCCAGCAGGGGCGAGAGGGGATTGGGTATCGGCTTCTTGGCCCTGGCCGCCTCGCGCACCTTCTGGTTGAACCCCGCCATGTTGCGCACGCCGAGGGCATTCATGAGCTTGTAGCGCCGATCCATCTCGGCGACGCACCAGTTGAGCGCGTTCGCGGCCTGGCGCATGTCGGTAACCACCGGCGCCAGCAAGTGCGGAATGCCCTCGTAGATCGAGAGCTCGAGCATCTTCGGGTCAATCAGGATCAGCCGCACCTGGGACGGCGGAGACTTGTAAACCAGGGAGAGCAGCATGGCGTTGATTCCCACCGATTTGCCCGACCCGGTCGTGCCGGCGATCAGCAGGTGCGGCATGCGCTGCAAATCGGCGACTACCGCGTTGCCGGCGATGTCCTTGCCCAGCGCCAGGGTCAGCGGAGATGTGAGATCGGCGTAGACCTGGGAGCCCAGGATTTCCGAAAGCCGCACGATCTGGCGCGTCGGATTGGGGATCTCGAGCCCCATCAGGCTCTTGCCCGGGATGGTCTCGATCACGCGTATGCTGACAACTGACAGCGCCCGCGCCAGATCCTTGATGAGATTGATGACCTGGCTGCCCTTCACGCCGACGGCGGGCTCGATTTCATAGCGGGTAATCACCGGCCCGGGGTAGGCGGCGACAACTTTTACCTCGACTCCGAAATCGAGCAGCTTCTTCTCGATCAGGCGCGAGGTGAACTCGAGCGTCTCGGTGCTCAATACCTCGTGGCTCTTCTCCGGTTCGTCGAGCAGGCTTAACGGGGGCAGCAGGGAATCGGGCAGGTTCTCGAAGAGGGGGACCTGTTTTTCGCGCTCGACGCGGGCCGATTTGGGAATCTCGACCGCGGGCGGCTCGATTCGGACTGGCTCATGGACTTCCAGCTTCTTCTTGCTGACCTCGACCACCTCGTCGCGCTTGATCACCGCCTGCGCGCCCGCGCGCCGGTCCTCTCTCTCCTGCCATTTTTGCACCAGGAACAGATACGCAGTCTCCGCCCAGGTTCCCAGGCGCTCCAGAACGGTGAGCCACGACACGCCCGAGAACAGGCTCAGTCCCGCCGCCAGCAGCACCAGCAGGATGAGCGTTGCGCCCGTGAAACCCAGAGCCTGAGCCAGCGAGCCGCCCACGACCGCGCCTAGAATTCCGCCGGGCGCCTGCGGCAGCGCGACCTTGAGACTGTAGAGGCGTATGGCCTCGATGCCGCTGCTCGCGACCAGCACCACTAGAAATCCGACCGCCACGACGGCGTAGGACCGGCGGTCGCCCTGCTCCGGCAAGTTCTCGATGCGCCGGAACCCCCACCACACCAGGACCGCGCAGAGCACGACCCACCAGTAGGCAGACAGGCCGAATACATAGAGCATGACGTCGGCCACCCACGCTCCCACCCTGCCGCCGGCGTTCTGATAAGCCATCACGCTGGCGCTGTGCGACCAGCCGGGATCGGACTTATTGTAGGTATAGAAGATGAGAGCGAGGTAGAGTGCAATCGCCAGCAGCGCGAACCACCAGAACTCCCGGACCAGCGCAGCCAGCTTGGGCGGCAGCGGGTTCTTGGCCGCCCGTGCTGATGTTTTCTCGCTCAACAGCATCAAATGGGAACACCCTGGTTAACTTTTTGATTGTACATCGAAAGGACCCGGGGTAAGTATTCCCGGTCTGAACACCACCCCGGACTGTGCCAAGGTCGCCCGCACCCGGCACCCAGCGCCCGATGCAACGTACAAAACAAACCCCGCACTCGGCGGGGTTTGTGATTGGGAAACAGTTGCTCAGGATTATCGAACCACGCACTCCTGGCCAGGGCCCTGGATACGCCCCCCACCCACGCCCAGCGTGAATGGCAACTGGCTGACGTTCAGGCCCGGATCACCCGGCAGGATGACGGGCGGCGATTTCGGGTCGCGGGCGAAGCCAAACTGCCCTTCGCCGATGACCTGCGTGCCACTTTCGTTCTGCATGATGTAGCTGCCGGTGTAGGTCGTGTGATAGACGCCCGCAGAGAGCTTTTCGCATCCCGGCGTCACGCCTTCGCAGTTCCCGCCGGAATTTTCGATGGTGTCGCCCGAAGAACCTCGAATCCCGATGGTCGCGGTATTGGTGCCGATCTTGTAGGCATCCTGGTTGCCGCGCTTGCCGACGAGACCGGTCACCGTGCGCAGCCCGCCTTTGAGCAGGCGCAGGAACGAGTTGTCATCCTGCGGGCGGTCCTGCACGAAATTGTACTGCTCGACCTTGATCTGGGTATTGGGCCGCATCGTCATCGAGCTGCCGTCGGTGAAGTTGATCTGCGCGTAGCTGTCGCGCTGGGTCGTCAGCACGTCGCCTGGATTCACCTCGGACTTCTGCGACAGGATGCGCACGCTGCCATCGGGACGCTGCACAGACAGCGTTCCGCTCAGGTGGGTCACCGTGCCCGCGCCGGCGGCCAACGCGCCCACGCTGATGAACAACAACAACAGGAATCCTGTTTGCCTTAGCATCAGTTTTCGAATATCCATGATTCGCTCCTTCTGGTCACCCACACCCGGACGGGCACGGCCCGCCTGGAAACAACTCGCTATTTCAGGAGCGAGAGTTGTACCACAAAGCTGGCATGCCCAAAGGTGAACAAATGCTCACTGGCAGCCGAAATTGCCAGTGACTAATTACTCAAAATCAACGAATTAGGCGATTTTACCGGATTGGCCCGACGCAATCAGCGACACCGGTGACGCAATACCGTCGCCTCGATCAGGGGCGGCGGCGGTCGCCGTGGCGGGCGGAAGACCGCTTCTGCATGGTCTGCTTGTCGAGTATATAAATGCGGCGCTTCTCGGCGCGTATCAGGCCCTTGTGATGCAGATCCTTGACCACACGGCTGACCATCTCCCGCGAGGCGCCGATCATCCGCGCAATTTCCTGCTTGGCTGGCGCGCGCTCGACCACCCACTTGTCGTCGACGAATTTCGCCATGTCGATCAGCAACCGCGCCACGCGCCCGTAGACGTCGATCAGGGCGAGGCTTTCGATCTTGCGATCGGCTTCGCGCAGGCGCCTGACCAGGTTGCGCACGATCAGCATGGCCAGGTCAAAATTGTCCTTGAGGATATTGGTGAAGCCGGCCTTGGTCAGCCGCAGCATCTCGCAGGATTCCAGGGATTCAACGCTCGCCGAGCGCACCTGGTCGTCGAGCAGGCCCATTTCCCCGAAATACTCCTGGGGCCCCATGATGGAAAGAATCACTTCGTGCCCTTCCTCGTCGGGAATCAGCACTTTGACGCGTCCGGACAGGATGATATAGAGCGCGTCGGTCTCCTCGCCCGCCCTGAGGATGAAGGAATTTCGTGAGTAACTGCGGTGCTGCACGCAACTCAGCAACTGCGCAAGCTGCGCATCGGAAAACTGCGAAAACAGCGGAACGCTCTTGAGAACCTGCGGATTCACCGAAAACTGTGCCGGCATGTCTATCCACCCCGGGTTCTTGTTTTACTTCGCGACGCCGTCTGGCGCCAGGTAAACCAGCCTATAGTCTGCCAGATCAAGCCTCTGGCGTCACCTCATCCCGATCAACGGCAGGCATCAACTCCTCGATTAGCGGCGCGCCCGCGATGACCCGCAACCCTGTATGGAACCGTCGCGGCGGGGCTGAAAATCCAGGTCAGGAGCTGCCTGGATGACTCACCAAACCCACGCCATGGAAAAATGTAACTTATTGATATTGCGCCGGCTATCCGGTTCGTTGTAGCCGCTACCATCGTGGATGACGTGGGCCAGGTCCATGCGCGCGTTGAAGTAATTCTTGTAACTGATTCGCACGCCGATTCCTCCGCTGTCCAGACTTGCGGCCTCCTGCTCGCCAGGCAAAGCGTAGTTCCGGTGCACTACGCCCGTGTCATAGAACATCAGAAACCGCAGGCGGCCGTCGTTCAGGCGGAACCTTCTGGCCACATCCGGAGTGTAGATTTCCAGCGTGGCTCGATTACCTTTGTCATTCGCCACGTAGCGTTCGCTAAAACCTCTGACACTATCGGCGCCGCCGATCCCGAACTGTTCCGGGGCAATGAGCGCATCGCCCGTGTACTGCGAGCTGAAGTTGGCCCGGAGCTGCCAGTCGTCGTCGCTTAATACCCGGGTGTAATTGAAACCACCCCGGAACAACCGGTATCTTGCTGTCCCCACCTCGAAGCGGGCACCCTGTTGCTTGAAATCCGCGTCCTGCCCGTCGTTCCCGCCGGGAATGTTCTGCGCCAGGTAGAGGTAGAAACTCAAGTCCTGCCTCGCAACCCGGAGGTTTGCGCTGTAGGTCAGGCTGACCGGATGCACGGTGATGTCCGGAACGAGATTGTCTTGCGAGCCCTCCGGCGTCACCAGGTTTTGATAGGCGCGGTAATCGAGGCCATAGATCAACTTGTGTTCGAGCGCGCGCCACTTGGGCAGCGCCTGGTTGTAGCGCGCGCCAAATATCGTGCCCTGGCCGCTCACCAGGAACAGATTCTGGACCGTCCCTGAATCCACCTTCGAGTAGCCGCCGACGAATTCGATCGAGTCGCCCAGCGAATAGAGCGGTATCTTGTAGCCGAGACCAAAGACATAGACATCCTTGATGTGGGTCGGCGAGGTGATGAATTGCGCCGTCAGTATATGGTCGCGATCGAAGAGATTCGAATGCTGATAGGCGATGCCGACCCGCGCCTGGCCGGTTTCATCATTGCCGGTGTTGTCGAGACTCAGGCTCCAGCGCTCGGGGTCGATATCCGCGACCCGGATCGTCGCATCAACCTGGTCCTCCCGCTCCGACCCCCGTAGCAGCACTGCGGACTGCTTCGAGGGATTTTCATTGGCCAGCCTGATGCTCTCGGCGATCTCACGGGAATTGGGCGTCACCCCTTCACGCAGAGACGGCACGCTTCTCAAGATATTCGCGGTGCTGAAATGCTGGTTGCCTTCGGTGGTTATCTTGCCGATCTTGACCTCGATTACATGAAACCTGACCTCTCCACGCTCGAGTTCCTGCTCGGGCAGCCTGATTTCCACGCCCCCAAACCCTGCCGCTTGATAGGCAGCCTGCAAGGCCTCCAACGCGCGCTGCACGTCGCCAAAATCCTTGTTCGGGCCCACAAATGGGGCCAGCACCTGGTCGACGGTTTCTCGCGCCAGCAGCGAATTGCCCTCCAGGAGGTAGCGGCGAACCTCGAATTTCGCTGGGATAACGGGCGTGACTGGCGCGCTCTCCGTCGGCACCAGGGGCGCAGCTTTCGGGGGGTTGACCTGGGCAACGACATCTGCCGGCTTGAGTGGAGCGGTCACCGCACCGGTACCAGGCACGGATTGGGCAAAAGCTGCCGCTGCTGCCGTCAACACGGCGAGCGCTATCCATGCGGTTTTCAGTGCAATTCCCATGCTTTCCCAGCCCCGTAAACAGCAGAAAACCTGCTGTGAACTGACCTAATTTTGTATTTTATAGCAATGACTTAAACCGTTATAGTTCAGGCATTACTCTAACTCGACACTCTTCAGCCCAAGCTGCTAAAGTGTCGCTTTTTCGCCAATGACCCCCATCTAAACGCTGTATGGCCAACCCCCCCAAGCATTCCCGGCTGCTGATACTCGGATCCGGACCCGCCGGCTACACGGCAGCCGTTTATGCCGCTCGAGCCAACCTCAAGCCGGTATTGATCACCGGCATCGCCCAGGGCGGTCAATTGATGACCACCACCGACGTGGACAACTGGCCTGCCGACGCCATGGGCGTGCAGGGACCGGAATTGATGGAACGGTTTCTGAAGCACGCCGAGCGTTTCGGCACCGAGATCATTTTCGACCACATCAACACGGTGCAACTGGGCGGCCATCCCTTCACGTTGACCGGCGACCAGGGGACCTACACTACCGATGCCCTGGTCATCGCGACCGGCGCATCCGCGATGTATCTCGGCCTGCCATCGGAGCAAGCTTTCATGGGACGCGGCGTCTCCGGCTGCGCCACCTGCGATGGTTTTTTCTACAAGGGCCAGGAAGTCGCCGTGGTGGGCGGCGGCAACACCGCTGTCGAAGAGGCGTTGTACCTCACCAACATTGCAAGTCATGTGACGGTGGTGCATCGCCGGGACAAATTCCGCGCGGAAGCCATACTGGTCGACAAGCTCAAGGAAAAAGTCGCGGCGGGCAAGGCGGCCATCCTGTGGGACCACGCGCTGGATGAAGTCGTGGGAGACAATACCGGCGTCACCGGCATGCGCGTGAAACACGTCAAGACCAACGCGGTCAGCGAAAAACCCTTGAAGGGGGTCTTCATCGCCATCGGCCACCGCCCCAACACCGAGATCTTCAACGGGCAGCTCGCCATGAAGAACGGCTACATCATCACCCAGAGCGGCATTGAGGGCGGCGCCACCGCCACCAGCGTCCCGGGCGTGTTTGCAGCGGGCGACGTGCAGGATCACGTCTATCGCCAGGCGGTGACGAGCGCGGGCAGCGGCTGCATGGCGGCGCTCGATGCGCAAAAATACCTGGAGAGCCGCGGTCTAACCTAATCGCGGCCGTCGCCGGGCCCACCCCTTCCTGTGGCGAGTTGCGATGAAAAAATTCCGCAAGCCGACCCTCCATCCCGACGACGCCAACTTGTTCCGCGCCTCGGTGTCGGACGTAACGCCCCTGCCGCGCCCGCAGAAGGCCGAGCTCGAGCGTCCCCGGCCACGCCCGGTTCCTTCACAGCGATTGCGCGACGACCGGGAAGCGCTGAAAGACAGTCTCAGCGACCCTATTCCCTGGGACGCCGGCATGGAAACCGGCGAGGAGCTTGCCTACACGCGAAACGGCATTGGCGCGCAGACACTCAGGAAACTGCGCCGCGGCCACTGGCATATCCAGGGAGAGCTCGACCTGCACGGCCTGAGGGTCGACGAAGCGCGCGAATTAACGGTGGATTTTCTTCATCAATGCGCCCGCCGCGGGCTGCGCTGCGTGCGCATCATTCACGGCAAGGGGCTGGGCTCGAAAAACCGCGAGCCGGTCCTGAAGCGCAAGGTAGCGCACTGGCTGATGCAGCGCGATGAAATCCTGGCGTTCTGCCAGGCGCGGCGCGCGGACGGCGGCAGCGGCGCGGTGGTGGTGCTTCTGAAAGGCGGAACGAGGAACGCGGAACGATGAACGGGTTCAAGTCAACAGTATTTGTTGCCGTTCATCATTCATCATTCATCATTCATCATTCGAATTAAATCGCCGCCTCGTCGGTTTCGCCAGTGCGGATGCGGATGACCTGCTCGACGGTGGTGATAAAAATCTTGCCGTCGCCGATCTTGCCGGTGCGCGCCGCCTTGACGATGGCGTCGATCGCGCTGTCCTGAAGCTTGTCGGGAACCACCACCTCGACCTTTACTTTCGGCAGGAAATCCACGACGTATTCCGCGCCCCGGTACAACTCGGTGTGGCCTTTCTGCCGGCCGAAGCCCTTCACCTCGGTGACGGTCAGCCCGCTGACGCCGATCTCGGACAACGCCTCGCGTACCTCATCCAGCTTGAACGGCTTGAAAATCGCCTCTATTTTTTTCATGACTCCCTCCCTCCGCTATCCGCTGCCGTCCTTGAGAGGCCGTCTCGAAACGAACGAAACGGCTCCCGCTATAGGGGAACATGAGGGAAGCCACCCCTCATCTCGTTACCGCATCCAAGGATATCACAGCCCGTCAATCAAACTGGTGCCGGAATTTATTGGTGATCGGGAACCGCCAGTCCTTGCCGAACCCGCGCGGGGTAATGCGAATGCCGACCGGGGCCTGGCGCCGCTTGTATTCGCTGGCGCGCACCAGCCGCACCACCCGCTCCACGTCGGCCACGGCGTAACCGAGCTTGACGATTTCCCGGGGGCTCAAGTCGCCTTCCACATAAGCCTCCATGATGGCATCCAGGACCGGGTACGGCGGCAGGCTGTCCTGGTCGGTCTGGTCGGGGCGCAATTCGGCCGAGGGCGCCCGCTCGATCACGCGCCGCGGTATCACGGGAGAAATACCGTTGCGATACTCCGCCAGGCGGTAGACCAGCTGCTTGTTGATGTCCTTCAATACGGCGAATCCGCCCGCCATATCGCCATAGAGCGTGGCATAGCCGGTGCCCATCTCACTCTTGTTGCCGGTGGTGAGAACCAGCGCGCCCGTCTTGTTGGAAAGCGCCATCAGCAGCGTGCCGCGGATGCGCGACTGCAGGTTTTCTTCCGTGGTGTCGGCCGCGAGCCCCTTGAACTCCCCGGAGAGCGACTTGAGAAACGCATCGAAGATCGGCTTGATCGCGATTTCGGTGTAGCGCACGTCAAGCGCCTTCGCTTCGGCCAGCGCATCCTCAACACTCATGCCCGCCGTGTATTGCGAGGGCATCATCACCGCCCGCACCCGCTTCGCCCCGAGGGCGTCCACCGCAATCGCCAGCGTCAGCGCCGAATCGATGCCGCCCGAAAGTCCGATCAGGACGCCGGGAAACCCATTCTTATTGATGTAATCGCGCACGCCGGTGATAAGCGCCTCGTACACTTCCGCATCCTGCGTGAGCGCCTTGGCGATCTCGCCGGGCTGCGGATCGCCGTCGGTCAGGGTGACCAGCCCCAGCGCCTCCTTGAACAGCGGCATTTGATGCGTCAGCGCGCCCTCGCGGTTTAGCACGAACGAGCCGCCGTCGAACACCAGCTCGTCCTGGCCGCCGACCAGGTTGGCATAAACCAGCGCCATGCCGTTTTCCGCCACGCGCTCGCGCATCACGTCGTAGCGCACGCGCTGTTTCTCCAAGTGATAGGGAGAGGCGTTCAGCACCAGCAGGACGTTGGCGCCGGCCTCGCGCGCAGCGCGCGGCGCCGTGGCGTTCCACGAGTCCGCGCAGATGTTGATGCCGACGCGATCGTCCTCGCGCCCCCCTCGAGCCCGCGCCGTGACCGGCCCTTGCGCGCCCCAGGTATCCTCGCAGATGTTGACGCCGAAACTGATGCCGTCGATGCCGAACACGCAGGGCTTGCCGCCCGGCTCGAAATAGCGCTCCTCGTCGAACACGGTGTAATTCGGCAATCGCTGCTTGTCGTAGACGCTCGCCACCTTCCCGTCCCGGATCACGGAAGCTGAGTTGTAGCGCTTGCCCTCGGCCGCGCGCGGATGGCCGACCACCAGCGTGACGCCCGCCGACCGGGTGGCGAGATCGGCCAGAGCCTGATCGCAGGCCGCGAGAAAGTCCTCGCGCAGCAGCAGGTCCTCGGGCGGATAACCGCAGAGAGCAAGCTCCGGCGTCACCATCAGATCCGCACCAAGCTCACGCGCGCGCCCGGCAAACTCGGCGATGCGGGCGACATTGCCGCTCATATCGCCGACGGTGGCGTTCAACTGCGCAATCGCAATTTTCATGTTGCTAATATATCATCGCGCCATCCCCGATGCAGGCTGAAACCACCCGGCAGTCGCTCGAAGAAACGTCGCAACCGTGACGATATCGGTCGTCAATACGCTCGCCGGCGTGCCGGCCGATGAATGGAACAGGCTTTCCGGCGGGGATCCATTTCTGAGCCACGAGTTCCTGTCGGCATTGCACGAGACCGGGTGCGCCAGCAGCGCGAGCGGCTGGACGCCTCAATTCATACTGTTGCAGCAGAACGGCGTCCTGTCGGGAGCGATGCCGCTCTATCTCAAGACCCATTCCTACGGGGAGTACGTATTCGACTGGGCCTGGGCCGAGGCTTATCACCGCCATGGCATCGCCTACTACCCCAAGCTGTTGTCGGCCGTGCCATTCACGCCGGTCGCCGGGTCGCGGCTCATCGCGGCAACCGATGAAGGCCGTGACATTTTGATCGAATCGGCGCTCGAGCTCGCGCGCGAGCTGCGAGTGTCCTCGCTCCACTGCCTGTTTCACACCCGCGGCGAGGCGCGGCAACTGTCGGCGCGCGGCATGATGCAGCGAACCACCGTTCAATTTCACTGGGCTAATCGGGATTACGCCAGCTTTGACGCGTTCCTCGCCGGGTTCAGCCATGACAAGCGCAAGAAGGTCCGGCAGGAGCGGCGCAAGGTGGCTGCCGCCGGCATCCGCTTCAAATGGCTGGAAGGCGACGAGATCCGGGAGCGTGACTGGGCATTTCTCAACCGCTGCTATCGCCAGACCTACCGCGAGCACGGTTCCAGCCCTTATCTCAATCTCGAATTCTTCTGGCGCATCGGCCGGGATTTGCCGCGCAACATGGTATTGATCGTCGCGGAAAGAAACGGCGTGCCCATCGCGGCCTCGCTCGACATCCGCGACCGGGACCGGCTGTGCGGGCGCTATTGGGGCGCGCTGGAACATCATCCCGCGCTGCACTTCGAAACCTGTTATTACCAGGGGATAGAATTCTGCATCGCGCGGGGCATCGCCAGCTTCGAGGGCGGTTCGCGGGGCGAGCACAAGCTCGCGCGCGGACTCCTGCCGGTTGAAACCTGCTCGGCGCACTGGCTGGCGCACCCGGAATTCTCGGCGGCGGTCGAGCAGTTCCTCGCGAAGGAATCACGGGGCATGGGACACTACGTTGACGAGCTCGTCGAGCGCAGTCCGTACAAGCCCGTCGCTCGCAGTGCTGCCCGGGAAGCGCAAACCCCGGACGACGCCACTACTTGAGATTACGCTTGTGATCGAAATTGACAGCTTGCGCAGCCGATGCGCACACTGGGCCGGAATGCCGGGCGGTTCTCTGCAACGAAAAGTTGCCGGGCGGCATCAAAGGGAAACGATTCATGTCTGACGCAGGGCAAAAATGGGGCTACGGGCTCCCCGATCAGGCGCAAGCCCCGTTGCCGAGCCCGGCTGAGCCTGCGCCGGCCGCGCCAGCCCGCTTCAAGCACCTGAGCGGAGACCTGGCGGGAGGATTTTCAGCCGCGGTTCTCAACATACCGATCAGCATGGGCTACGGCATGCTGGCCCTTGCCCCGCTGGGACCCGAATACGTCGCTTACGGCGTGCTGGCGGGATTGTATGCGGTCGTCTGCGGCGGATTCACGGCGCTCATCCTGGGGGCCAACACGACGATGATCTATGCCCCGCGCAGCATCGTCACCTTTCTGATCGGCTCGCTCGTTCTGCAGTCCGTGGTGTTGTCGTCCCACGAAGCGCTGGGAGGCCTCGATCCGGGTTCACTGCTCGCTGTCGTATTCCTGCTGATCTTCCTGGCGGGACTGTTCCAGGCGCTCTTTGGCCTGTTGCGCCTTGGCGATCTGGTCAAGTATCTGCCGGCGCCGGTGCTGGCGGGATTTCAGAACGCCGCGGCAATACTGATTTTCGTCTCCATGATCGATACCCTGCTCGGCTTGAGCGCGTCCGTGCCGCTCGTCGAGCTCCCGTCTCACCTGGGTTCGGTCCAGTTCCTGACGCTGCTGGTGGGAGTGCTGACCTGCGCCGTCATTCTGAAAGGGGCGCGAATCTCCCGACACATTCCACCCACCCTACTTGGGTTCCTGGTGGGAACCAGCGCCTTCTATCTGATCGCGGTGCTGGGCTTCCGGGAACATCTGGGTCCCGTGATCGGCACCATCCCGTGGGCACTGCCGTCCCCCCGCTACCTCATGGAATTCGGGCAACTGCTGGCCCAACCGGCGTTTACCTCGTACCTGCCCGTGCTGCTGACGGGGGCGGCGAGTCTGGCCATCGTCGCCTCGCTGGACGGCATGCTGTGCGCCCGGCTGATCGAAAGCGACTCGGGCCATCGCTTCAACGGCAACCGGGAACTGGTGCGTCTGGGCGTGGGCAACATGGTTGCGGCGGCCTTTGGCGGCATTTCCAACGGCATCAATCTCGCGGCGAGCTTCGCCAACCACCGCAGCGGCGCGCGCACATCCTTCTCGCTGCTCGTCAGCGCGAGCCTGGTGCTTGCCGGATTGCTGGTGCTGCCGCCGGTCATCGCGCTGCTGCCGCGGGTAGTCATCGGCGCCATGCTGGTGGTCGTCGCCATCCAGCTGGTCGACCGCTGGACGCTTCAACTCATTGGAAATCTCTTTCGCGGCGACGCCCAATCCCGCTACGGCATGGTGGTCGATCTCGCCGTCATCATTCTGGTGGCCACCTTCGCTATCGCGGCCAATATCGTGCTCGCGGTTTTCCTCGGCGTCCTGGTGACGGTGGGCGTCTTCCTGTTCCGCATGAGCAAGTCCGTGGTGCGCCGGGAGTACCGGTGCGACGCGGTGCATTCGCGCAAGAACCGCGAGCCGCAACTGATGGCGGTCGTGGCCGAACATGGGACGAAAATCGCCGTGCTGGAGCTGGAGGGGCCGATCTTCTTTGGCACGGCGGAAAATCTCGCGGTGCGGCTGGACAACTTCCTGCTCGGCGATGTTTCCTACGTGTTGCTCGATCTCAAGCGCGTCAATGAAATCGACTCCACGGGCTCCCGCATCATCCTCGCCACCCATGACAAGATGGTGAAGCGCGGCAAGCACTTGTTGATCTCGGGACTCGAGGCCCGCCCGCCGATATTGACCATGCTGAATAACATGGGCGTCATTTCCGCGCTCGGCGCGGCGAAGCTGTTCGCGGACACCGACTCGGCCATCGAGTGGGCGGAAGAGCGCCTGATCCTGAGCGTGCTGGGCGATCGCGAGTTGGAAGGCGAGTTCCCGTTCAGCCATTTCGACGTGCTGGCCGGCATGACCGCCTCCGAACTCCCGACCATGAGGGCCTTGCTGGAGCGGCGCGCTTACGCACGGGGGGAAGTCGTGTTCCGGGAAGGAGACGAGGGCAAGGAACTCTTCATCATCGCCAAGGGCAGCGCCAGTGTGCGCATCCGGCTGCCCGGCGAGAACCGCAGCGTGCGGCTGGTGACTTTTGCCCCGGGAACCGTGTTCGGAGAACTGGCGCTGCTCGACCAGGAAGCGCGGTCTGCCACGGTCGAGGCCGACGATGACCTCATCTGCTACGCCCTGTCGCACGCCCGGTTTACCGGCCTCGCGACCGAGCATCCGGCGATCGCGATCAAGCTGCTGGCAAACCTGGGCAGGGAGTTGAGCGCCCGGCTGCGGCGCGCCAACCGCACCATTTACCAGCTAGACAGCTAGAGGGAACCTCCGCGCAAGCATCCATTCCGGCAATGACCTCGATGAGGTTTCCCCGGATGTCGGGGGTGCACGAGGGGGCGGAGCCCCCTTGTTCGTGGCTTGATTAGTCGCGGCGGAAGCGCTGGAAGAAACGCCACATCTCGGCGTTGGCGTCGATCACGGTGGTGCTCGCGCCCAGGATCAGCGTGAGGTAATCCTGCAACCCGCCGGGCCAGACGTGCCCTGCCCCCGTCAGCTTCCAGAGCACGACTTCCGTCCCGTTGCGGCATGGCGCATAGGTATAACGCGTTGCGGTATGCGTTGCGTCCTGCGCGCCCGGTTTGCCGCCGAGCGGGCCCGATACCTGCGGCTCACCGGGGCAGGCGTTGAAAACGCGCCATTGATTCAGCATGGCATCCACCGGCTGATGCAAGACCCTCGTGTTGGTGAAGGAAAAATAGGGTCCAAGACCGCCGTTGTAGAATGCTCGCGGGTCGTCCACGCTGTGGATATGCATCACCGGCAACGGCAGCGATGGCGAGAACCCGGGCAGCGTCATTGCACCCGCGACCCCGACCACTGCCGCGATGCGCGCCGCAGCCTCGGCAGCCAGCCGGTAGGCCATCATCGAGCCGTTGGAGAGGCCCGTGGCGTAGATACGGGCACGATCTACAGGCGTGCGCCGCGCCAGGTCCTCGAGCAGCGCCATTGAAAAACCGACATCGTCAACCTGGCTCGCCGCCGCGGGTCCGCAGCAGGTTCCGGCGTTCCAGGTAAGGAACCTGCCGCCGATGCCGCCGCTGCCATTCGGATAGACCGCGATGAATCCCTCGCGGGCCGCGGTTGGATCCATGCGCGAGTACGATTTCTGGTTCTTCGCGGTTGCGCCGCCGCCGTGGAAATTGATCACGACCGGAAGCGGTCTTCCGGCCGCCGCCTGCGGCGGAACGAACACCAGATAGCTCCTCTGGAGCTGGTTGTGCGTGAGTGAGAACTCGTGATCGCCCGGCGCGAGCGCCGCCCCCGAGACGCCCGTCCCGGCCAGCAGCGCAAATAATGCGGTGAAACCCTGCAAGAGAAGTTTTTGAATCACTCGCGCCCCCGGCTGCAGCGGAAACAGACTGTCGTGACGCGGGGATGTTACCGTATAGTTATCGGTCGAAGGAGCCCGCACCCTCATGAAGTTCTGCAGCAACTGTGGCGCGCAGGTCACCTTGCGCGTGCCGCCGGGAGACACGCTGGCGCGCCACGTTTGCGATGCCTGCCACGCCATTCATTACCAGAACCCGCGCATGGTGGTCGGGTGCATTCCCGAATGGGAGGACAAGGTCCTGCTGTGCCGCCGCGCGATCGAGCCGCGTTACGGGCTGTGGACCGTGCCGGCGGGCTACATGGAAAACGGGGAGACCACGTTCCAGGGCGCGCTGCGCGAAACCCTGGAGGAAGCCAACGCCCGCGTCGAAATCGGCCCGCTCTACGCGCTCTACAATATCCCCCACATCAACCAGGTCTACATCCTGTTTCGCGCCCGGCTGCTCGATCTCGACGTCAAGCCCGGGGCCGAGACGCTCGAAGTGAGGTTGCACGAGGAAGCCGAAATCCCCTGGGACAGGATCGCCTTTGCCAGCGTGCGCAACACGCTCACTCATTACTACGAGGACCGCAGAAACGGCGAGTACCAGTTCCACATGGGAACGATCGAACAGCCGAAGAAACCGTGACGAAACGTAAAATACCAGCGCCCCCGCAAGCGAGAAACACATAGCTAGGCTGATGGAGCGCGCCACCCTGCAGGGCAACGCGCCTTTCTAGACCGTCGCTATTTGCCGGGCGCGCGCCCGCCCGGCACCCGCTTGCGCAAATGCACGGCTTCCATTCTTCTGGCGCGCATCCGGATGTTCAGCATTTCTACTGCCACTGAGAACGCCATCGCGAAATAGATATCGCTGATATATTACGAGGGCGATGATGACACGATATCCCGGCTTCCTGTGCGCGGTCGCGCTGCTCGCCGGCGCGGCCGGTGCCGCCGCCCAGAGCTATCCTTCCCGCGCGGTGCGCATCGTCGTTCCGTTCGCGGCGGCGGGCGGAACGGACATCCTGGCGCGGGGGCTCGCCCAGAAGATGGGCGAAAATCTGGGCCAGCAGTTCATCGTGGACAACCGTGCGGGCGCCAACAGCATTATCGGGACCGAGATCGTGGCCAAGTCCGCGCCCGACGGTTACACCCTGCTGTTCACGACCAACATCTACACCATCACGCCGTGGCTGAACAACAAGCTTCCTTACAACGCGGACACGGATTTCTCCCCTATTACCCTGGCCGGGTCGGCGGCTTCGCTCCTTGCCGTGCACCCCGCGGTTCCCTCGAGGAACGTCAGGGAGCTCGTGACGCTCGCGAAATCGAAACCTGGAAAACTGACGATGTCCGCGCCGGGCGTCGGCACGCCGTCCCACCTCTCGGCGGAATTTTTCAAGCAAACCGCCGGTATCGACGTGCTGATCGTCCAGTACAAAGGCACGGGCGCCGCGTTGATCGACCTGGTGGGCGGGCAGGTGGCGATGTCGTTCGGCAGCCTGCCGGGGCTTGCCCCGCTCACAAGATCGGGGAAACTGCGCGCAATCGCAGTGAGCAGTGCAAAGCGGGTGCCCTCCCTGCCGGAGGTCCCGGCCTTCGCGGAAACGTTTCCGGATTTCGAGGTGGTCATCTGGTACGGACTGTTCGCCCCCACCAGGACCCCGCGTGAAATTGTGAGCCGCCTGCACGGCGAAGTGGTCAAGGCGCTCGCCAACGAGGAAGTCGGGCAGCGGCTGGCGGCCCAGGGCTTCGATGCCGCCGGCACGACACCGGAGCAGTTCGCCGACATCATCCGCCGCGACCTGGCGCGCTGGCGCAAGGTCATTGCCAGAGCGAATATCAAGGCGGAATGACGATGATCGGTCAACGGCAACCCCACCGCCGACGCCTCGAGGTCCGAGCTATGGACGGCAAACACCGCAGGAAATGTTGCAATGCAGGCAACTGCATGTTTTGTTTGAGGTCATATCGTCCTATCCCGGTATATCCAGCACCGGGGAAATATCAGGATTTAGTATGAAACTCTTTTCAAAACGGCAACTTAGCAGTAATATCTCGCAACCTTATCAGATCGACTATCTGTCATCTTTTTAAGGGACTTGGCCGTTTAGCTATATACGATCGGTATCAGAGGAACTGGATGAAACCCACCGACATCGGTGCTCCCGACTATTTCCATAAAGTCGTAGATTGCCAGTGGGCCTGCCCGGCCCACACCCCCGTCCCCGAATACATCCGGTTGATCGCAGCAGGCCGCTACGGCGACGCCTACATGGTCAACTGGGAATCGAATGTTTTCCCCGGCATCCTCGGCCGCACCTGCGACCGCCCGTGCGAGCCGGCCTGTCGCCGCGGACGCGTCGAGGAACGCAATGCCGAGAAGCCCGAGCCGGTGGCGATCTGCCGCTTGAAGCGCGTGGCCGCGGACAACAAGGAAGACATTCGCGACCGTCTGCCCAAGGCTCCCAAGCTGAAAAACGGCAAGCGCATCGCCTGCATCGGCGCCGGCCCCTCTTCCCTCACGGTCGCCCGCGATCTTGCACCGCTCGGTTATTCAGTCACCCTCTTCGACCAGGACCCGCGCGCGGGTGGCATGATCTGGTCGCAGATTCCCCGCTTCCGCCTGCCGATGGAGGTCATCGACGAGGAAACAGGCTATATCCTCAACCTCGGCGTCGAGTTCAAGGGCGGCGTGAAAATCGACAGCCTGAAGACACTGCTCAACGATGACTACGACGCGATTTTCGTCGGCAGCGGCGCACCGCGCGGCCGCAACCTCGACATGCCGGGCCGCAAAGAGGCCGCCGCCAACATCCACATCGGCATCGACTGGCTCTCCAGCGTGTCCTTCGAGCACGTCAGCAAGATCGGCAAGCGCGTAATCGTCCTCGGCGGCGGCAACACCGCGATGGACTGCTGCCGCACCTCGCGCCGCCTCGGCGGCGAGGACGTGAAAGTCATCGTGCGCTCCGGCTAC
>CAZFRR010000234.1:0-3974 GCA_964521405.1 uncultured Streptomycetaceae bacterium | reverse complement strand
GGTGAAATTTCTCATCGAGTGCGGGATGTTCCAGGGCGGGCGGGCGGCCGGCCGCAGGAACCGTCGATTCGCGTTCGATCCGCGCGAGATCGCCTTCGTGCTGTTGTCGCACGCCCATATCGACCACTCGGGGCTGCTGCCACGGCTCGTGGCGGGCGGCTTCCGCGGCTCCGTGTACGCCACCCCGGCGACCTGCGACCTGCTCGGCATCATGCTGCCCGACAGCGGCCATCTCCAGGAACGGGAGGCCGCGCGCGAGGACCGGCCGCCGCTCTATACCGAGAGCGACGCGCGGAAGAGCCTGCGACGATTGCAGCCGGTCGAGTATGGCATTGAGGTTAAGCCGCATTCCTCGGTGCGGTGCGTATTCCGCGACGCCGGGCATATTCTTGGCTCTGCCATCCTCGAGATCTGGATAGGGAAGACCAAGATCGTGTTCTCCGGAGACCTGGGGCAGCCCGGGCGCCCGATCGTGGAGGACCCGACACCGGTCGAGTCGGCCGACGTGCTGCTCGTCGAGTCCACTTACGGCGACCGCAATCACAAGAGCCTGGTGCAGACCCTGGACGAGTTCGCCTACGCGTTGAACGACACGCTGTCGAGCCGCAAGGGCAACGTCGTGATTCCTTCTTTCGCGGTCGGGCGCACGCAGGACATCCTGTATTACATCGCGCAGTTGCAGCGCGAGCGGCGCGTGCCGTCCATGAACGTGTACGTTGACTCGCCCATGGCGGTGGCGGCCACCCGGATCACGCTCAAATACGCGAAGCTGCCCGATCCGGACACCGTTCAATTCACCGAGAGCGTCGAGGAATCCATGCGCATCAATTCGATCCGCGCCGGCGCAGTGATCATATCGGCGAGCGGAATGTGCGACGACGGCCGCATCAAGCATCACCTGCGCTACAACATCTCCCGCCCCGAGTGCGCGATCGTGTTCGCCGGCTTCCAGGCCGCAGGCACGCTCGGCCGGCGCATCGTGGACGGCGCTAAAACGGTGCGCATCTACGGCGAGCCGTACCCGGTGCGCGCGAAGGTGTTTACGATAGGCGGTCTCTCGTCACACGCCGACCAGACGGCGCTTCTTGGCTGGCTGGGAAGCTTCAAACACCCACCCCGGCAGACGTGGGTCGTGCACGGCGAGCCGCTCGCAGCGGGCGCGCTGTGCGATGAAATCCGCCGCAAGGGCTGGAACGCGCAGGTGCCCTCGCCCGCCCAGACCATCGAGATCGCGTGATGCGCCACGAATCCGTCGGCAAACATCTGGTCGGGTCGGTCGGGCGCGGGCGCGACGACGAAACCGTCGCGGGCGTGCTGGCGCGACTCGCCACGGAGAAACCGTCGAGCGTCGAGTTGATCTGCGTAACCGACAACGCGGGACGCCTCCTGGGGGCGCTTTCCATCGCGCGCCTGTTCGCGCTCGAGGGCGCTGTCACGATGCGTGAGGCCATGGATCCCATTTTCCCGCGCATCGGGCCCGATGACGATCAGGAAACCGCCGCCTCGCTCGCGCTCCACCACGCGGTGGATGCGCTGCCGGTCGTGGACAGCGAGGGCGGGCTACTGGGCGTGATTCCCTCCCAGGCGCTGCTGCAGGTGTTGCGCCGGGAACACGTCGAGGACCTGCACCTGCTGGCGGGCATCCGGCGCGAGACCGCGCATGCGCGCCACGCGATCGAGGACCCGCCGCTGCGGGGCGCCCGCCATCGCCTGCCGTGGCTGCTCGTCGGCCTCGCCGGCGGCGCGGTCGCCACCGCGGCGATGGCGACGTTCGAGGCGACGCTCGAGAAGACGGTGGCCGTGGCGTTCTTCGTGCCCGCGCTCGTTTATCTCGCCGATGCCATCGGGACGCAGACCGAGGCGATCGCGGTGCGGGGCCTGTCGCTCACGCGAACAGGCATTGGCCACCTGCTCTCGGTCGAGCTGCGCACCGGCATGTTGATCGGCGTCACGCTGGGCGCGCTTGCTTTTCTGCCCATATGGCTGGCGTTTGGAAATGTGCGGCTGGCGGCGGCCGTGTCGATCTCGATCTTCGTCGCTGGCACCATCGCCGCAGCGATCGGGCTCGGGCTGCCGTGGCTGTTCGCCCGCCGAGGGCTGGATCCGGCCTACGGCAGCGGGCCGGTGGCGACCGTGATCCAGGATATCCTGAGCATCCTGGTGTATTTCGCGGTGCTGCACATGTTCGGCATTTGAAAGGTTGACCCATGGCGGTATTCGAGTTCGATGCGCATTCCCCCGGACAGATCGCCGAGAGGATCGAGGCGATCGGCGTCGCCAAGGCGCGGCTGCCGATGTTGCAGACGGCGATGCTCGGCGTGCTCGCCGGCGCGTTCATCGGCCTCGGCGCGCTCTACTACACGCTGGTCGTGAGCGACGACTCGATCGGCTTTGCCGCCGCCCGCGTCGCCGGCGGCGTGGTCTTCTCCCTGGGGCTGCTGCTGGTCGTGGTGGCGGGTGCCGAGCTCTTCACCGGGAACAACCTGCTCGCGATGGCCTGGGCGGAAGGCAAGATCACCACCCGAGAAGTGCTGCGCAACTGGGTGATCGTGTGCGCGGCCAATTTCGTCGGAGCGGCCGGGCTGGCGTTGCTGGTTTACCTCTCGGGCCACTGGGAGATGAACGGCGGCGCGGTGGGCGCGACCTACCTGAAGATCGCCGCGGCCAAGGCCGCGCTGCCGGCGTGGCGCGCGTTCTTCCTTGGCGTGCTGTGCAACATCCTGGTGTGCATGGCGGTGTGGATGGCGCTGGCCGGACGCAGCGTCGTGGACAAGTTCGTCGCCATCCTGTTCCCGATCTCGGCCTTCGTCGCCGCCGGCTTCGAGCATTCGATCGCCAATATGTACTTCTTCCCGCTGGCGATTTTGCTGAAGTGGCACGGCCTGGCGCTGCCTCCGGGCGGCGACGCCATCACCGTGACCGGCATGCTGGGCAATCTGGTTCCGGTGATCGCCGGCAACATCGTCGGCGGCAGCGTCCTGGTGGCGCTGGTCTACTGGGTGATATACCTGCGCGGCCGGCCGCCGGGAAAAGAAACACCGCGTTCCTGATCGCCTTTGAAGAGAGCCGAGTGATCGCTGCAGACTACCCGGGCCTCACCACGGCGGAGGCAAAGCGCAGGCTCGAAGCCGAGGGGCCGAATACCCTGCCGGGCGGAGGGCAGCGCGGCACGTTCGCCATCGCGCTGGAGGTGGTGCGCGAACCGATGCTCCTGCTGCTCGTCGCGGGCACGCTGATCTACCTGCTGCTCGGCGACGTGCGGGAAGCCCTGGTCCTTTCGGCCTCCATCCTGGTGGTCATGACGATCACCGTGGTGCAGGAGCGCAAGTCCGAGCGCGCGCTGGAAGCGCTGCGCGATCTCTCCAGCCCGCGTGCGCTGGTGGTACGCGACGGCGCGCCGCTGCGCGTGCCGGGCGCGGCCGTGGTGCGGGGAGACCTCATGCTGCTCGCCGAAGGCGACCGCGTGCCGGCCGACGCGCGCCTGGTGGCGGTCAACGAGCTGATGCTGGACGAATCCCTGCTCACGGGAGAATCCCTGCCGGTGGAAAAGGAGTCCGGCGGCGCCGTCTATTCGGGCACCCTCGTCGTCAGGGGGCAGGGCCGCGCGGAAGTGACCGCGACCGGGCCGCGCACCGAGTTCGGCCGCATCGGTGCTTCCCTCGCCACTCTCGACATCGAGAAGACCCGGCTGCAGAGCGAGACCGCGCGCATCGTCAGGGTGGTCGCCGTATTCGCGGTGGGACTGAGCCTGCTGCTGACCGCTTACTACGTCGCGACGCGCGGCGACTGGCTGGCGGGAATCCTCGCCGGCATCACGCTCGCCATGGCGATACTGCCGGAGGAGTTTCCGGTGGTGCTCGCGGTGTTTCTCGCGCTCGGCGCCTGGCGCATCGCGCGCCACGGCGTGCTGACGCGCCGCATGCCCGCCGTCGAGACGCTCGGCGCCGCCACCGTGCTGTGCGTGGACAAGACCG
>CAZFRR010000233.1:0-8096 GCA_964521405.1 uncultured Streptomycetaceae bacterium | reverse complement strand
GTAACCGGCGCCAAGGTGTCCCCCGAAATTATCCGGAAACTGAACGCGGGAATCGTCGAAGCCCTGAGGTTGCCCGACGTGGCGCAGCGCCTGGTCGCGGACGGGTCCACCCTCGTCGGCTCCAGCCCCGAGGCATTCAGCGCGCACATCAAGTCCGAGATCGCCAAATGGCGCAAACTCGCGAAGGACGCCCGATTAGTGCTGGACTGATGTGACGCGAAAGCGGCATATCCTGGGCTTTCTGCCCTGTGCCCCCTATGTCCGCTGTGTTCGCTCTTGATTTAATCGGCGTCCGATCCTCACCCCCGCCCCTCTCCCGAGCGGAGAGGGGAGGCTCGAGCTTCCCTTCTCCTTGGGGAGAAGGGGAAGGGATGAGGGATGGGCGTGCATCGGCGGCTAATTCTGCCGTTCAAGTGGGCGTTACGGAGTAACGACCACTTTGCCGAAAACCTCCCGGCTCTCGATCAGGCGCAGCCCCTCGACGGCGCGTTCGAGCGGCAGCACCACGTCGATCACGGGTTTCATCGTTCCTTTCTGGATCATATCCATCAGCGCCTTCAGGTTTTCGTCGTAGAAGCTGTTCGAGCCGATCACCTTCAGCTCGAAACTCCAGATGTAGCGCAGGTCTTCCTTGGGGTCGTGGCCGGCAGTCGCGCCGCACACCAGGATCTTGCCGCCGCGCTTCACGCAGCGCAGCGTCGGCGCCCAGGTGTCGCCGCCGGTGAAGTTGATGACGACGTCGACCCCCCCCTCGAAGCTGCGGCGCTGTGGCTTGCCGTATTTCTCGACCGCCCACTTGGAGAAGTCGGTGGTCTTGTAGTTGATGACGTGGTCGGCCCCGAGGTCCTTCAGGCGCTTGATCTTGTCCTCGCTGGAGGCGCAGGCGATCACTTCCGCGCCCAGCATTTTGGCGAGGAGCACGCAGCCGGTGCCGACGCCGCCGCTCGCACCAAGGACCAGCACCTTCTCGCCCTTTCTTATGGTGTCGTGCGTGACGATCATGCGGTGCGCCGTGCCGTAGGCGACGGGGAGGGCGGCCGCCTCCTCGAAGGTCACCTTGCCGGGCATGCGGATCAGCTGGTCCGCCGCGACCAGGCACTTCTCGGCGAGCCCGCCGTGCATCATCTCGCCCATCAGCCCTTTCTGCTTGTTGAGCGGGTTGACCAGCACGCGGTCGCCAATCTTCCACTGCGGGTCCACGCCGGGGCCGATCTCGAGGATCTCGCCGGCCAGGTCGAGCCCGATGATCATGGGCATCGGTACCTTGATGCCGGGCATGCCGCGCACCGTGAAAACGTCGTGGTAGTTGAAAGAAGTCGCCCCGACCCGGATCACGACGTGCCCGTCGATCGCCCTGGGGTCGGGGAAGTCGGTGACGTACTTCAGTTCGTCCAGCCCGCCATGTTTTTCCAGGACTACCGCTCTCATTATTCGCTCCATTAGTGAATCGTAAACAGTGAGCAGCCCCCTCACCCTAATCCTCTCCCCCAACCGGGGGAGAGGGGACTAAGAGGGTGATCTGAGTATAGTTCTCCCTCTCCCCGTGTGCGGGGAGAGGGTTGGGGTGAGGGGAAACCAGTCATGTGTCATCAGCCACGCCTATCAGGAATAAGTACGGTTTACGTCGGTTGAAATGCGGTCCGCGGGAACGCCGTAGACGTGGAGCGAGACCGCGAGAACGCCGCTGTAGTTGGCGATACGGTGAATACCGGACCCGGCGGGCTCGAAGGTCGACGCGCCGGCGGCGTGACGGGCGCTGCCGGTTTCCACCGGTGGTTCCCCGGCCGCCCCCTCGCGGTAGCAGGTCTCGGTGAGCATGCCCTGATAGACGCCCACCGCACACCAGCAGTGGTGCGCGTGAATCGGGCTCATCTGGCCGCGGTCCCAGACAATGGCGAGGATCGAGAAGCGGCCCTCCGGGTCGGCGTAGATCAGGTGGCGGGCGTAACGGACATGGTCGGCACGGCGCCGCTCGGGAGGGAGCCAGTTCTGCGTCGCGGTCGCTTGCTGGAGCGCCGCTCGTATTTCCCGCGCCATGGCGTCCGGCTCGAGTTTCACCGCCTTGCCGATGCGCTCGACAAGAAGCTGCAGTTGCGGAAGTGTGCTCAACGCGTTTCCCTGCTGCCGAGCACCAGGCTCACGACCGAACTGGATGTCAGCATCGTGGACGGCAACGACACGGCGCGCGCATTGGCGGGCGGCTTGTCGGCTGGGGAATGAGGCATGAACGGTTTCGGGAGGAGGCTTTCCTGAAATTCTATGAAGGCGAACCCGACATGTCAAAATAGCACCCGATGCGATTCCTGCAACCCGGTCCGTGGTTGGTCGTGGTCGTGACCACTGCAGCGCAGATGGTGGTTGCGATGGCGAACGTCGTGCTCCCCACCATCGCGCCCAAGGTGGCCGAAACGCTCGGTGTCGACCCGGTCCTGGTCGGCTATCACGTGGGGCTCACTTTCGGCGCGGCGACCTTCGCATCCATTTATGCGGGCATCGCCGTGATGCGCTGGGGCGCCGCGCTGATGACGCAGTTGAGCATGGTGTTTTGCGTGGTCGGGCTGGCCCTCTTCGCCTTGCCCCACGTCGCCTTCATCGCGCTGGGCTCGATTGCCGTCGGCGCGGGCATGGGCTACGCCAGTCCCGCGGCGGCGCAACTGCTGGTCCGGCACACTTCGCCTGAACGCCGCAACCTGATGTTCTCGATCAAGCAGACCGGCGTGCCGCTCGGCGGGGTGATCGTGTCGCTGATGGCGCCGGTGCTGGCGGTGACGCTCGGCTGGCGCTGGGCGCTGGCCGTGATCGCTGTAATGGCCGTGGCGACGCTCATCGTGGCGGAGCGCGGCCGCGCGGCCTGGGACCGAGATCTTCAACCCGCGGGCAGCGTTCACGCCGAAGCCTTCGGCGGCGTGCCGCTGGTGTGGCGGCTCGAGACGTTGCGCTGGGTCTGCCTGTCCGCGGTGATGTTTTCCGCCGTTCAACGCATCCTGCTGAGCTTTACCGTCGTCTACCTCGTGGCCGAGGGCGGTTACGGGCTGGTCGATGCCGGAATCCTGCTGTCCGTCGCGCAGGTCGGCGGCTCGCTGGCGCGGATTCCCTGGGGCTGGCTGGCCGACCGCCTGCGTAGCGGCCTCGCGGTGCTGATTCTCATCTGCGTGATCATGATCGTGTCCTCGATCGCGCTGGTCTTGCTCGATGCGAGCTGGCCGAAGCCGCTGGTGTACCTGCTGTTCCTCGTGCTGGGCGCAAGCTGCCTGGGCTGGAATGGCATCGTTCACGCCGAGTGCGCGCGCCTGAGTCCGCCGGGCATGATCAGCCTGGTCGCCGGCGGCACCTCGTTCTTCATCTTCGGCGGGGTGATGTTCGGCCCGCCCATCTTCTCGGCGATGTACGGGGTGATCGGGTCCTACAGCATGACTTTCGGCCTGATGGTCATCGCCGGCGTGGTGGCGCTCGGGTTGCTGTGGCTCGCGCAGGTGCGGAACCGGTAGCCATGCTGGAAGGCCTCACCGCAGCCCAGATCGCCTACGTGGCCGGCATCGTGTTCGGCGCGTTCGTCGTGCGCGGGATGTCGGGATTCGGCGCCGGCATGATCGGCATCCCGCTGCTCTCGTTCGTGATGCCGGTGCACACGGCGATCGCGATGTTCGGGCTGCTGGTGCTGTTCCTGTTCGCCTTCCTCAGCGTCCGCGACTGGGGCGAGGTGGTGAAGGACGAATTGAGGCGCCTGATGCTGCCGACGTTGCTGGGCGTCGCGGCCGGCGTCGCGCTGTTCTCCTATCTCGACAGCCGCCTGCTGGTGAAGCTGCTGGGCGGATTTCTCATCGCCTATTCGCTCTATGCGCTGGCGATGCACACGATCGGGCTGCCGGAAATCAACTGCTCACCGCGCTGGGCGGCGCCCGTGGGCTTCACCGGAGCGGTCATCGACACGCTGTTTGGCGGCGGCGGGGGTACGCTGGTCGTGATCTACCTGCACCTGCGCAAGGTCGGCCAGATCGCCTTTCGCGCCACGGTTGCGGTGCTGTGGCTCGCCGAGATGATCGCGCGCATCCTGGGCTACGGCGCCGCCGGCTCCTACACGGCGGACACGCTGCTGATGTGCGCCATGCTGTTGCCGCTGATGGCGGCGGGCTCGTGGGTGGGGGAGCGGCTCGGCAACCGCTTCAGCCAGGAGACCTTCTCCAGGCTGCTGGCGCTGCTGCTGTTGATGACGGGGGCGGGCTTACTGCTGAAATGAGGCAAATCCGGACCGCCGCGGGCGGCCGGTTTGCCTGCGCGCGTTCGAACGGTCAGAACGACTGCCGTTCAACGCGCGCGGCTACTTGAGGAAGATGACGGCGGGGAACGTCGCCACTGCCAGCACCAGCACCAGCCACTCGAGATTGTTGCGCTTGAGCCAGCCGCTGAAATGCAGGAGGAGGATGATAATCGCGAAGACGTAAAAGGCGTAGAACATTCACGTGCTCCTGAAAAGCCACCCGGACGCCAAAATCAGACCAGTACTGACGGCAGAAGGGGATTTTATCGGTATTACCCTGCACAATAAAGGGGGCACGTGACGCGACGGTACTTTGTCACAATATAGACTCATCCTCCTGTCATGGACAGCATGAGCGCCATACTCGCACTCGACCAGGGCACCACCAGTTCGCGCGCCATCGTTTTCGACGCGGCGGGCGCCATCCGGGCGATGGCGCAGCAGGAATTCACGCAGATTTTCCCGCAGCCGGGTTGGGTCGAGCACGATGCCGGGGAGATCTGGGCAACCCAGATCGCGGTGGCCGGCGAAGCCATCGCCCGCGCCGGGCTGCAGGCGAGGGACATCGCCGCGATCGGCATCGCCAACCAGCGCGAGACCACTATCGTGTGGGACCGCGCCACCGGGCGGCCGGTTTGCAACGCCATCGTGTGGCAGGACCGCCGCACGGCGGCGGCGTGCGACGCACTGAAGGCGCGCGGGCTGGAAGCGCGCGTGACCGAAAAGACCGGGCTGGTGCTGGATGCGTATTTCTCCGGCACCAAGCTCGCGTGGATACTCGACAACGTGCCCGGCGCGCGGGCGTCCGCGGCAGCGGGCCGGCTCGCTTTCGGCACCGTGGATACCTGGCTTGCATGGAATCTCTCGGGCGGTGCGGCGCACGTCACGGACCCGAGCAATGCCTCGCGCACGCTGCTCTACAACATCCATACCGGGGCTTGGGACGACGAACTGTTGCAGTTGTTCAAGATACCGCGAGGGTTGCTGCCCGAGGTGAAGGCCTCCAGCGGCGTCGTCGCTGAAACGGCGCCGGAGATCTTCGCCGCGCGCATCCCGATTGCCGGCATGGCGGGCGACCAGCAGGCGGCGCTGTTCGGCCAGCGCTGCATCAATCCCGGCATGGTCAAGAATACCTATGGCACCGGTTGTTTCATGCTGATGCATACTGGAGAGAAGCCGATTCGCTCGCGCGCGAAGCTGCTGACGACCGCGGCGTGCCAGGCTGGAAGCGCGCTTGAGTACGCGCTCGAGGGCAGCGTATTCATCGGCGGCGCCGTGGTGCAGTGGCTGCGCGACGGGTTGCGCATCATCCGCACCTCGGCTGATGTCGAGGCGCTGGCGCAGAGCGTGCCCGACAACGGCGGCGTCTATTTTGTGCCGGCATTCGCCGGGCTCGGCAGCCCGCACTGGGATCCCTATGCGCGCGGCGCGATCGTCGGGCTGACGCGCGGGGCCTCCGCCGGGCACATTGCGCGCGCCGCGCTCGAAGCAATCGCCTACCAGACTGCCGACGTGCTCGCCGCGATGGAAAGCGACTCCGGCATCCAGCTGAAGGAGCTGCGGGTGGACGGCGGCGCCGCGCGCAACAACATGCTGATGCAGTTCCAGGCCGACCTGCTGGGCGCGCGGGTGGTGCGGCCCAAGATCACCGAAACGACCGCGCTGGGCGCGGCGTATCTGGCGGGACTGGGCGTCGGCTACTGGAAGGGGGGGGACGAGCTAGACGCCCAATGGCAGGTCGACCGGGTGTTCGAGCCGAAGATGGAGCGAGATCGCGCGCAGGCCCTGCAGTCCCGCTGGCGTAAGGCGGTCGAGCGCTCCAAAGACTGGGCCAGGAGCGAAGGATGAACGTGGAAGGATGAAGGATGACCCCCCGCTACGCGGGTTTCCTGAGAGCCCCGGCCTTTCACTGACGTCCGGCCGGTGGCACGTTCAAATTAGAGTTAGGCCGTTTTCCGACCAAAGGTGACGATAGGTCGGGACCTGTCCTGGTCGCGCACGGCGCGACGGTCATCCTTCCACGTTCATCCTTCATCCTTGTGGTTTCGGCAGGTCCGAAAATTCCGGAGAGTATTTCACCACCGTTCCCGGCGTCGGATGCGCGCGGGCATCGAGCAGAAACACCATGAACTCCTCCTCTGCGCCGAATTCGTTGCGCAGGCCGTGCCGGCTCGCTCGCTCGAAGCCGAAGCGGCCGTAGTAATCGGGCTCGCCCAGCACGACGACCAGGCAGGCTCCCTGCGCGTGGCACTCGGCGAGGCCGTTCTGCACCAGCCGCCGCCCCACGGCGTGCTTCTCGTGCCCGGGCATGACCGCCATGGGCGCCAGCGCGAACGCCGTGACGGCGGCCGCCGGGTCGAACGTCACGGGGCTGAACAGGGCATGGCCGATCACGTTGCCGTCATCCTGCGCGATGAGCGACACGGCGGCTTTTCCGTCGGCGCGCACCCGGTCCACGAGATCCGCTTCCGCGCGCGTCGGGAACGCGGCCTCGTGCACGCGGCGCACCGCGGGGATGTCTGCTGGCTGTTCGGGGCGGATCGTTACCATGGGATTACGCAATCATACAGCCTGCACCGGCAGGTGGCTGATTTTTGACTTTAACGGCCTTTTCACCCATGGAGTTCCAGGCAATAATTAAACGGGAGTGATAAAAGGTCTTGTCAGCCTGCTGATTCAAGAGCTAATCTATAGGTCCCATTCGGGGAGTGGCTGGTGGCAAAGATCGCGGTGTTCAATCAGAAGGGCGGGGTGGGAAAGACCACCACGACCCTCAACCTGGCGGCGCTGCTGGCGCGGCGAGGCGCCGATCCTTTGGTGATAGACCTCGATCCGCAGGGCCACCTGACGGGGATTTGCAATGCCACCGTGTCGGCGCCCGAGCGCAGCCTCTACGGGCATTTTTCGGTCGGGGCATCGCTCGCGGGGCTCATCAAGTTCACGGGTGGCGGGCTGAAGATCATTCCCTCGCACCTCGATCTGTCCAAGGTGGACACGCAGTTCGGAAAGGGGCCGAACGTGTTGAACCGACTCAACCAGGGCATCATCAGGGAAAACCTCAATACCGACCGTCCGATCCTGATGGACGCCTGCCCCATGCTGGGCGTGCTTTCCTTGAACGGCGTGTTCGCCGCGGACCGCGTGCTGGTGCCGATTTCCTCTGACTATCTGGCGGTCAAGGGGGCGTTGCAGATGGAGCGGATGCTGAAGGCGCTGGAACAGGTGTTGAAAAAGCGCGTCGAGCGGCGTTACGTCCTCACGCGCTTCGACGGGCGCCGCAAGATGTCGTGGGATATCGACCGGCAGCTGCGCGGCCGTTTCGGCGGGGAAGTGTGCGAGACGCGGATCATGGAGAGCGTGAGCGTCGCGGAGAGCCCCGCCCACAACCGCGACGTGTTCGAGCATGCGCCCGGCAGCCGCGGCGCGCAGAACTACACGGCGCTGCTGGAAGAACTGCAATACTGCGGCTTCCTGCGCTAGTCTGGCGATTAGCAATTAGCAATTAGCAATTAGCAGTTAGCTTTTAGCTAAGAGCGCCTAACAAAATGAATTCCCCTCCTGCCCGAGGAGGGGTGCCCGCGCAAGCGGGCGGGGTGGTGGGAGCAAAAGTTACCCATGTAACCACCCCGTCTGCTTCGCATCCACCCCTCCTTGAAAAGGAGGGGAGTAAATCAGGGCCAGTCATTTTGTTAGGCCCGGCGCGCTCAAAAACCAAGTGCAACATTTCTCGGAGAGAATGTTGCATGGGAAAAAACTACAGACAGTTGAGTATTGAAGAACGAACGATGATCCAGACCCAGTTGCAGATGGGAATCAAACCGGCGGCGATTGCCGTGGG
>CAZFRR010000232.1:0-18725 GCA_964521405.1 uncultured Streptomycetaceae bacterium | reverse complement strand
AGCTTGCGGTCGAGCCAGTAGAACACGCCGACGCCGCGCTCCTGCGCGAAGCGGAAAGCGGTTTCGCTGCTCTCGTCCGGGTTGACCCGGACGTAGAGCGTCAGCCGCTGGCCCTTGCCATCCTGGTACATGAACTGCGCCACCGGGCCGCGCTCGCCCGGCAGCAGCCGGCCGCCGACCAATGAGTAGCCGATTTCACCGAGATGCGGAATCTTCAACGGGGCGCCCAGCCGCTTCGACAGCCACGTCACCAGGTGCGCTTCCTGGTCGGCGCCCACTTCCACCGGGTGGCGCACTTCCGGGCTGTAGACGACGTGCGCGATCGCCGCGCGGCGCGCCCAGGATGTGGTTTCCGCCTGTTTGCCCGCGGTGTAGGCATGCAGCTGCCAGCCCGCGACCCCCCCGAGCGTGAGCCAGGCGACCACGGCAGCATATTGGAGAAGCGGGCGCGTCCAGGCGCGCCGCGGAGTCTCGAGCCGGCGCGGCAACGGCTCATCCAGCACGGGATCGAACTCCCGATGGAGCGCAGCCGCCTGGTCGCGGTAAGCCGCCACCCGCGCTGCGTCTTCCGCATGTTCGGCCAGGTGGGACTCCACCTCGGCGGCGCGCGCCGCCGGCAGGACGCCATCCACATAGGCGTGCAACTCGAACTCGGTGACCGGCGGCCTCATTTCACCACCTTCAACGCTACACCCCTGGGGTCCGCCGCGAGGATCAGTCGCAGGCGCTCGCGACCGCGCGACAAGCGCGACATCACGGTGCCGAGCGGGATGTCGAGCACCCGCGCGGCTTCTTCGTAAGTGAACTGCTCCAGGCCGACCAGCAGCAGCACCGCGCGCTGCTCGCCCGGGAGCCGGGACAGCGCGTCATCGATGTCGCGCAACTCGGCCCAATCCGGTTCGCGGGCCTGCTGCACATCGGCGGCGGACTCATCCAGCGCTTCGTGCGGGTGCCGCAGCCGCGAGCGGAGCTGATTGACGAAAATATTGTGCATGATGGTAAAGAGCCAGGCCCGCAAATCGCTGCCCTGGCGCCACAGCTGAAAGCGGGAAAGCGCCCGCTCCAGCGTGTCCTGCACCAGGTCATCGGCGGCGTTGCGATCTCCCGTCAGCGCGCGCGCATAACGGCGCAGCCGCGGAATGTGCTCCGTGATCGCACTCTCGCGATCGCTCACGATGGCTCCCTGTCAGTAAACAACCCTGTATTCAATCCTATTCCCCGCCGGTGAAAGCGTCGAACATCGTCTGGTAGAGGCTCTCCAGGTTTCTGACCAGCCGCGGGGTATCGAACAACGGGCAGGCATCGCGGCCTTCCCGCAGCCGGCGCCGGACATCCTGCAGCCTGCCGGGAGCCGTCGCCAGCTCGATGACCCTGCGCTCGTAGTCGCCGGGGTGATCGACGACCAGTTCGCGCATCCCGGCGTTCACCAGCACGCTGCCGGCCACCCTCGAGGCAAATGTCCCGCCCGGACAAGTCACCAGGGGGCACCCCATCCACAACGCATCGCTCGCGGTGGTGTGCGACGTGTAGGGAAAAGTGTCCAGCGCGAGATCGGCCAGCCGGTACTGGTTGAGATATTCGGGCAAGGGCTTGCGCGGCTCGAATAGTAACCGCTCCGCGGCAACGCCCCTGGCAACCGCGGCGCGCCTCAGGTTTTCGATCATCCAGGGATTCGACTCGGCGAGCCACAGCACGCTGCCGGGCACCGCCTGGACGATCCGCATCCACATCCCGAAGGTGCCCGGCAGGATCTTGTAGGCCTGGTTGAAGCAGCAGAACACGAAGCCTTGCGCCGGCAGCCCGCATTCCTCGCGGGTCGGGACGCGCTCGGCGACTTCGCGCCGGCAATCGGTGACCTGGTAACAATCCGGCAACCGCACCACTTTCTCGGCGTAGCCGGACTCCTGGCCAGGCGGAATGATGAAAGGATCGGCGATGAGATAATCCACGCAGTCGGTCCCCAGGGTGCCGGGATAACCGAGCCAGTTCACCTGTACCGGCGCCGGCCGCAGCGCCAGGATCCGGGTTCTGGCGCCAAGCGTGTAGCCGGTGAGGTCCACCAGCACATCCACGCCGTCGTCGTAGATCCTTTGCGCGGCGGCGCCATCCGATTCCCGGGAGACATCCGTGAAATGCTCGCACGCACCGCGCACCCGCGCGCGAATCGCGCTGTGGTCCTCGGGCCCGTAGGCGTAGGCAAACACTTCGAAGCGCTCGCGGTCGTGCAGCTCGAACAGTTGCGCCGTCAAATACGACGTTGCGTGCTGGTGAAAGCCCCACGACAGGTAACCGACCCGCAGCCTGTTGCGCGGCCTGGGCGCTGAAAAATCGAATACCGGACGCGATCGCGATTGGATGACGGGCGCCAGTTCCCGCTGCGCCCACGCCCGGGCGCAGGCGAGCTGCTCCGCGGCCGTGGTCGGCATCGACAGCGAGCTGAAGGGCGTCACGCTGCTGTCGGCTCCGGCCGCGATGCTCTCCCGCACCCGCCCCCACAGCGCCTCGATTCCCTCCCACCGGCAAAGGTGCTGCCGCAGGTGAATCGCGCCGCCCAGGGCCGGAATATGATCGGGCGCGAGCGCGAGCGCCCGCTCGAAGGAGGCGAGCGCATCCTCCAGCCGGCCCTGCAGCTTGAGGGTTTCAGCCAGGTCGATATGAGCCCCGGCAGACTCCGGCTGCAGCTCGATCGCCTTGCGGTAGCACGCGAGCGCCGACTCGAAATCGCCCGCCTCCCGGCAGGCGTTGCCCAGGTCGCTGTGACCGAACGCCCGGCTGGGATCGATCTCGACCGCCTTGCGGTAATGCGCGATCGAGTCGGCCGCCTGTCCCGTGAGCTGCAGCAACCTGCCGAAGTTGTAGTGCGCCTCGAAATTGCGAGGGTCGAGGCGGATGGCGGATTCGTACAAGGCCCGGGCCGCGGGATATTGCCCCAGCTCGGTACGCGCGATGCCGAGGTTGATGCTGGCATCGACATGATTGGGAAGCGCCGCCAGCACCCGGTCGTAGCAGGCAATTGCCTCGTCGAGTTGGCCCCGGACCCGCATGACATTGCCCAGATTGACCCGGGCATGGACATGATCCGGGTTCAGCGCCAGGGCGCGCCGAAAGGACGAGAGCGCATCCTCGAGCCGGTGTTGCCCCTCGTACACAAGGCCCAGGTTGTTGTGAGTATCCGGATTGTCCGGCTCGGTCGCCAGGGCTTGCCGGAAAGCCGCCGCGGCCTCATCCAGCCTGCCGGCGATCCGGTGCAAATTGCCGAGGTTGAAGTGCGCGACCGCGTGATCCGGCTGCATTGCCAGCACCCTGCGGTAGCAAGCCTCGGCCTCTGCCGCCTGGCCGTGCTCTGCCAGTGTGTTGCCGAGGTTGAGATGAACGTCCGCGTCACCGGGCGACAACCGCGCGGCCTCGCGCAGGGCATCCACCGCCTCAGCGAGCTTGCCCTGCGCGCTGAGGGCAAGACCCAGCCGCATGTGGAGCGAGGCCTGCGATGCGCCAAGCTCGAGCGCCCGCCGAAACTGGGCTTCCGCCGGGATGGGCTCCGCGGCCGCGAGTTGCGCGACGCCCAGGTTCTCGAGCATGGCCGTATCCCGCGGATTCGTTTTCAGCGCCCGGCTGATGAGAGAGGCCGCCTCCTGCGGGTTGCCGCCAATCAGGCGCGCCACGCCCAGCAGGTGGAGCGCATCGGGGTTGCCGGGTATATCGCGGAGGATGTCCCGGCACAGCCGCTCCGCTCCGGCGAGATCCCGGGCGTTGAAGCAGCCGAATGCCTGTTGCAGCCGGTCGGGTAACGAACTCGTCATCTCTGTGATCTCTGTGATCTCTGTGGCTAACAAATCTTTCTAAAGCAGGATACCAGAGAGAGCGCTCGCTTCCAGCGTGGGCCCGGCGGAACATCGCACACCCGTCATGCCGCTACCACTTCAGGGGAACACCACCCCGGTGAAACGGCGGGCATCCGATATTTGCCGGCGGTTCCCCGCGCTGCTCGCGTTCCCACATCGTTACGTAAACCACTTCGATATTGCGGCGGCTTCGCTCGGTGTCGAACAAGGGGAGCGTCGCGCGGTTCCGGGCCAGCCTCGACTTGATGCCGGCCAGCCGCTCGCGGTCCGTAGCCAGTTTCAGCGCGAGCTCCTCGTAAGCGTCCCCCGTCGCCGTCACCAGTTCCGGCAACCCTGCCGCGTTCAGCAAGCTCGCCGCCACCCTCCCCGCGAACGTGTCGCCCTGGCGGGTCAGCACCGGCAACCCCGCCCAGAGCGCGTCGCTCGCGGTCACGTGCGCGTTGTACGGGAGCGTGTCCAGAAACAAGTCGGCCCGCCGCTGGCGCGCGAGATGGTCCTCCATCTTCATGCGCGGCGCGAATACCAGGCGCTCGGGCGCCACGCCCGCCAGCCCGGCCGCCCGCCGCAGGTTGCCCGCTGCGGCCGGGTTGTCCTCCAGCAGCCACAACACGCTGCCCTCCACCCTGCCGAGCAGCCTCATCCACCGCTCGAATACCGGCGGCGCAATCTTGTAGTTGTTGTTGAAGCAGCAGAAAACAAAAGCACCCTCCGGCAGCCCCAGCTCGGTGCGGGTCGGCGTGTGTTCCGCGATTCTGCGCTTCGCGTCGTTGACCTGGTAGCAGTCGGGCAGCCACACGACTTTTTCAGAATAACTGGCGCAATGCTCCGCCGGGATGACATGCCGGTCGCCCAGGATGTAGTCCATGTAGCTCGCGCCCATGGTGCCGGGATAGCCGAGATAGTTGACCTGGACCGGCGCGCCGCGGTGCGCGTATATCCCCGGGCGGCAGCCCAGGGTATAGCCCTGGAGATCGACCGCGATGTCGATCTCCAGCTCGCGCAGGAGTTGCGCCACTTCGAGATCGCTGCTGTTTCTGACGTCAATGAAACGGTCGACTGCCGCCGTCAGCCGCGCCCTCATCTCGTCATTGCGGTCGGGGCCCAGCGACAGGGCGGTGATCTCGAATCGCGCCCGGTCATGCGCCTCCAGCAAGCCGGCGATCAGGAACGGGACCGCGTGGTTGTGGAAGTCCGCCGAAAGATACGCCACGCGGATCCGGTCGTGGCGGTAGCGCTCCCCGCGCCACACGGGAGAGGAGGTTGCGGGGTACTCGTCGGCGGCGCACGTCTCCGCGCAGCGCAACTGGTCGGGGGCTGATTCCGATAGGGCCAGAAAATGAAACGGGCTGTCGACGCGCCTGCCCTCCCTGACGCCCCGCGTGATTTCCGCAACGCTTGCCTCGTATTCCGCCCAGTCGCAGCCCTCCAGTTGCGCGCGCAGCAGGTAGCCGCGCATGTAGGGATAGTCAGGCGCGACGCCGAGCAGTTTCCGGTAGGTCTCGACGAGTTCCTCGCGGCGGTTGAGGCCCCGCAGCGCGTGGCCGCGATTGACGAGTGCAGCGGCCAGGTCGGGCTGGATGGCGAGCGCGCGATCGTAGCTCTCCAGCGCATCCTCCCGCCGCTGGAGCCGCATCAGGGCGTTGCCGCGGTTGTAGTGCGTGTCGGCATGGCCGGGCCTGACGGCAAGCGCGCGGTCGTAGGCTGCCACCGCCACCTCCGGCCGCGCGAGTGCCATCATGGTGTTACCACGGTTGTACCAAGCATCGGCATGGGCGGGCATGGCGGCAAGCGCGCTGTCGAAGCTCGTCAAGGCCTCTTCCGGACGCGCCAGCGCCAGCAAGGCGCTGCCGCGGTTATTGAGGGCGTCCGCGCTGCCGGGCCGGATCTTCAGGGCTCTTTCGGACGTGAGCAGCGCTTCCCCCGGCAAGTCGAGCTTCAACTGGGCATTGCCCAGGTTGAGCAGCGCACTCTCATCCTCTGGATCGCTTTCCAGGACGGCTTCACACAAGCGCCTGGCCTCGGGATAGTTTTTCAGTTCGATGTGAATCGCCGCCAGGTTGTTCAGCGCGCTGGCGCGCCCGGGCGCGAGCGCCAGCACTTGCTCATAACACGCCTGCGCCTGCGCCAGCTCGCCCCTTTCGTGCAGCGCCAGCGCTTCGTGAAACAGTTGTTTGGCTTCCTCCAGCGGATCCATTCTAGAAAATGCTATTTGCCACAGAGAACACGGAGTTCACAGAGGAAAGGAAATCAATACTCGAACCGCCATGACGCCAAGACGCCAAAAAACAAGGAATATTCAAATCAAAACCGCCAACCCGTCCCTGAGCAGCCCCCAGCGAGTTTCCACTCGCTCGCTCGCTTGCTGCCTGCCTGCCTGCCTGCCTTCTTTGGCGTCTTGGCGTCATGGCGGTTCAATTTTTGTCTCTCTTGGCGTGCCTGGCGGTTTTTTTCTCTGTGCTCTCTGTGTTCTCTGTGGCTGAATTGCAGTTATCAAGTTCGTCAAACCAGGAACACTGTCGCCAGCCCGAGGAAGATGAAGAAGCCGCCGCTGTCGGTGATCGCGGTGATCATCACGCTGGCGCCCAGGGCCGGGTCGCGCCCCAACTTCTGCATGGTGAGCGGCACCGCCACCCCCATCACGGCGGCGAGCAGCAGCGAGAGCACCATGGCGCCCGTCATCACCACGCCGAGCTGCCAGTTGTGATAGATGAAGAAGGCGAACAGCCCCACCACGCCGCCCCAGATGAGGCCATTTAACGCGCTCACCCCGATTTCCTTGGCGAAGAGCTTTCTCGCGTTCGCACCGGTGATCTGGCCCAACGCGAGCGCGCGCACGATCATGGTGATGGTCTGGTTGCCCGAGTTGCCGCTGATGCCCGCGACGATGGGCATCAGCGCAGCGAGCGCGACGAGCTTCGAGATCGAATCCTCGAAGATGCCGATCACGCGGGAAGCGATGAACGCGGTGACGAGGTTGACGGCGAGCCAGGTCCAGCGGTTTCTCACGCTGCGCCACACCGATGCGAACAGGTCCTCGTCCTCGAGCAGGCCCCCGGCGGACAACCGGTCGCTGTCGGTTTCCTCGCGGATGTAATCCATCACGGCGTTCACCGTGACGCGCCCGATCAGGCTGCCGCCCTCGTCCACCGCCGGCGCGGAAACGAGGTCGTAGCGCTCGAACGCATTGGCCGCGTCCTGCGCCTTCTCCTGGGGGTGGAACTTGATGAATTCCGGCTGCATCACCGTGGCGACCGGGGTCTCGGGATCCGTGACCAGCAAGCGGTTGACCGGCAGCAATCCCTTCAACTTACCGGCATAGTCGACCACGAACAGCTGGTCGGTGTGGTCCGGCATGTCGTCGAGCCGGCGCAGGTAGCGCAGGACGACCTCGACGGTGACATCGTCGCGGATGCTGATCATGTCGAAATCCATCAGCGCGCCCACCGTGTCCTCGGGGTAGGACATCGCCGAGCGCAGCTGCTCGCGTTCCTCGGGCGACAGCGACTTGAAGACATCCTGCATCACCTCGCGCGGGAGGTCCGGCGCGAGATCGGCGATCTCGTCGGTGTCGAGCTGCTCGGTCGCCGCGACCAGCTCCTGCTCGTCCATGTTCTCGATCAGGGTCTCGCGCACCGCGTCCGAGACTTCGAGCAGGATCTCCCCCTCGCGCTCGGCCTTGACCAGGTCCCACACCACCAGGCGCTGCTCGAGCGGCAGCGACTCCAGGAGGTAGGCGACGTCCGCCGGGTGCTGCGCATCCAGCAGCTTCTGCAGCTCGACCAGATGGAGCTTGTGCACCAGGTTCTCGACCAGCTCCTGGCGCGGCCCTTCCTGCCGGTGGACGAGGCTCTCCACCAGCTCGTGCTTGTGCAGGAGCTCGCTCACGCGCCGCAGGCTGTCGTGCACGCCCAGGCGGGATTCGTCGAGTTCGGCCATGGCTGCCTAAATCAGGCCGAGCAAGCCCGGAAGATCCTTATGGACCAGAGGATTGATGATGCGCACGCCGTCGAGCACCGAATCGTCGCTAAAATCCTCGCTCAGCAGCAGGGTCACGCCGGCATCTCGGGAGGTCGCCCACAACAAGGCATCCCAGAAACCAATTCGCCGCGAGACGGTTGCCGTTATCGCCCGGTTCAGGGTTGAAGGTTTCGCCACTACGACCGGAAAAAGGTCCTGCCAGGCCTCGACCTGCGCTTTCGCTTCGGCCGCCGGAAGCTTTCCTTTGCGCGTGACAGCAAAATAGAACTCCCCCAGCGCCTGCAGCGTCAGGACGCAGTCGGCCTTCAGCGCGAGTTCGACGAGCTTCCGCGCCTTGGCATGCTTGTCCCTCGCGCTCGTGTCCACTGCATACACGAGCAGATTGGTATCAAGCGTGATGCGTTGCGCGCTCATGAAGCTCGTCCCGGCTGATCTTGCCGATATTCAGATCCCTCGCGCTTGATTTAATCAGGTTCCAGGCGCGCCTCTGCGCGGGCGTCGGCTCGCGTAACCGGCTCACCTTCACGAGCCTGGCGACGGGCCTGCCGCGGCGGGTGATGATGACCTCCTCGCCGCGCTCGACGGCCTCGATATAACGTGAAAAATGCTGATTCGCTTCTCTCAAGCTGACCTGCTGTTTCATCTGCGGCTCCTTGACGGATAATCCGTCATTGTAGGACGTTCTACATTAGTGAGTCAACCCAAAAAAGCGCGCCCGCAACGCCGCGCTTTCGTGTGCAGAACGGGGAGAGGGGGTTCCGTTTTCCCTTCACCCTTAGGCAAGCCTCCGGGCGAGCCGTAGCGCCGTTTCGCGCGCCTTCTCAGCCTCCTCGAACTCGCCGCATTGGTGCAGGGCATTGCCCAGGTTGTTCCAGCCGGCGGCAAAGCCCGGGTTGAGCTCGGTGGCGCGCCGGCAAGCGAGCAAGGCTTCCCCGATCCGGCCCGCCTCCAGCAGCGCGTTGCCGAGATTGCTCCATGCGGGAGCGAGCTGCGGATTGATTTCGATGGCGCGGCGATAGGCCTCGATTTCCCCGGTCTTGTCGCCGGTCGTGCCCAGCGCGTCGCCCAGGTTGCTCCAGGCCTCGGCAAAGGCGGGCTCAAGTTCGAGCGCCTTGCGGTAGGACTCGATGCCCCGGGCCATCTCGCCTTGCCCGACCTCAACGGCGCCGAGATTGAACCATGCGCTCGCCAGGCCCGGCGCGAGCTCGATGGCCCTGGCCGCCGCGCTGCGCGCATCCTCAGGCCGGTCCTGCCAACGCAGTGCATGGGCAAGTTCGCTCCATAATTCCGCGTCCCCGGCGTGCTCCATCAGCGCGCACTGGCATGCTACAACGGCCTCGGCAAGATTGCCTTCCATCCGCATCTGCCTCGCGCGATCGAGCGCGACGCGAGCGGGCGTGGACTCCTTTCCCCCGCCTCCCGCAGCGCCGGTGATGCTCCCACGACCGGGAAAGATCTCTTCCCCGAGCCGCTCCGCAATGGACCGCAGCAGCGACGGCCAGTCGGCAAATCGGGTTGTCGAGATGGTTTCAACCGAGGGGTACCACAGCGCGCGATGATTTCCGCCGTGCGCCCAGTAGTGAAAAGGCGCCTGGTCCGCGAGATACATGAGCCAGGTGCGCTTGCCCAGCGCGCCCGCGAAGTGCGCCGTGGCATTGCTGGTGGTGATCACCAGGTCGCAGGCCTCGAGGATCGCCAGCACCTCCTCCAGGTCGTTGAAATAATCCACCTCGTCAAAGCGCGCGAGCCGTGCCCCCGTGGCCGCCTCCACCGCGCGGCGCTCGTCCGCCGTGTCCCCGTACTGCACGTCGGCGAACGTCACGCCGGGGAGCTTCAGCAGGGGGCCAAAATCCGCGAGCAGGGCATTCTTCTTTTGCGCCCACCAGTCCTCCCGGGTGCTGCGCCAGGCGAGCGCCACCTTCAGCCCCGGCCCCTGCGCATCGAGCCGCTGCCGGTAGTGTGCGACCCGCCCGGGGAGCGCGCCCAGCAACTTCGCCGGCTGCCGTGCAAAGTCCTCGCGCGAGCGGCGGTAGAGCCACGGCAGCGAGCCGGCGAGCAGAACGCGCTCTGCCCGCTGCAGCGCTTCCCGCGGCGGGTCCTCGAAGGGAACAAAGCGGGCGCCCGGGAAAGCCCTTTCGTAGGCCGCGAGCAGGCGGCCATCGACCTCGTACACGAATGGCACGCCGGCGCCGATCAATTCCGGCAGGAGCGTGGAAAAGAGAATCTGGTCGCCGATGCCCTGCTCGGCCCAGATCGCCACCTCGCCGATTCCCGTTTCCGAAGGGCCGCGCCAGCGCGGCAGGAGCTCGTACCGATCCAGCGTGTCGGTGCGCTTCCTGAGGGTTGCGCGGATCGGCTCGCAGCGCAGCCGGTGCTCGTATTCCAGCCACCCTTTTTCGAAATCCTGGTGGAATAACGCGGCGAGGGCCAAGTTGTAACGCGCCTTCGCGAACGCCGGATCGAGGGCGAGCGCCCGCTCATAGCACCGGGTAGCTGCTCCCCACAGGCGCAGCTCCTGCAGCGCGAGTCCCAGCGAGTTGTGGGTTTCAGGATTCGCGGGATTGATAGCGAGTGCGCGCCGAAAGCTGTCGATCGCCGCCTCGGGACGGTTGAGCTTCGTAAGAGCATCGCCCAGATTGTGGTGCGCATCGGCAATTTCCGGGTCGAGTTCGATCGCGTTTTCAAAGACCCGCGCCGCCTCGCACCATTTGCGTTGCGCGGCCAGCGCCATGCCCAACCGCATGTGCGCCACGACGAGGCTTGCATCCAGGGCGAGCGCCTGCCGCACGATGGCCTCTGCCTGGGCGGGATCGCCCGCCGCCATCAACGCGGCGGAGAGGGCGTCCAGCGTGCCGAGGCTTGCGGGATCGGCCTGCAACGCTTGCCGCAGCAGGGGAATCGCGTCAGCCGCGCGCCCGCCTTCCAGCCGCAGCACGCCCAGCAGCCGCAGCGCGTCCGCGTTTCCCGGCACGCGGCCCAGCACCTCAAGACACAACGCCTCGGCCCCGGCGGGGTCGCCCGATTTGAAGCTGGCTTCCGCCTGTTGCAGAGCCCGCTCAATCATCTTAACAACGGCAATTCAGCCACAGAGATCACAGAGCACACAGAGAGATTCAAGGGGTTGAGCCAGCACGCCATACTCCCCAGATGGGTGAGACTTGAAAATGATATACGCTCTTGATTTTCCTCTGTGAACTCTGTGTTCTCTGTGGCAAATAGCTTTTTTAGGATCATGTCTTATCAACCACGGAGATCGCAGACATCACAGAGAGAACTAGAGATAATTTCGATAGCTTTGTTATTCTCTGTGTTCATCTGTGTCTATCTGTGGCTTGAATCCGGTTTGTAGGGCCGCTTCCAGTCTGTCGGCGGTATGACGGATGAGCGAAGGCCAGTCGGTGAGTTGCGGCGCCGTGACGATTTCAACTGAGGGATACCACAGGCAACGGTGGTCTCCGGCGTGTGCCCAGTAGTGAAAAGGCGGCCGGTCCGCAAGATAAAGCAGCCAGGTGCGTTTTCCCAGCGCGCCCGCAAAGTGCGCGGTGGCATTGCTGGTCGTGATCACCAGGTCGCAGGCCTCGATAATCGCCAGCACCTCCTCGAGGTCCATGAAGTAATCCACTTCATCAAAATGCGTGAGCCGCGCCCCCCTGCCCGCCTCCAGCGCGTTGCGCTCCACCGCCGTGTCACCGTACTGAAGGTCCACGAACCAGCTGGCGGGCAGCGCCAGCAGCGGCGCAAAATCCGCGAGCGGAGCGCTCTTCTTCTGGGTGCCCCAGTAGTCCTTGCGCGTGCTGCGCCAGGAGAGCCCCACCTTCAGCCCGGGTCCCGCGGCGCCGAGCCGCTGCCGGTAATGCGCGACTCTCTCGGGAAGCGCGTGGAGCAGTTTCGCGGGCTGTCGCGAGAAGTCCTCGCGCGAGCGCCGGAACAGCCCCGGTAACGAGCCAATTGCCAGCACGCGGCTCGCCCGCTGCAATTCCTCCTGCGGCGGCGCCGATCTCTTGATAAAGCGCGTCCCCGGAAAAGCCCGCTCATACGCCGCCAACAGCCGGCGGTCCACCTCGTACAAAACGGGCGTCCCCGCTGCGATCAGCTCGGGGAGCAGCGTGGAGATCATTACCTGGTCGCCGAGGCCCTGCTCCGCCCAGATCGCCACCTCGTCAACGCCGGTTTCCCCGGGACCCTGCCAGTGCGCCAACCGTTCGTACAAGGCAAATCCGGTTTTTTCGCTGCTGAAGCTGGTCTTTCGATATTCGGCGTTCTGGAGCCGTTGTTCGTACGCCGGCCACCCCTGCTCGAATTGCTGGCGCATGAGCCATACGCCGGAGAGGCCGTATCGCGCATCGGTGCATGCCGGGTTCACTTCCAGCGCCCGCTCGAACTGCGCGATCGCCTCGTCCAGGCGATATTGCTCGAGCAGCGCATTGCCGTAATGGAGATAGCGGGTCGCCTTTTCCGGCTGTAGTGCGATTGCATGCCGGAAACAGGCGTCCGCCTCGTCCTCCCGGCTCACCCGCACCAATGACTGGGCGAGATTTTCGTGGGCCTCGGCATAATCGGGGCGCAGGGCGATCGCGCGCCGTAACGGGGAGAGGGAAGCCTCGGGATTTCCTCCCGCCCGCAAGGCGGATCCGAGGCTGTAGAGCGCCTCCGGATAGTCCGGCCGGAGCGCGAGCGAGCGCTCGTAGCACGCAACCGCGTCATCCCAATGTTGCTGATCCAGCATTGCATTGCCAAGGTCGGCGTGGAAATCCGCGTTGTCCGGCTCCAGGGCAATGGCGCGCCGGAAGCACGAAGCCGCCTCCCCGGCCTCGCCCGCGCGCACCAGCGTGTCGCCCAGATTGTCGTAGGCCTCGGCGTAGTCGGGACGCAGATCGATCGCCTGGTGCAAACGGGCGGCGGCGGCATCGAGCGCTCCCCGGACTTTCAAAGCGGTGCCCAGGCCGTTCAGCGCCTCGGGATAATCCGGCTTCAGCCTCAACGCCCGTTCGTAGCTGGTGACCGCATCCTCCCACGTCTCGGCCCGCATCAGCTCGTTGCCCAGATTGAAGTGCATGCCTGGATCCTGCGGGGCGGCAACCGCGGCCTGGCGAAACATCTCGATGGCGTCGGGCCGGCGGCCCTGGGAAGACAACGCCAGGCCGAGCCAGGTATAGGTTGCGGCCCCGGCCTTGCCAAACCCGATCGCGCGGCGCAACCAACGCTCCGCTTCCACGAAATTCTCCGCCTTCAGCGCCGCGGCGCCCAGGCCTTCCAGCAACTGGGGATTGTTCGGGTCGCCTTCCAGGGCGCGCGCGAGCAGCTCGCCGGCGCCCGCGCCGTCGCCTTGCTGGAGGCGCGCGGAAGCGGCCAACTGGAGCGCGCGGGGGTGACGCGGGGCGCGCTCGAGCACTTCCCGGCTCAGGCCTTCGGCGCGCGCCAAGTCCCCCGCCGCGAGCGCGGCGGCGGCCTGTTGCAGCTTGCGGTCCAGCGTCGCGGACACCTCAGGAGCAGCTCAAAAGAAAACCGGATTCAGCCACAGAGATCACAGGGTTCACAGAGAGAACTGCAGAAAATTGGCGTGCCTTTTCTATTCTCTGTGTGCTCTGTGTCCTCTGTGGCAAACAAACCGGCAGAAAACCCTGATTCAGCCACAGAGATCACAGAGATCACAGAGAAATACGCTTGATCCCATCCTTGAGCCTCCTGACGCCGAAATTGATCAGCAGCGCCCGCTTCAGTTTCGTAGCCTTCAGATACGATAATACCTGTGCGGTAGCCACCTCCGGCACGAAGCGCAGCGATTTGACTTCCACGACGACTTCTTTCTGCACCAACAGGTCGAGCCGTTGGCCCTGAATCCGGCGGTCCTTGTATTGCACATCCACAGACACCTGTCGCTCGTGGGGTATGCTCCGTAGCGTCAATTCGTAGCTGAGGGCTTCTTCATAGATTGACTCAAGCAGCCCAGGGCCAAGAATCCTGTGCACTTCTATGGCTGCACCAATGATTGCTGCGGTGAGCTCGTCACTCATCGGGAACCGCCTTGATCTTCTCTGTGCTCTCTGTGATCTCTGTGGCAAAAAAACCTACAGAACACCTGATTCAGCCACAGAGATCACAGAGCACACAGAGAAATTCAAGGGATTGAGCCCGCACGCCACATTCACCAGATGGGTGAAGCTTGAAAATAACATACGTTGTTGATTTTCCTCTGTGAACTCTGTGTTCTCTGTGGCAATTGGCTGTTCAGGTTCGAGGCGAAAAAAAACGGGCGCCCGAAGGCGCCCGTATCAAACCTGCAAAGTAACTATTAGAAGCGATGCTTGACTGCCAGACCCGCGCTGCTCTGGCTGGTGCCCGCGATCGCATTGACTTTACCCAGCGAGAAGGCCGCGTTCGCGTCGTTGTCCAGCTTGGTGTAGATGACTGAACCTTCGGTTCTCTTGGAGAAAGCGTAGGAGTAAACGAGCGACCACAGCTTGGAACCCGTATCGCTTGCGCAACTGACGTTCGAAAGGGCGCCGCACGAATTACCGCGCAACGGGCCGATATACGGCGCGGCGTTAATCGCCGAACTGCCGCTGGTATCGTCCGTCATGACATACTGCGCCCTCACGGTATGCGGCCCCGCGATGGCCCAGTCGGCATACAGGCCCCAGCCCTTCACCTTGAGGTCGGCGCCGTTTTGAACTTCGTAGTTGGTTTGGCTATAAATAGCCCTCACGTCGAATCCGGCAAACTTATAGCCGGCAACCAGCGTCCAGTTGTCGTCTTGGCCACCTGAATACTGTCCCGCAGCGGTACCTTGTGTTGCATTGCCCGGGTTGTAGTCATTATGCTGCTCGTAGGCAACTGCCAACGTCAGCGGCCCTGTCCTGAAGCTACCGCCAAGGCTGAACAGGCGCGGGTCCAACAGAGAAGCTTCGGGCCGGCCGGTTGACTCGTTGTCCGCACTGTACGCGGCCAGGATCGAGAAGCCGCCCCAGTTCGGGCTGTGGTAATTCCACGCGTTCGCCTGCCGGCGTGCGAATCCTGACGGTCCATTCGTCATGGCAGTGCCGGTAGCTGCCGTAGTTACGACCGTTGAAAAGCCACCGACAACGGGAGTGGTCGTTGTTGACGGGGAGCCCACGGTCTGCACCGGGTTGCTCACGCCGCTCGGGCCGTTGCCGAACAGGATGCGGCCGCTGCCGCCGGTCACCGAGTTGGTGGAACCAAACCAGCCGCGAGCCATGTTAAAGGTGAGCTTTTGGGGGGTATCCCAGTTGCCCGCAAAGATGTTACCGAAGCTGCCCCGGAAGCCGAGACCGCTGTTGCGTGAGCAAATGCCCTGCGCGGCAGCCGAGCCGCCGATCATGGCGTCCATCGAGCTCGTGCACTGGAACCAGAACGACAAACCGCCGCCCAGTTTCTCTTCGCCCCTGACGAACAACTCGGGCTCGGAGGTCTCGAGGATATCTCCGGACTGTCCGAGGCCCGGATTGTTCGCATCGTGATTGTAGTAGAACGCGGTAAGCGAGCCACCGATCTGCACGGTGCTCGACTGCGCCAGCGCGACTCCCGGCACAGCCAGTGCTCCGGCGACGGCCACCGCCATTAGTTTCTTGTTCATGCTGACATTCTCCTTTGAAGTTTTTACGCCCTTAGAGCCATCACTTCCGGGCTATCACATCACGTGTTTGCGACAACCCTGGACAACCCTAAACTCATCCCCCCGCTGATTAGCGAGGTTGCGGGTAGTTTGCCGCATTGCTCGTCGCGCCAGCAACAGAAATGCCAACTATTCACCGTAATTTCAAGGCGGTTGTTGCACGCCTGCAACAGTTTTCCGGCCCTCCTGATGCCGGCCGGAAAACTGAATAAAGTTATTTATAATCAATGTACTATGTTATTGTCCGTGGCAAGGACCCGGGCCGTCCTGATTCGCCTTTAGAATGGCTGGACTATGGCCGGGGAACGCGACAGGGTTCGGGGTCTGATCGAGCAGGGTCTGCTGGAGCACCGTTCGGGGCGTCCCCACGAGGCGAAAGCTCTTTATGAACAAGCACTTGGGTTGCAGCCCCGGCACCCGGATGCGCTGCATCTGGCGGGCGTTGCCACCCTCCAGGCCGGTGATGCCGGCCAAGCGATCCAACTGATTCAACTGGCGATCGAGGTGCTGCCGGGTAACCCGGGGTTTCACGCCAATCTCGCGCAAGCCTATCTCGCCTTGCGGCGCGTAGCGGACGCGGACGCGGCGTTCCGGCGCGCTGCCACGCTCGATCCGCGCGAGCCGCAGTTCGCGGTCGGCGCCGCCAGCTGCCTCGCGATGCAAGGTAATTTTGCTGAAGCCGAGCGCGAGTTGCGCGCGGTAGCGCAGCGCCATCCCGGCTACGCGCTTGCCTGGTACAACCTCGGCAACGCGGTGCAGGAACAGGGGCGGCAGGAGGAAGCGGCGGACCTCTTCCGCCGCGCTATCGCGCTCGATCCCGCGTTCGCCGACGCTCACACCAACCTGGGCCGGGCATTACAACAACTGGAACGGTTCGAGGAAGCGGAACAGGCGTGCCGCCGCAGCCTCGCGTTGCAGCCGGATGCCGCTGCAGCCTACTGTAATCTCGCCTCGGTGCTGAATGACCGGGGCCAATTTGGCGAGGCGGTTGCGGTTTGCGAGCAGGGCATCGCGCGATCCCGCGACGCGATGGAGTTGCACGTGATGCTCGGCGCCGCCTTCACCCATCAAGGCAAAATCACTTCGGCGCTCGCCGCATTCCGTAGCGCAGCGCGGCTCGCGCCGGACGAGGCGCGGACAGTGGGCGCCTGCGGCGGCGCGCTCCACCAGGCCGGGCATCACGCGGAGGGGATGGAATGGCTGGAACGCGCGCTGGCGCTGCAGCCGGAATCCCGGGATTTCCGCCATGCGATCGCTGGCGCCCGCCTGTCGGTGGGCAACCTGCAGGCCGGCTGGAAGTATTACGAATCGCGGCCGGCACGGCAGCGGCGTCTCGCCGGCGCGTCCGGACCCCTGCCGGTCCGGGAACTGCCCGGAAACCTGTCCGGCAAGAAAGTCGGCCTGTTGCGCGAGCAGGGGCTGGGCGACGAGCTGTTCTTTTTGCGCTTCGCGGCGGCACTCAAGTCGCGCGGGGCGGATATCACTTACCACGCCCACTCCAGGATTGTCTCGATGCTGGGTCGCGTGCCGGCGCTGGGACGGGTCATCTCTGCCGGCGATCCGTTGCCGTCAGTGGATTTTCACCTGCTGATAGGGGACTTGCCGCACGTGCTCGGGGAAACCGATTACCCGCCGCCGCTCGCAATCGCACCGCTGCCGGATGCGCTCGGCCCCATGAAGCTGCGGCTGGCGGCGCTGGGACCGCCCCCGTACCTGGGCCTGACCTGGCGCGCCGGCATCACCCCGGAGAAACAGCGCGGTACCACCTGGGTGTTGAGCAAGGAAATCCCGCTCGAAAAGCTGGGCGCCGCGGTTAGGGGCCTCAACACCACGCTGGTCGCACTGCAGCGCCATCCAGGGCCGGGTGAAATCCGTCGGCTGGCGGAATTCGCCGGCCAGCCGGTCCACGATCTCACCGCGCTGAACGAAGATCTCGAAGCCATGCTTGCTGCGCTGGCGCTCATCGATGATTACGCCGGCGTGAGCAATACCAACATGCATCTTCGTGCCGCGGCTGGCAGAACCGCGAGGGTGCTGGTGCCCCAGCCGCCGGAATGGCGGTGGATGGCTGGGGGGGAGGAGTCGCCGTGGTTTCCCGGGTTCCGGATCTACCGCCAGGGCACGGATGGCGATTGGGGCGCCGCCTTCCACCGTCTTACACAGGATTTATTAACCGCCATGACGCCAAGGAAAACAAGAATTAATTAACTGCCGGGTCCCAGGACAGATCAAAATTATTCATTTCAAGGGCGAAGGGGAAAGGCCAAGCTTATCCGGGAGCGGTGAATATCACGCGCTTTATACCGTCCCGGAGCAGGCCCTCGTGGAAATTGATCAACAAGCCCAGACGGCATTTGGCAGCCTTCAGGTATGAAATCACCTGGGCTTGGTGAACCGGCAGTAATTTCTCGGCTGCCTTCAACTCCACGATCAGGGAGTCCCCGATGACGAAATCCGCTCTGCCAGTACCGATCGGTTGTCCCTTGTACGTTACGTTGATCGCCTTTTGCCGCTCGAAGGGAATGCCGCGCAACTCCAGCTCGATTGCCAGCGCCTCCTCGTAGATGCTCTCGAGAAAACCCGGACCGAGAATACGATGCACTTCCAGCGCCGCTCCAACCACGGCGTTCGCGATCACATCCAGCTTTTTCGGCGGCTCAAGCATTGGCTCTTCCTCCGCATCGCTGTACTAACGAACCACGGGACCATGCGGTTGACTCAACAAACAAGGAACCGCCACGACGCCAGAACTCCTCATTAAAAACAAATCCATACAGCAATCGAACCGCCATGACGCCATGACGCCATGAAAGACCCAATAAACAGGACTCCGGAACATCAGATACGGTTCTCGAAAAGACGATGATGGGCTTTTGGTCTTTATATTTTTAATATGTATTCGGTTTGTTTTTTTGGCGTCATGGCGTCATGGCGGTTAAATGGTTCTGGAAGTTTCCTGGCGGTTCAGGGCCGCACCACGAAACTGGCAGCACGTTCCCCCCGCTGCACCCGCTCCCACATCGTGAAGTAAGCCGACTCCAGGTGCCGACAGAAGCGGTCCGTGTCAAACAGCGGGTAGGTCGTGCGGTTTCGCGCCAGCTTGGAGCTTATGTCAGCCAATAGTGCGGGGCTGGTAGCCAGTTTCAGCGCCAGCGCCGCGTATTCTTGCAGATCCCTGGCAATCAATTCCGGCAGGCCGACCGCCTGCAACAGGCTGGCCGCCATCCGCGATGCAAAGGCCTCGCCGGGGCAGGTCAGTACCGGCACACCCG
>CAZFRR010000231.1:0-3174 GCA_964521405.1 uncultured Streptomycetaceae bacterium | reverse complement strand
GATCCTTTGAGAGCTAATGAAATCGCCGCTGATCCCGGTGCGCGGATTGCCGGCGACGCGGACCTTCCCGGCGGAACCTTCCTACTCGGGGCAGCCCCCGGCGGCGATTTCATATTTGACAACGAGAAATGGGCGCACGAGGTTCGCCTTGCGCCGTTTCGCATCGCGCGCGCGCCGGTCACCAACGCTGACTATGCCGCATTCGTGGACGCAGGCGGCTACTCGCGCCGAGAATGGTGGGACGAAGACGGCTGGGCCTGGAAATCCCGCGAGAACCTGCCGGCGCCGAAGTACTGGGTCAAGCGGGACGGCGCGTGGGCGCAACGCAGATTCGACCGCATCGTCGCGTTGCGGCCGGACGAACCAGTCATCCATGTGAACTGGCACGAAGCGCAGGCGTACTGCCGTTACGCCAACCGGCGGTTGCCGACGGAGGCGGAATGGGAATACGCCGCTTCGCTGGATGCCGGCGCCAGTCAGAAACGCCACTATCCCTGGGGCGAGCAGACGCCCGGCTCCGATCACGCGAATCTGGAAGGCGCCGGCATAACCGGGGTCGACAATTTCCCTGCGGGAGATGCCGCGTCGGGCTGCAGGCAAATGATCGGCAACGTCTGGGAATGGACGGACAGCACTTTCAATTCCTACCCCGGGTTCGTCGTCGATCCTTACCAGGAATATTCGCAGCCCTGGTTCGGCACCCACAAGGTCCTGCGCGGCGGCAGCTTCGCGACCACGCGACGCCTGATCCGCAACACCTGGCGGAACTTCTATACGCCGGATCGCTCTGACGTGTTCGCGGGTTTTCGCACTTGCGCCAAAAGCCCCTAACTACTGAACCCAAGGAACCGCAATTCAGCCACAGAGGTCACAGAGAACACAGAGAGATTCAAGGATTCGAATCAGCACGCTACACGCACCAGACGGATGAAGCTTGAGAATGACACACATTTTTATTTTCCTCTGTGAACTCTGTGTTCTCTGTGGCAAATAGCTTTTTTCCAGGATGAGCGGACGCCGAAAATTTCTTGTATCGGTGGCGGGCATGGCGGGCGCAGCAGGCCTTGCCGCTGGATTCCTGCGAGCGCACCGGCCGCGGCCGCTGAAGCCTACCGCCGCCGCTGAGCTGCCGCTGCCGCCGGATCCCGCTTTCCCCAATCCGCTGCGCCTGCCCGGAGCCGAAGGCCTGTTCGGCATGGCAGATACGGCGGGCACCTTCACGCTGGTCGCGAAACCGGTCGAGCACCCGATCCTGCCGGGCCGGCCGGCGCGGATGCTCGCCTACGAACTGGAGCAACACGGCAGGCGCCTGCACAACCCGGTGTTGCGGGTGCGCGCGGGCGCCAGGATGCGCATCAAATTCTGGAACGCGCTCGAGGAGGCGAGCATCATCCACTGGCACGGGCTCAAGGTGGACAGCAACAACGACGGCCACCCGCACTATGCCGTCGGCGGCGGCGCCACCTACGACTACCAGTTCACGGTCGCCAACCGGGCCGCTACCTATTGGTACCACCCTCACCCCCATTACCTCACCGGCAAGCAGGTCTATCTCGGGCTGGCCGGCCTTTTCATCGTGGAAGACGACGAGGAACTCGCGCTGCAGAAGGCGCTCGACCTGAAATTCGGCGAGACCGACATTCCGCTCGTGCTTCAGGACCGCAGGTTCGACGATGGGGGCGGGCTGGCCTACGCGCCCGCGACGCAGGAGAGCTTCCACGGTCATTACGGAACCGAGGTGCTCGTCAACCTGACGCCGCGTCCGCATCTGCACGTTTCGTCGCGCCTCTGTCGTTTCCGCATCCTCAACGGCTCGAACGCACGCCTCTACCGCCTGGCATTCCGCCATGGCGATACGCTGCTCGACTATCACGTCATCGGCACGGACGGCGGGCTCATCGACCGGCCCCGCACGGTAAAGGAAGCGTTTCTGGCGCCGGCAGAGCGGCTCGACGTGCTGCTCGACCTGGGCGCAGCCGCCCGCGGCGACTCGGTCACGCTCGTCAGCCTGCCGTTCGACGCCATGCACGCCGAGAGCGGCGGCGGGCAGTCCACCCACGGCGAGCACGCTCATCATGGCGGGGCGGCGCCTTATCCGCCGGACGGCGCTGAACTGGAGTTGATGAGACTGCGCGTCCAGCGCAAGATTGCTTACGAGCGGGTGATGCCGCAGTCGTTATCGCGCATCGATCCAGTCGCAGAGAGCCCGTACAGCCCGCGTCTCGTCGTGCTCGACCAGGCGAGGGGAAGATGGCGCATCAACGGCGCGGTCTACGACATGAAGGCGACCCCCATCACCGTGCGCCGCGACACCGTGGAAGCCTGGGACATCCGCAACGTTCCCCCGACGATGCCCCACCCGATGCACATCCATGGTTTCCAGTTCCGCGTCGTCTCGCGTCAAGGCAGCCCCGAGCAGCAGCAGCGCCTGGCAATCGAGCCGGGCGGCCTCGCGGCTACCGACCTCGGCTGGAAAGACACCGTGCTGGTATGGCCCGGCGAAACCGTGCGCATCGTCACCGACTTCTCGCACCCTTTTCCCGGCGACCAGGTCTACATGGTCCACTGCCACAACCTCGAGCACGAGGATGGCGGGATGATGCTCAATATGAAAGTAACTGCGTGATTCGTGATTCGTGAGTCGTGAATGGTGAATAGAAACTTCTTTGAAAACCGGATTTCGTCCGTCGCGGCAATGCTTGTCCTGTCGATTTGCACCGGGTTGCTAGCAACACTTGCGGCTGCGCAAACTCCACCCTCCCATCAACATAGTTTTGGCGATGCGGACAAGTGGGCGAAGGTATTTGACGACCCGGAACGCGACGCGTGGCAGAAGCCGCACGACGTGATCCGGGCGCTGGCACTGAAGCCCGATGCGATCGTGGCGGACATCGGCGCGGGCACCGGCTATTTCTCGGTGCGGTTCGCGCACATGCTTCCGCAAGGGCGCGTTTATGGCGTGGATACCGAGCCCGGGATGGTGAAGCACCTCGCCGAGCGCGCGAAACGCGAAGGATTGAAAAACGTGACCGCGGTGGCGGGCAAGCCGGGAGACCCCCGCCTCCCCGAAAAAGCGGACCTGATCGTCCTGGTTGACGTCTATCACCACGTCGAAGAGCGCGAACGCTACTTCCGCCGGTTGATGAACTCGCTGAAGCCCGGTGGCCGCGTCGC
>CAZFRR010000230.1:0-18709 GCA_964521405.1 uncultured Streptomycetaceae bacterium | reverse complement strand
AATGTCACCCATTATTGCTCCACAAGATGGAAATTGGCAGGGTCAAAAAGTTACATAAGAATTTCGCAGCCTGACTATCCTGAGCGCGCAGGAATATCGAAATAGGCTGCTGTACGTTCTAGGGATGTCCGCTTCTGGCCGTATGCCGCCCGCTGGTGATTGGTCAGAAATAGCCCTGAAAAGTGGAGCAGGAATGAAAAAGCCAACGTTCGTGATCCCGGTTCCATTGGGTGGATTGTGAGAAGTGTTTCTCGGCGGTCGAGTCCGTTGCTCAGCCCGTCCTTAGTGTGGTTTGATGCCCGCCATCTTGATCACCTTGGCCCACTTCGCGGTTTCATCGCGTATTTCCTGAGCAAATTTCTGCGGCGTATTGCCCACCGGTACGCCGCCGTCCTGTGTGATGCGCGCGACGATGTCGGGCTGGTTTAAGACGACGACGGTTTCTTTGTGCCATAGCGCAACGATCGCCGCGGGCGTGCGCGCCGGTGCCGCCAATCCGTACCACGATAGCGATTCAAAGCCGGGAAACCCCGATTCGTGAAACGTCGGCATGTCGGGCAGCGCGGCGATGCGTTGCAGGCTCGCAGCCCCCAACGCACGCAGGCGTCCGCCCTTGATATGGGGCATGAACACGGCCGGATTCGCAAACATCAAATCGGCTTCGTTGCTCACCACGGCAATCATCGCGGGGCCAGCGCCTTTGTAGGGAATAGGGATAATGTCGATGCCGGTAATGAGTCTGAACAATTCCATCGACAGCGTGCCCGCCGAACCCGTGCCCGATAGCGCCCAGCGCAGCTTGCCGGGATTGGCTCTTGCGTAAGGCGCAATCTCCTGTATTCTGCTGATCGGCAGTGCAGTACGCGAGGACAGCATATTGGGCACGTTCGCAAATTTGGTAATCGGCGTGAAGTCCTTGATCGGATCGAAGGGCATCTTTTGCAGGCTTCCGGTAACGGTCATCACCGCTACAGCCGCGACTAATAGAGTGTAGCCGTCCGGATTTGCGTTGGCGACAATTTCGCCTGCGATAACACCGCCGCCCCCGCCGCGATTGTCATACAGGATCTGCTGTCCCAGCCGGTCGGTGAGTTTGGCTGCGATAGGGCGCGCGACCATATCGGTGCCGCCTCCCGGTGCGAATGGAATTACCCAGCGAATAGGTTTATTCGGGTAGGTGTCGACTTGCGCCAACGCGCTTGATGCGCCAGCCAGGGCGATAATTGCCGCGAGCTTGATGCGTATCGTCATCATGGCTCTCCCTTGGTAGGCGGCCATTATGCCCGCTTACGCCAAGGTCAGCAGAATGCCAGGTTTTGACGGTTTTATTGGCGATCGGGACGAATTTCAAATGTAACCGGGACCGGCCGGATTTGGCCGATAGCCGACGGCGGATGGCCGACCGCTCTCTCTGGTGGAGTGTGATGAGACGAGTCTCCCGCGCAGCGGATCGAACAGGGCGGGCGGTGGGGGCGGTCTAGCGGGCCCTTTCTAAATTCTTAGAGCGCAACGCCCCAGCCGCGGCCGGGTGGCGGAATGGCCGGTGACTGATCCGGTCTCCCGGTACTGGTACGGCCTTAGAACCTATTTCATCTATAGGCACGTGTGCGACGGAGGCGATGTGGGATGCAGGTTTAGGAGGATCGCCCGCAGCAATATGTCGATATTGCAAGGGTGACCGACGACAAGATGCGCCCCTGAGCGGTCGCTTCGCGACCGCGGGCATTCCTTGCCCCAATGGGCGCGCAACGGCCGAAGGCCGTTGCTCAGCGCCCCGTCCCTTCGGGTTGCGGCCAGGACGGTCGGCTGCGTCGTTGCCCTCCTTGACCATATCGACATATGGCCTTCGTCGGGCGCCTCGCATCCGGTCCGTCCTGGCCACAACGCATCACGCGCCTATAGATGAAATAGGTTCTGAACAACGCGATGGCCAAGTCAATTGCCAGAAGGCGCTCGGGAGAACGGAGCAGGCGCCGGCCGTTTCGACAGGACCCGGCCAGCGGCGAGCATGCTTCCGGTACTTCGACCGTCATTCCGCTGCACCCGACAAACAAGCACCTGCACTGAGAGTCGGTGATGAGTGATGAGTGATGAGTGACGAGTGACGGGTCACGAAGAAAGGGCTGCGCGAGGCAGCCCTTTTTTTTGCGTACGAAGCAAGCTGCGCCGAACGCGTAAACTTTCTCCGTTGAACCCTAACCAGCACGAGGAGATGACATGACCACACCACTCTACGACAAGGGCATGGCGCTGCGCCGGAAAGTCCTGGGGGAAAAGCACATCGCGAAGCGGGAAGCCAGTCCTGACCCGTTCACGAAACAGCAGAACGAACTGGTGACCGAACTCGCCTGGGGCACGCTCTGGTCGCGGCCGGGGCTGCCGCTGAAAATACGCAGCCTGGTAACGCTGGGCATGCTGACGGCCCTCGACCGCCCCGACGAATTGAGGGGGCACATCCTGGGCGCGCTCAATAGCGGCGCGACCCAGGAGGAGATCTACGAGGTATTCGTGCAGGCTGCCGGCTACTGCGGCTTTCCCGCTTCCAACGGTGCGGTGCGGCTCTTCGTGCAGGTGCTGAAGGAAGAGGGACTCATCTAAAGACAGGGATGAGGGTAAGGGACTGTTCCGCGTTCCGGGTTCCGGGTTCAGCGTTCGGTGTGGATGTCCGCTGCGCGAAAGCCGTGAGCCACTGCCTTGAACGCGCTCTCGCCCACCTCCTCGTTGGAGAGCACCTGCTCGCGCCCGCAGCCTCCGCACTTGTAGAGCGCGACCTGGACCACGACCTTGAAGGGGGCGGCGTTCTTCAGGTTTGCGTCGAGCCCGCGCTCCGACTTCCCCGTCGGCACCTCGGGCAATTCGGCATCGCACCCGCTGCAGTGGTAGTGCTTCTTGAAAAGGCCGCGCTTGACCGCGGGTGGCTGCGGGGCAATCTTGTCAGGCTCGGCGACGAAATCCATCAGCCGGGTGACGAAATCGGGGTAGAGAAACCGCTTGTGGTTCTGGGCGCAGACCAGCGCCGGCATGCCGTTCACGATCACCGCCACCTGCCCTTCCTCGCCGCGGAACGAGCCGAGTGTGCCGACCTTCATCTCGCCGCCGCACGCCTTGCAGGGTTTCGCCGTGCCTGTCATGACGCCCTCCTCCGGTAAGCCCGCTACCGCGCGCTCCTGAGTGAGCGCCCGGAAAATTATCTAGCAAAAGCGAAGCCGGCGCTACCCCCCCTTATCCGCTGCGAGAACGGCAATCGTTACGGCGGCGCCGAAGAACGGGACCAGCCAGACGAACAACAGCTGGCGCAACTTCTGCTCCCTGGGGAAAGTCTTGCTCCGCACGAGGCGTATCGTGGCGTACGCCTGAAAGAACAGCAGGCCGGCGAGGCCGTAGAGGAGATTATCGGACATGCGATCTAATCCTGTAAATCCTGTTAATCCTGTCTATTTTGGTTCTTGATTGTTTTGTTGGCGTCTTGGCGGTTTATTTGTACTTCTTGTCTTTCTTGGCGGCCTTGGCGGTTATTTCTTGCCTAGCACCTCGGGATTCAGAACATTCACCGGCTTGCCCTCGCCAAAGGCCAGCACCATGTCCACCGCAGCGCCGTAGTATTTTTCGTAGGTGTCGCGGTCCACGTAGCCCAGGTGCGGCGTGCAGATCACGTTGTCCATCTTGAGCAGCGGGTGCTCGCCGTTCAATACCGGCTCGCTCTCGTAGACGTCCACCGCGCCGAAACCGGGGCGCCCTTCCTTCAGCGCTTTCACCAGCGCGCCTTCCTCGATGATCGGGGCGCGGCTGGTGTTGACGATCAACGCGGCCGCCTTCATGCGCGCAAGGTCGGCGTGCTTGACGATACCGCGCGTCTCTTTGTTGAGCGGGATGTGCAGGCTCACGATGTCCGCGCCCTCGAAGAAAGCCTCGCGGCTCGCCGCGACCTCGAAGCCGTCGGCGCGCGCCTGCGCGGTGGAGGCTTCACGCCCCCAGCAGGTGACGCGCATGCCGAACGCCCGCCCGACCCTGGCGACGATGCTGCCGATCCTGCCGTAGGCGTAGATGCCGAGCGTCTTCCCCACCACGGTCGTGCCGAGCGTCGTCTGCCACTGCCCCGCCTTGAAGCGCTGCACTTCCTCGGGAATGTGGCGCAGCGACGAAAAAATCAGGCCCCAGGTCAGCTCGGCCGTGTGGTTGGGCAGCCCGGCGCCGGACCCGCAAACCAGGATGCCCTTCTCGGTGCACGCCGCCATGTCGATGTGGTTGACGTTGCGGCCGGTCTGGCTGATGAGCTTCAACGTCGTGACTTTCTCGGCGGCGCCGCGCGGGAAGGACGTCCGGCCTTGCAGCAGGATCACGGCGTCCGCGCCGGCGAGCCGCTCGGCGAGCTTCGCGGGATCCTTCACGGTGTCCCGGTAGGTGACGACGTCGTGGCCCTTCAACCTGGCGGCGCACTGGAGCGTGCGGAAAACGTCCTGGTAATCGTCCAGCACGGCGATCTTCATTGCTGACCTTTTCTCATTGAATGCGGCATTGTATGAACCGGATTAAGAGAAAGAATAGACAGGATTTACAAGATTTACAGGATTAATTCTAAACAAGAATTAACACGACCCCTATTAACTTCTGCTCAGGTTTGATTTGATTTTATTCTTGTTAATCTTGTTAATCCTGTTAATCCTGTCTATTTCTTTTTTTGCGGTCGCGGTTCAGCAACCCGCCCCCCGCCAGTATCAGCGCGTTGGCCAGGAACACCGGCGCCATCCCGAGTATCGTGCCGAGGGAGCCGAACACGACCGGCATCACGATATGCACGAACTGGTTGATGGTGACGCGCATCCCCAGCGCCTCGCCCGAGCGGCCTTCGGGCGCGCGGCTGTAAATGAGCATCAGCGTGACCGGCTGGGCGCAGCCCATGCCGAGCCCGAGCACGAGCGCGATCGCGGACAGCGCGGGCGCGGTCGAGAACAGCGGGAACAGCACGAAAGCGACGGCGGCGACGTAGAGCGCGCGGTTGAACACCGCATCCGGGCCCCAGCGTTTCACCAGCGCCGGCAGCCAGATGCGGGAGAAGAATGCCGCTACGCCGAACATGCCCAGGATCGCGCCGATCGCCGAGCCCGACAGTCCCACCGAGTGGCCGTAGATTGGCATGTAGAACTGGAACAAATCCTGCGCCGTCACTGCCACCGCGCTTGCGATCAGAGTGCGGCGCAGCACCGGGTTGGCGAGCAAGCTCGCGGAGAGCACCGCCTGCTCCTCCTCGCTCTTCACCCGCGGGCCGCGGCCGACCTTGCGCACGAACGCGAGGATCATGACCGGCACCAGCGGGAACGCGGCGACGTAGAGGTAGCTCCTGGCGTGCCCGAAATAGTCGATGGAAACCCCGCCCGCCAGCGGCCCTATGAAGGAGCCGACCGCCATGATCAGCGCGTAATTGCTGAAGTTGCGCGTGTGGTCCTCGGCGCCGCCGAACGAACCGACCAGGTTCTGCGCGGCGATGTTGCACATCATGTGCGAGACGCCGATCAGCGCCGCCGAAGCGTAGAGCGCCGGCATCGACTGGTAGAGCCACGGCAGCAGCAGCCCCAGCGAGACGCCGAGCGAGCCGAACAGCATCGGCAGGCGCACACCGAGGCGGTCGGTGAGCTTGCCGACCTGGAGCGCGAGGAACGCCGGCAGCAGCGAGTACATCGCGATCATCAAGCCGATGATGAACTGGGAGGCGCCGAGCTCGATCGCGAAGAGTGAAACCAGGATCTTGCTCGCGCGGAAGCTCGCCATGTTGAACAGCACGATCAAGAGGACGGTGGCGATATTCATGCCGCTGCCGCCCTGCGCGCCGGGCCGGTGTAGCCCCCCAGCGCCAGTATCGCAGAGGAAAGCCAGAACACCGGCGCGAGTCCGAACAGCGTGCCGACGGCCCCGAATACCGCCGGCACCGCGACGTGCATGGAGTTGTTGATCGCGATGCGCAACCCGAGCCCCTCCCCGTGCCGCCCCGGCGGCGCGTAGTTGTAGGTGAGTATCACCGTCAGCGGCTGGCCGAGCCCCATGCCGAGCCCGAGCACGAAGCAGACCGCGCCCAGCACGATCGCATTATCGAAAAGCGGGATCATGAAGAACGTGCCGGCGGCGAGATACATCGAGTAGCAGAGCGTGCGCTCCTCCCCGAAACGGCGCGCCATCACCGACAGCAGCGCCCGCGTGACGAATCCCGCCGCCGCGAACGCGCCCAGCAGCATGCCGATGGCGGACGCCGACAGCCCGATCGAGTGGCCGTGCAACGGCAGGTAGAGCTGGAAGAGGTCGAGCCCGGTCATCACCAGCGCGCTGGTGAGAAACATCCGGCGCAGATGCCCGATGCGCAGGAGATCCGCCATGCGCTGACCGCTGCGGTCGGCATGTCTGGTCGTGTGCGACAAGCGGTTGAACAGGCACAGCACGACCAGGACGGCCACCGCGCCGGGCGCGGAAAGGACCGCGTAGGTCGTCACGTAGCCGACATGGTCGATCGAGAAGCCGGCGACAATCGGGCCCAGGAGATCGGAAGTGGATACCGCCAGCGCGTACAGATTGAGGTTGCGGGTGCGGTCCGTCCCGCTGCCGAGCGAGCCGACCAGCGACTGCATCGAGAGCTGGGTGAGTATGAACCCAGCGCCGCACACGGCCGCGGAAACGAACAGCATCGGCAGGACGGGAAAGGCCCAGGGCAGCGCGGTCCCCACCACCGAAACGATGATGCCGGCAACCATCGGCGCGCGCACGCCGTAGCGATCCGCGACCTTGCCGATGACAACCGCCAGGAGCAGCGGGAAGAACCCGTAGGTGGCGAGTAAGAGACCGGTATCCAGCGGGCCGGCGCCGAGTTCCAGCGCGTAGAGCGTGCTCGCCACGCGCGCGCCCTTGTAGCCGGCGTTCCACAGCAAAACGATCGCGAGAATCTCGTAAAGGCTGAGAGGTCGGTGCGGCGTCGAGGCGTGCGTCGGGGAGGGATCGCGCTGCATGTTGGACTATTTTCGATTTTACCGCACATGCGTGCTGCAAAAAGGGCAGCGCGAATATAGAATCGGGGAATGGAAAAAGAAACTTCGACCGATGACAAATGGATTCTCGGGCAAGCGCAGCTCGCCGTGGCGGCGAACCGCACGCCGGGCTATCACTATCCCGGCTACCTCCTGGGATGTTACTGGCCGCGCATCGGCGAGGACGATCTCGATGCCGCCATGCCCGATTCCGCGCTCGCCCGCAATGTGGACGGAACCGCCAACCTGGCGGCGTTCTGCGTCCTGCTCGACGTTGCGCTCGCCACCGCCTCGCGCCTGAAGATCGAGCGCGGCGCGCGCCAGGCCACCGTGCACCTGCACGCCCAGTTCACCGGCGCGCCGCTGCGGGGCGAGTTGAAGACCCACGCCCGCATGCATGGCTACACGGCCGGCGCCGCGGCGCGCCAGTCCCTGACGACCGGCACGGTCTACGCGGGCGGCGAGCCGGTGTGCCACGCCAGCGGCACGTTCATCCAGCTCCCGCCTCCACCCGGCGTGATCCTTGGGCCGCTGCCGTGGCAGCAGGACGTAGCGGCGCCCGCTGAACTTCGCCGTGATGAACTCAAACCGGATGAAAAGGCGATTTTGAAGGCCTGCAACTCCGCGTTAAGGCGCGCTGACCATCAGCACGCCTTCATCGAGCACTTCTGGGGAATCCTGCCGGTAGAGACCGATTACGGCTCGCGCTGCACCATCAAGATCGGCCCCCAGCACGGCAACCGCGTCGGGCACGTGCAGGGCGGATTACTGCTGGGGCTTGCCGCCATCACCGCGCGCGCCGCGGCGCCGCAGCATCCGCAGCTCTCCGCGATAGCCTCGTGGTACATCAGCCCCGGCCAGGGCAAGGCGCTGAAAATCACCTCACGGCGGTTCCACGAAGGCCGCAGCTTCGCCGCGGTGCGAACCGAGATCAGGAATGCCGACGGGACGAGGGTGCTGGAGGTGGTGAGCCACCACGCCGCCTAGCGCAATGCTGAAAAAGCTTCATCGCCAAGGACGCTAAGGCCGCGAAGGAAAAGAAAAGCCTCAACGCGAAGGCCGCCAAGGCCGCCAAGGAATTCATTATCAAAGCCAACCCAAGGACGCGAAGGCATCGCCAAGCGGGGAATAGGATAAGTTCGCTGCATACCAAGTTGTCACGACCAGCGAACCCAATTTTTCTGCTACGGAGGTCAGCACGCAATGCCGTGGTTTTCGAAGGCATTGGAATTTCCGAGACGCATCCCGTCTGCCGACCTTGGCGTTTTCTTTGCGAACTTTGTTGCTGTTCTTGTATTGAATTCCTTCGCGGCCTTGGCGGCCTTCGCGACCCGTCGTAATTCTTCCTTGGCGACCTCCGCGGCCTTTGCGTTGAAAGCTTTAGCCTGTCACTCGGCTTTCGCGCCGGACGCTTTAACGACTTTCTCCCACTTCTTGATCTCGGAGCGGATGTAGGCGCCTAACTCCTCGGGGGTCGAGCCGACGATCTCGAACCCCAGGCCGTCGAGCCGCTGCACGACATCGGGCAGCTTGAGGCTCTTGACCGTCTCGCCGTGCAACCGCGCGACGATCGGCTTTGGCGTATTGGCCGGCGCCAGCATGCCGTACCAGGCGGTCGCTTCGACACCCGGGAAGCCTTGCTCCGCTAGGGTCGGGACCTCCGCCAGCGCGGGCGAGCGCTTCGCTCCCGTGACCGCCAGTGCCCGGGCCCTTCCGCTCTTCAAGTGGGGCATCGCCGCGGAAAAGCCGCTGAACATGACCTGCACGTCGCCGCCCAGCAGGCCGATGATCGCCTGGCCGCCGCCCTTGTAAGGCACGTGCGTCATCTTGACGCCGGCGAGACTGTTGATGAGCTCGCCGGTGAGGTGCCCGACGCTGGCGACGCCGGTGGAGGCGAAATTGACCTGCCCCGGCTTGGCTCTTGCCAGCGCGATCAGCTCCTGCAGGCCTTTCGCCGGCACCGACGGGTGCGCCGTCATGACATTGGGCGAAGTTGCAATTTGCGTGATCGGCGCGTAGTCCTTCACCGGATCGTACGGCATCTTCACGTACAGGCTGGGCGCGATGGCGAGATTGGCGATGTAGCCGAGGAGGATCGTATAGCCGTCGGGCGGCGCCTTGGCGACGATCATCATGCCGATGTCGCCGTTGCCGCCCGCGCGGTTGTCCACCACCACCTGCTGCCCGAGCGCATCGGCGAGCTTCACGCTCAGCGTGCGGGCGAGCGTGTCGGTGCTGCCGCCGGGCGAGAACGGCACCACGAACCGCACCGGCCGCGTTGGGTATTGCTGTGCTTGCACTGGCGAGAAGGCAGCCGCCAGCGCTGCGCACAGCAATACGAATGCGGATTTATGAGCACCACCCCCATCCCCGCCCTTCCCCCTGAGAGGGAAGGGAAATTCGAGCGCTTCACGCAACGAGGATCGATGAATGATGAATGATGAACGGAAAACGCGATGCCCTGGCGTCCAGGTGTTTTCTCTATTCATCATTCCGCATTCCTCATCACCCGTTCTTGTTCTTCAAGGCATCGGCGTCGTTCCGCCACCGCTCCCACGCCCAGCGCTGGTCCTCGCGGATGGATTCGTCCTCGAGCATCCCACGCACCAGCGCTGTGACGTCGGACTCGTAGCCATTCTCGCGCCGCTTCAACTCCCACTTCTTGCCGCGTGGGAAGACGGGGGATTTCAGGATGTCTCTTAGTTTCATAAGTGCGTGAATAGTGAATGGTGAATGGTGAATAGACTAAGTAGTGCTGCGCACTGTTCTTGACGTTGATTCAGTCCATTCACTATTCACTATTCACTACTCACTATTCACCGGTTTTTGGTAACAGGAGCACGTCCCCATGATCTTGGTGTCCGCAGGCAACGCCTTGGGCCTGGGCTCGCCCCGGATGTAGTTCAGGAAGTCGGCGAGCACGACGCCCGTCACCAGCAGCGCCGAGGCGCCATTGCCCAGGTAGGCATGGCCGCCGGGGGCGCCGGGCGGGGGAACCTGTCCCGACGAAAACGCAATCTTGCCGCCCGAGAAACTGGCCGAGCCGCTCACCTTGCTGGCGGTGGTCGTCGTGGTCGCGCCGCCGCTGGTGGACTGCAAGCCGTACCTATTCACATAGCAGCCCGTGAGCGGGAGGCACGCCAGGAGAACGACGCCGGCACGCGTGGCGATACTCATGGCCAAAGTATAGCGCGGGAGGGCGCCGGGGGCGCGAGGAATGGATTTCTTTGCGGCCTTGGCGGCCTTCGCGTTGAGGCTGTTATTTTCCTTCGCGGCCTTGGCGGCCTTGGCGGTGAAGCTTTGGACAGCGGCGGACGCCGGTCCGCCGGGAGCTACTTCTTGTCGTCCCGCTTCGGGATGGTCATGTCCGAGCGGCTTCTCAGGAGCGGCTCCAGCTCGCCCTTGGCGATGACGTAGGTCCACTTGCCGAGCACATTCTCAAAGGCGATGCGATTCTCGAGCCGCTTGCGGGCTTCGGCGAACTCCTTGTCGCGGCGCTCCTTGTCCTGCGGCTTCTCGCCCTTCTCCACGGCGCGGGTCGCGGGCGGCTCGCCCGTCACCTTGAATGTCAGGAAATAATCATCGCCCTTGGCGGTCTTCTTGAACCTCAACGTATAGACGAGGTTGTCGAAGGTTTCCGCGACCATGACGACGGGCTTGTCGGCCGCCTCGGCCCCGGGATCCGCGGCGACGTCGTTGAACGAGAGCTGGCCGAGCTTGTTCACCGCCATGACCGCGGCGCTCGGGTGGAGGCGCTCGCCGCCCGTGGCGAATTTCCACTGGCCCCATTCCTCGTCGCGCGCGATTTTCCAGTTCGGCGCGCCGCCCTCGGGCCCGACCGCGAGCGTCTTGATGCGATCCACCTTGATGAAATCCTTGGTGAGCCAGCGGCCGGGGTCGGCTGCCGCCTTCTCCAGCGGGTCGGACACCACGACGACCGCGTCCTTCGCGCCGTCGACCCGGACGTAGCGGCCCGCCGGCACGCCGTCCTTGGCGGAAGGCAGTGGATTCATCGGGTCCTTCTTCAGCACCTTCTTGCCCAGCACCAGGCGCGCGAGCGGCTTGCCCGCGGCATCCTTGAACTCGATGGCTGTGCCCGCGCCCTCGACGCCCTTGCCGGGCTCGGCGAGGTCGAGCCGCGGGTAGAGCGAGGCGCCCACCTGCTCGGACTGCGTCACCTTCAACTCGACCAGCTTGATCAGGAGGTCGCTGATTTCCTGGAAGCTGGCGGGGTAGCCGCCGCGCTCCTCGACCGCCCAGGTTTTTTCCTTGCGCACGAGCGTGACCTGGTTTTTCGCGTCCTGCAGCCGGACCTCGGCGACGTCGGCGATTCTGAGCGAGGGCAGGAGTTTCGCGCCGATCTTCGCGCCGCTCGCCCGGTAATCGGCGATGTCCTGCCGGACGAGCAGCAGCCCGGCGCCCCCCAGCACTACCAGCGCTGCGAGCAATATCAAGAACTGCTTGCGGTTCATGCCGCTGCCCTTTGCCGGGCGCGGCGGCGCTTGGCGAGCGCGAGACCGAGGCCGGCGAGCGCCACCAGGAGCGGCACCAGCCCGATGTTGACGACCTTGGTCCAGAACTCGAGCGCGTCGGTCTCAACACGCAGTTTCTTGCGCAGTTCCTTCAGCACGCCGCGCGTCTCGATCGACTTGGTGCGGAAATTCTCCAGTTCAGTTTGCTGCTCGGCGGTCATGATGGAGCTGGTGGCGCCGGCCTTCGAGCCCTGCAGCTTTTTCAGATTCTCCTGGACCTGGTTCAGGCTGTCCTCGAGCTCCTTGATCTTGCCCAGGTACTGCTGCTGCGCCTGCGCTTCCATCTCGCGCACCACGGTGAGCGGCTTGCTGAAGGAGGCGCGGCTTCTCAGGCCGATCAGCGCGTTGCCGCCGGAGAAATTCTCCACGAGGCCCAGCGCGAGCGCGAGGTTGCCGTTGCGCGGCACGGCGACGCGCTGGCCGAACACCTCCTGGATCTCCACCGCCGCGCCGTCGGACAGGAGATCCACGTCGGCGATCAGGGCCACGGCGTTATCCTCCGCCGACTGCTTGAGGTGCGGCTCCGCCTTGACCTCGTCTTTTTTCTCGTCCTTCTTCTTGTCCGCCCGCGGCGGCGCGTAGGGCTTGGGCTTGCCTTCGGGAAACGCCGAGTGGAACTTGCCGGTCAGCCGGATCGCGAGCGGCATTTCCTCGCCCGAGGGCTGGAAGCCGCGGGTGGAGGGCTCGCCCGAGAGCGTCGCGATGATGAGGTCCACCGGCATCGAGTTCTTCGATGAATGCGCGAGCACCGTCTGCTTCAGCCCGTCAGCGGGCTTACCCTTGAAAGCGCCGCCGAAGGGGATGAGGAGCGTCCCGACCTGGCTCGTCACCACGTCGTCGAGGTTCAGCGCCTGCGTGTTGAGCTGCAGCAGCGTCGGCAGCAGCCGCGGCCCGGAGCCGCTCGCAAAGGTGAGGTCCGCTATCACCTTGCCCATGTCCACGTCCACGCCCCAGGCCTTGAAGAGATTGTAGAAGGTGGACTGGCCGGCCTGGTTGCCGCCGAACGGGTTCTGGAGATCGGGCTGCTGGTCGAAGTAGACGTAGGGATCCACGAACGCGATCAGCTTGCCCCCGCGCAGCACGAACTGGTCGATCGCGTACTCCGACTCCTCGGAGAGGTCGCGCGGGTGGATCACCACCAGCACCTGGATCTCGTCGTCGATCTTCTTCGCGTCGAGCTTGACCTCCCTCACGTCGAAGATCTTTTTCAGTTCCTGGGCGAAGACCCACGGTTCGGTCGGTTGCTGCTTCCTGACCGGGTCGAGCGAGCGCCCCAGCACCGGCAGCCCGCTCATCACGCCCACGACCGGCTTCTTCGCCTCGCCCACCTGCGCGATGCCGCGCGTGATGTCGTACTCGAGCAGCCGCTCGCGGTCGGGCGTCAGCACCGGGATCGACGCCTTCTGGTCGAGGAAGGCAATCGACAGCCCGAGGTAGAATTTCTCCCCGGAGTTGGTGAGCTGGCCCTCGATGCCGTCCAGCTGCGCGGAATCCTCAGCGTCCGAATCCGGCTCGGGGTTGAACTTCTCGATGATCACCTTGCCCTTCGAGGCCGCCTTGTACTCGTTCAGCAGGTCTTCCACCCGCTTGGCGAAGGTCTTCAATCCCACCGGCACCGCCTCGCCGCTCTGCGTGTAGTAGAAACGGAGCTTGACCGGCGCTTCGAGCTTGGCCAGCACCGCGCGGGTCCCGGGCGAGAGCGTGTAGACGCTGCCCTCGGTCAGGTCGGCGCGCAGGCTGAACGCGCTCACGATGAAGTTGGCTGCAATCAGCACCACCACCAGCGCGATGACGCCGGCGGTCGAATAAATGAGGGTTTCCAGGTTCTTCTTGCTCATGGGGATTCCTTTACCCTGCCCTCTGGTTGCGCACGATGACGCCGGTGGTGAAGAGCGCCAACCCCATCAGAGAGACGAAGAAGACGATGTCGCGCAAATCGAGCACGCCGCGCTGGAAACCTTCGAAGTGGGTCATGACCGAGAACGCGGCGACCACTTCCACCACTTTCGGGTTGGCGACGCGCGCCAGGAGCCCGGTCACGGGCTCGTAGCCGGCGAGGATCAGGAAGAGGCAGATCATCACCGACACGATGAAGCTGATCACCTGGTTGCGCGTCATGGCGGAAGTCATGCAGCTCACCGAGAGATAGGCGCCGGCGAGAAACAGGCTCCCCACGTAGCCGGCAAAGATCACGCCGTTGTCGGGGCTGCCCAGCCAGTTGACCGTGATCACCACCGGGAAGGTCAGCGCCAGCGCCAGCGCGAGAAAGAGCCACGAGGCGAGGAACTTGCCGACGATCGCCTGCCAGGCCGTGATCGGCATCGTCAGCAGCAACTCCATCGTGCCGAGCCGGCGCTCCTCCGACCACAGCCGCATGCCGACCGCCGGCACGAGGAAAAGATAGAGCCAGGGATGCCAGGTGAAGAACGACACCAGCGAAGCTTCGCCGCGCTCGAAGAAACTGCCGACCGTGAACGTGAAGAAGCCGGTGAGCAGCAGGAAGATGACGAGGAAAATATAAGCGATCGGCGAGGTGAAATAACCACCCAGCTCGCGTTTCACGATGGCCTTGATGTTGGAACAGGAGTTCATGGCTGCCTCAATGCTTGACCGTATCGGGAAGCGTGATCGCGCGGAACACGTCCTCGAGCCGCCCTTCGGGAGAGCGCGCCTTCAGCTCCTGCGGCGTGCCGTTGGCGACGATGCGGCCGCGGTCGATGATGATGACGCGCGAGCAGGCCGCCTCGACCTCCTCCAGGATGTGGGTCGAGAAGATGATCGCCTTCTTCTCCCCCATGTGCTTGATGAGGTTGCGCACCTCGTGCTTCTGGTTGGGGTCGAGCCCGTCGGTCGGCTCGTCCATGATGAGGATCTCCGGGTCGTGGATCAGGGACTGCGCGAGGCAGGTGCGGTGCTTGTAGCCCTTCGAGAGCGTGTCGATGGTCTGATAGAGGACGTTTTCCAGGAAACACAGCTCCACGGCGCGGTGCACCGCAAGCTTCCGCGCCCCACCCTGCAAACCGCGCAACTCGGCGCAGAAATTGAGGAAGCCATGCACGGTCATTTCGGCGTACCCTGGCGCGTTCTCCGGCAGGTAGCCGAACAGGCGCTTCGCCGGCAGTGGGTCTTCCACGATGTTGTAGCCGCCAACGGTGATCCTCCCCGCGGTGGGCGGGATGAATCCCGTCAACATGCGCATGGTGGTGGACTTGCCGGCCCCGTTCGGGCCGAGGAATCCCAGCACTTCTCCGCGCTCGACCGTGAACGAGACGTCGTTCACCGCGAGCTTCGTGCCGAATGCCTTCACCAGGTTTTCGACTTTGATCATGCACTGCCTCCAGCGGACCTGGCCCTCTAGCGCGGCGGCCGCCATTTTTCTGCGTCGTTAACTATGTGCGATTTCCGGGTTTTCAACGCCCGGTCGCGCTGTTGGACCCGCCCGGCCCCAAAGGTTCCCCGGCCTGGCGCAGTAACAGCCTGTTTCCCATCCGGATTCCGTTCGGCACCGCACAAAAAAGCCTGCCTCGTCGCAGGCTTGCATCCGCTGGTGCCGACAGTCTGACTCGAACAGACGACCTACCGCTTACAAGGCGGTTGCTCTACCACTGAGCTATGCCGGCTTGGGCCGCAATTATACCGATAAGACGAAGCTACCGGCGGCTATATGAGAGGCGGCAGGCCCCAGGAGTTTGTCGGACTTGAGGCCGACAAACTCCTGTTAGCAGCCTGTCGGGCACCTAAGTCCGGCAGGCTGCCAGGGACTCGCTCATGCCCGGGCTTCGAAGGAAGCGGCGATGCGCTGCCAGTGGATATTGCGCATGAAAGCCTCCACGTAGGCAGCCGCTTTAGCCCCATAGTCCATGTGATACGAGTGCTCGTACAGGTCGAGCGCGAGCAGCGGCACGCCGCCCGCCAGGTGGCAGGTGTGGTCGGCGGCCCACTGATTGACCAGCTTGCGGTCGCGCACCGACCAGACCAGCAGCACCCAGCCCGAACCGCCGCCGAGGGCCTTGCCCATCGCGGTGAACTCCGCGTTCCAGCGCTCAACGCTGCCAAAATCGCGGGCGAGCGCGGACTGCATACCGGCCGGCATCGCGCTGGCGCCCAGGCATTCGAAGTAAAGCTCGTGAAGAATCATCGAATTGGTCGCAATCAGCTCCTCGCGCTTGAGCCCGTTGACGACAAACACCGGCGCGCTGGCGACATCGAGCGCCCTCCACTGCGCGTCGATTGCCGCGAGCCGCTTCACGGCGCCGCCGTAGTTGTTATCGTAGTGGCTGCGGATCAACTTCTCGGACAAGCCGTCGAGCGCGGCCGGGTCGCATGCCAGGGGTTTCATTTCGTACATAAGTGTGTGTCCCCTATAGCAACGGCTTCGCCAGGGTGATGACGAGCCCAACCAGCGCGCTCACGCCGACGACGGGCATGATGCCCACCTTGTAGCGGAACATCGCGATGAAGGCGGCCGCGCCGATCAGCGCCGAGGGCCAGTCGAACGGCCCGTCGAATCCCCGCGGCCACAGCACGTGGTAGGCGAAGAACACGGCCAGGTTGACGATCACCCCGACCACCGCGGCGGTGATCCCGGTCAAAGGAGCGGTGAACTTGAGATTGCCGTGAGTGGTCTCGACGAACGGTGCACCCATGAAGATGAAGATGAACGAGGGGAGGAATGTGAAGTACGTCGCCACCACGGCGCCCGCCACGCCGGCAGCCACGAGCGCTTCGGGCCCGAACAGTTCCTTGGTCCAGGCGCCGACGAAGCCGACGAACGCCACCACCATGATGAGCGGCCCGGGCGTGGTCTCGCCGAGCGCGAGCCCGTCGATCATCTGCGCCGCCGTCAGCCATTGGAAGTTTTCCACCGCACCCTGGTAGACGTACGGCAGCACGGCATAGGCGCCGCCGAAGGTCAACAGCGCCGCCTTGGTGAAGAACCAACCCATCTGCGTGAGCGTCCCGGACCAACCGTATGCGGCACACAGGGTGCCGATGACGGCGGTCCAGAGCGCCAGTCCCACGGCCAGGTACGCCCAGAATTTTCCCCACGAGAACCGCGCGTGATCGGGTGTCGGCGTGCCGTCGTCGATCAACGCCGGCCCGTAACCCGCCTTGGCCGCGCCGTGTCCGCCGCCCATCGCGAAGACGCCGGGAGCGTAGCGCCCGCCGAAATAACCGACCAAACCCGCGGCGATCACGATAACCGGGAAAGGCACGTTCAGCGCGAAAATGGCCACGAACGCGGCGGCGGCCACGGCCCACAGCGCGGGATGCTTGAGGGCGCGGGAGCCGATGCGGTGGGCCGCAACGAGCACGATCGCCGTGACCGCGGGCTTGATGCCGTAGAACATTCCCGCGATCACGGGCATGTCCCCGTACACGAGATAAATCCAGGTCAGCGCGATCAGGATGAAAACCGAGGGCAGCACGAAGAGGCCGCCGGCGACGATGCCGCCCCAGGTCCGGTGCATGAGCCAGCCGATGTAGGTGGCAAGCTGCTGCGCCTCCGGCCCCGGCAGCACCATGCAGTAATTGAGCGCATGCAGGAAGCGGCCTTCCGAGAGCCAGCGGCGGCGCTCGACCAGCTCCTGGTGCATGATCGCGATCTGCCCGGTGGGACCGCCGAAGCTGATGAAACCCAGCTTCAGCCAGAAGCGGAACGCTTCGCCGAAGCTGACTCGATCGGGAGCGCGCTGGGTGGCGGTTGCAGGTGCGTCCATGGCCCTTCTCCATCAATGATCATTTCGAATCCGGATGACACATCCGGATTCGCTCGACGCTCCCCTCGCCCCTCGGGAGAGGGGTTGGGGGTGAGGGATCGAGCGACGTAACCAGGGTTACGTAATGCTCGACAGAAGAGTTCTTGCAGAGCTTGGACGGACCGCCGTCTTGGAAGCACCGGGGGGTCTGCGCCCCGATGTGAAGCTGGACCGAGTTTACTGCAATCGAAAGACACGTCAAGGCGAGGCTGCCGCGCAAACTATAATCCCGGTAACTGCAATTCAGCCACAGAGGTCACAGAGAACACCGAGAGATTCAAGGGGTTGAATCCGCGCGCCACACATCCCTGATGGCTGAGACTTGAAAATGATATACGTTCCTGAATTTCCTCTGTGAACTCTGTGTTCTCTGTGGCAAATATTTTTTCCAGGTTTAAGGAGACGACATGGCGAAGCAAAAACCGCCGGTGGGCTTGATCGGCACCGGGTTGATGGGGACGGCTTGCGCGAAGCGACTGCTCGCGGCCGGCTTCGAAGTGATGGGGTACGACGTCGATGCGGTAAAGCTGAAACCGCTCGAGGCGCTGGGCGGGCGAGCCGCGGGTTCGATAGCCGAGGTCGCGCGTGAAAGTGATCGCGTCGTGATCGCCGTGTTCAACACCGACCAAGTGGAGGTTGCAGTCGAAGGCCCGGGCGGGCTGCTCGCCACCGGCGCGCCCTCCCTCACCGCGATTTGTGTCAGCACCTGCGATCCCGACCGCATCGCGGCGCTCGCCGCGCGCCTGCCGGCCGCGCGCCTGCGCTTCGTGGAGGCGCCGGTCTCCGGCACCAGCGAGCAGACCGCGCGCGGCGAAGCGCTGGGCCTGATCGGCGGCGAGCCGGCGGCGGTGGCAGCGGCGCGCGACGTTATCGATGCGATCGCACCGCGCTGGCATCACATCGGGCCTGCCGGCAGCGGCGGGCGCGCCAAACTCGCGATCAACCTCATACTCGGCATCAACCGCGCCGCGCTGGCCGAGGGGCTGGTGTTCGCCGAGCGCATGGGGCTTGACCCGGCGGCCTTCCTCGCGGTCGCGCGCGAATCCGCCGCTTATTCCCAGATCATGGACATCAAGGGGAAGAAAATGCTCGCGGGCGATTTTTCGCCGCAGGGCTACGTCCATCAGTCGCTCAAGGATTTCTCGCTGATGCTCGAGCAGGCGCGGCGGATGAAGCAGCGGCTGCCCCTCGGCGAAGTCTATAAAGCGCTGATGGACGGCTGCGTCTCAGCGGGCGAAGGCGAGCTCGACAACAGCGCGGTCATCAAGGAGATTCGCCGACGCACTGCTTGATGATGCATGACCAGTAACCGGTGACCGGAAAAGAAAACGGCGCTACCTGGTGGTAGCGCCGTTTATTGTTGAAACGCCCGCTTACACCGGCTTCGCGACGTAGCCGTAGGCCATGTTGG
>CAZFRR010000229.1:0-20132 GCA_964521405.1 uncultured Streptomycetaceae bacterium | reverse complement strand
GGGACGGCTGGATCACGATTACGCCCAGGGGCCGGCTGCTGGTGCGCAGCATCTGCATGGTGTTCGACCGCTATTTGCGGCAGGCGCAGGAGGCGCGCCGCTACTCCCGGGTCATCTAACTGGGGATGAGGGATGAGGGATGAGGGATGAGGGATTAGGGATGAGGGAAAAACAATGAAAATGGCATTCATCGTGCATAACGAGCACTACACTGCGCGCGTGATGCAGCTGCTCGATGCCACCGGCATCGATTACTACACCCGCTGGGACCAGGCGACGGGCAAGGGGCACGGGACCGAGCCGCACCTGGGTCGCGGCACTTACTCCAGCACCAACTCCGTGATGATGATCGCCTTCCGGGAGGAGGCGCCGCTCGACGCGCTGGTTCAGGCGATCAACAACGCCAACGCGGAAATCACGCGACCGGCCGACCGGATACGGCTGTTTCAGGTGCCGCTCGAACGCATGGTGTAGCCCTGACAGGTTTCGTTTCAGTCATTCAGATACGGCCTGCAAGATTACTTGTCCGGATCCTTGCCCCTGAACATATAGATAATCGCGTTCCGCAATTCGGAGTCCGTGGCATCGGCCATGCCGCCGCGGGCCTGCATGCCGCCGTGCCCCTTGATGGCGGAGCGAACCGTGTTATCCAGTCCTTCCTTCAGGCGCGGTATCCAGGCATCCCGATCGCCGATCTTCGGGGCGCCGCCCTTGCCTTCCTGGTGGCACTTGATGCACTGCATCTTCACGATCTGCTCGCCAGTGCGCTCGGCGGGGGGTGACTTCTTGCTGACCGGCTCCACCCACTTGCCGCCGGACTGATTGACCATATAGGTGATAGCGCGCTTGATCTCGACATCGGAAAGATCGGGATTGCCGCCGTGCGAGGGCATTTGCCGGATGCCCTTCAAGGCGGTGGTGGTGAGGCTGGTCAGGCCGCGCGAGGCGCGCTTGTCCCACGCCTTCTGGTCACCGATCTTCGGCGCGCCCTTCGCGCCCGTGGCGTGACAGGACGCGCAGACCGCACCCACGACTTCCTTGCCGCCCAAATCCCCGCTCTGGGCATTCGCGCCAGTCATCGTCGCGGGAAGGGCGAATGCGAGCGCCGCCATTGCAACCCATTGCCCCGCGGTCCGGACGAGCCCTGCAGGGCTCTGCGCATGTGCTTCGGTGATCATAGAGTTTCCTCGGTACCTGAGTGAGGCGTGAGGCGGAAAACCGCGAGTCCGCACATCAGGATTTTAACCTGAAACTCGCGCCATTCCGATCATGGCAGCACGCTTTACGGTGGTGGTTAATGGCCGCTTGCCGGCATTTCGGCCGCTACCACATTCATGTGGCAAGTCAGTGATATTAGTGCGCATTCTGGCATTGTCCCGATGCTACAATTGCGCTCGGAATGATAGGCGATCTGCCGACGACCCTGAATTCAGGGGTCGAGCGAGTGGCCGATTGCGTGCTGTAAGCGAACTCAACAACGCTGCGGACGCCAGCCGCTACTCATGGGGCCATCGATGAAACGACGGGTGCCGGTTTTTCTCCTGATCGCGCTGGTTATCGGCGTGCCGAACAGCGGCTATTCGCAAGTCCGCACGACGCCGGCCTCGGGTAGCAATGCGGATCTTCGAGCGGCGTATGCGACGCCCCAGGAGATCGCGGAAGGCAAACTCGTTGCAGACGTTTCATGCGCAAGTTGCCACGGCCCAACCGGTATTTCCACGATGAAGGGCGTGCCCCACATCGCCGGGCAGAGGCCCGGATATCTCTACACCGAACTGCTCGATTATCAGTCAGGTGTGCGCGGCGACAACGCCATGAGCAACGCAGTGAAGTTCATGAAGGACGATGTGCTGGTCAAGGTATCCGCCTATTACGCCGGATTGGAGCCCGCTCAACCGAGCGCAGCCGGTGTCGTTAAAGCGCCCCCCGCCAGGCCCGATCCGGCCAGTGCCGGCAAGGCTGCGGCCGCCGGGTGCGCAGGGTGTCACGGGGACACCGGAATCACCAACATACCGGGAATGCCGAGCATGGTCGGGCTTGATCCCAAGTACCTGGTCGCTTCCTTGAAGGCCTACAAGAGCGGCCAGCGCAAGCACGACATGATGAAGACGCTGGTCTCGGCGTTGAGCGATGCCGACATGAACAACATCGCCTTGTTCTATGCTTTGCAAAAGCCGGGCAAGGCTCAAACCCCGTCGCCGGGCAACCAGGCCGCGGGCAAGGCCGCGGCCGCCGCCTGCGCCGGCTGTCACGGTGAAGGAGGGGTCAGTGCGAATGCAGCCACACCGAGCCTCGCCGGACAGGATGCGCAGTACTTCGTGGACGCCATGCGCGCGTACAAGGACGGCTCGCGCGCCGACGCAACCATGAAGGGGCCTGCGGCATCAATTGACGATAACAACGTCAAGAACCTGGCGGCTTATTACGCGAACCAGCAACCGAAACAGCCGCCGGTCAAGAAACCTCTCACGATCGCAGAGCTGGCGCAGCGCTGCGATCGCTGCCATGGCGTAAACGGCAACAGCACTGATCCGCGTTCGCCGGCATTGGCGGCGCAGCGCGCCGACTATCTGGAGCAGGCGATGCGCGCCTACCAGAAAGGCGGGCGCAAGAGCAAGGCGATGGCGGCGATGCTGGACGCATTGTCCGACGCCGAGGTCGAGAGTCTGGCGGCCTATTACGCGGGCCAGCGGGCGCGTAGTGTCGTCTACGTGATCCTGCCGCCGAAGTGAACGAGTTGGGGAAGCAAACATGAGCGAAGAGCCGCTGCACCGGTTGTATCATCACTTCTCTGAGCTGCCCTTCAGCATGCGGGTGCTGTTCACCTCGGCGCTTTGCATACTCGGTCTGGGCTACATGTTCGCTGTCGTCTACTTGTTCCATAGTGTTTCGGGGAAGGATGGCAACCCCTTCACCCTTTCCTATGAGGACGTCATCATCACCTATGCGGGAAGCGGGAAAGGCTCGCGCATCGAGGCGGCCTTGCGCGGCCCGATGTCCGCGATGCTGCCCACCGAGGAATCGGCCCGGCTTGTGGAGTGGGTGCATGAAGGGACCAGCCGTGCCACCTATGACCAAGCCATACGGCCGATCCTCGACAAGCGCTGCATGACCTGCCACGACGGCAGCAACCCGCACCTCGCGAACCTGGACGGCTACGACAACATGAAGAAGGTGACGGAGCGGGACACCGGCACCGGCGTCTTCACGCTGGTCCGCGTCTCGCACATCCATCTCTTCGGATTGACCTTCATTTTCTTCATCGTCGGTTTCATCTTCAGCCATGCGTATGTCCGGCCGGTGTGGTTCAAAGGTTCAATTGTCGTGCTGCCTTTCGTTTGTGTCGCGATCGACGTGGGTTCCTGGTACATGGTCAAGGTCTACCATCCGTTCGCCTGGCTCACCATGGCGTCGGGCGGCGTCATGGGCTTGTCTTTCGCCTATATGTGGCTGGTATCGATGTACCAGATGTGGTGGGCCAAGACGCCGCCACAGGTCATACAGCGTGCAAGCGAGGGCGTGGGTTGACGCTTGGCCTGGGCCCGCTTTCCGCGGGGCCGAAAGTCGCGTTATCGATCAACAACACAAAATGATGTGTTTATCCTTGATTCCCGCCTTCGCGGGAATGACGAAATACGGCTTTCGCAGAGCTTCCATAACCCGGTATCGAGTGGCAGGCCGTATTAGCGTTTGTCCCGCGGCTGACTCGCGTAGTAGGTCGCAATGTCGTCGATGACCGCGTTGCTGTAGATAATGCTCATCTTGTGCATCGTGGTGCTTTCACGCTTGTCATCGCGGTACGCTCTCAGCGCCATGACGAGATAGTTCTTGTCCTGCCCCCGGAGTATCGGAACCACCATGTTGGGGCTGTCCCCGGCATCGTGGCAGCGGTCGCATTTCGCGGCCAGCTCGCGGGCCGAACTTGGCACGCTGTCGGCGGGCCTCGACTGCTGGACCACGTAGAACGCAGTGATGTTCTCCATGTCCTTGTCGCTCAGACCGGCGACGTAGCGCTGCATGCCCCAATGCTGGCGCGATGTCCGGTAGGCCTTGATGGATTTCATCAGGTACTGAGGATCCTGACCGGCGAGGCTCGGCGTGGCGGCGTCGCTGCTCACCCCGCGGGGCCCATGGCACCCGCCGCACATGGCGGTACGCGGCTCGCCTGCCGCCGGATCGCCAATGGACGGCGCGGGCCGTTGCGCCGGCGTCCGGGAGGCGTAATAGAGCGCCAGGTTTTCCAGCTCGAGCCTGCTTGCGTCGCGCAGCATCGCTTTCATCGCCGCCGTTCCGCGGTCTCCCCGGTGATACTCCTGGATGGCGGTGACGAGATAATGGGGCTGCTGGCCGGCCAGGCTGGGCGTGCCGGGCGTCTTGCTGTTGCCGTCCTCGCCATGACACTTCGCGCAGGGCGCCGCCAGCGCCTTGCCTTTTTCGAGGAGCGAAGCCTGCTGCGCGCTCGTCACCGAAGCGGGGGGGACCGGCGGCTGGCTCGCGTAATACGCGACCACGTTCCGTAACTCCGCTGGATTCAGTCGTCCTGCGAGTTCACGAAGGGCGCTGTGCGTGCGCTTTACGTCCTTGTACTCGGTGAGCGCCAGCAGCAGGTAACGCTCGCGCTGCGCGGCCAGGTGCGGGATGCCGGGAGCGACACCCCTGCCATCCATGCCATGACACGCCTTGCAGTCCCGCTCGGCGACGGCGGTGCCGGCCCTGGCATCCCCTCCGGGCGACTTGTCAGCCGGTGTTCCCGCGGTCGCTGCGGTCTTTTCGGCAGAGGGAGTCTTGGCGGGTTCCTGGTTTTCCTTGCACCCAACCAGCAGCACCGACAGGACGATCGCGAGCAAGAGTTTATTCATTGGGAGTCTCGAAATGAGTAATCAACCAGGGACAACGTCCTAACCCACGAGTATTTTGCACCATCCAGGTCTGATATTTCAGGCTCATCGCGCGGCAGCGTTGGAATATCCTGCGGCTGCTGCACTGGAAAAACGCGTGTGGATCCGCATACCGCTCACCCCGCCATGCTGCCAAGGAGTCCGACCACCACGAAGATCAGCAATAGCAGCCCCAGTGTGATCAACGTGATGCCGAGCGCGCGGGAACCCAGCGTCATGGGCCGCGACGGAGCGTCGACCAGGTGCTTGGCAAGTTCGCCGGTCTTGACCAGCCGTTGGTACTCGAGCGCGTGCTCCCGCCTGAATTCCTCCAGCGCCACCGTGCCGGTGAACATCACGATGTCCGGCGGCGGCAGCTTGTCCGGCCGGAAGTGGTTGTTGAAGAAGTGCACCGTGAACAGGAACACCGCGGCGAGAATCGCTTCCTCCCCGTGCACCAGCGTCGCAACGTTGAACACCCAGCCGGGCAGGACCGACGCGGTCGCTTCCTTGAACGCCAGCATCATGCCGCTCCCGCCGATGATGGCCATGCCCCAGAACACCGCCCAGTAGTCGAATTTCTCCCAGTAGGTCCACCGGTCAAAGGTGGGCCGCGGTCCCTTGCCGAAAAACCACTTGAACATGGCCAGCATATCCCACAGATCCTTCCAGTTCGGCAGCAGCGAGGTCGGCCCGAACCAATCGGACAATTTCCATTTCGGCACCACCCGGATCGCCATGTACACGAGGTGGACGAAGAATATTCCCAGCATGATGGCCGCGCTCACCCGGTGCAGGATGCCCGCCACTTGCGGGCCGCCCAGCGCTCCCATGATGAACTTCGCCCAGCCGGTTTCGGCGTACAGCACCGCCATGCCGGTCAGCACCAGCATCATCACGCTCAACGCAAAGACGAGATGGGCGATCCGCCACGCCGGCCCGAAGCGGCGGAAGTGCTTGCCTTGCAGTTGCGGCAGCTCGCCGGTTGCGACGTGGGGCGCGCTCTTGCCCTCCCTGCGATCCCGGTATTCCCGGTAAAACCACAGTGCCGAGTGCGTCCAGAAGAAGGCGAATACGCCCAACAGGAGCGCGATCATGAGTTTCGATGCGACCCACATGGAGGGATAACGGCCGTAATCATGGGTATTCGCGTGCGGCTGGAAGGTGATGAACCCCGGAGTAGCGTCCTGGTGGCATTTCTGGCAAGTCTGCAGCCGGTTGTTCTGGTGCACGGTGGACTGGGGGTGGCTCACCCGCTGAATGCCGTGGCTGCCATGGCAGTCGAAGCAGCTCGCGGTATAGGCATACCCCAGGGTGGATACCTGGCCGTGATAGGTGTTCGCGTAGGACTTGAGGCTCTCCGCATGGCAGGTTCCGCAATTCTTGCTGATGACCAGCTTGATGGCATCCAGCTTGGGGCGGTCGACGTCGTGCGTCGTGTGGCAGTCCGAACAGATGGGCGCCGCGGGGTTGCCGTTGCCCATGACCTGCCGGCCGTGGACGGAGTCGAAATAATCTTCACGCTGCTGGACATGGCACTTGCCGCAGGCGTTGGGAATGCCGAGGCGCCAGTCCGCGCGGATGGGGCTGTCTTTCGGGTAAACGTAGTGGGCATCGTGGCAGTTGTAGCAGGTCGCGTTGGTGCGCGACTGGTCTTCCCGGCTGGGCCGCGCGTGAATGGATTTCATGTAGTGGTCGATCTGTTCCACCACCACCCCCAGCGTCGCGAAATCCCTGGACTTGTTCTCCTTCTTCGCGGCTTCCCACAAGTCCTGGTGGCATTGCACGCAACCGACCTTGAGCGGACCGACCTTGTCGTGCGGGATCGCCGTGATGTCCTTGTGGCATTCGACGCACTGGCGCTTGCCGTGCACGCTCTTCGCGAATTTGTCCCCGATGATGTGCAGCGAGCGTGCCCGCCCGTTGGTGCCCGGCACCGAGAAACCCTCGTTGCCGTGACAGCCCAGGCAGACCGCGTTGTCGATGCCCGCCGGGGCGGCGGGCTGGGCCTGGACCGCTCCGGCCAGAAAAAGCAGGCCGGCAGCCAACGAAATCAGGGTCGTTTGGACGCGCACGATTCTGGTCTCCCTGTCTTCTTCAGGAATGCCCCGGTTGAGTCTCGAGCTCAAGAGGGGACGCTTCGAAAAAAACCTGCCCGTCTCGGGGTGGGACGGGCAGGGCATGCAGTACCAAGAGCCGGATTACTTAAGGCGGGTCGCTTCGATGGTTGCCTTGGCGCCGAAGCCGACTGTGACCGGGAACGAGACTTGGTGGCCACGCGTGGTGATGTTGTCGTCATGAACGGCAAAGGAGAAATTGTACACCTTGCCTTCCGTGAGCGCCTTATCGTCCGCGTTCTTCAGGTTGAGGGGGCGAACCCACACCACGGTCCACGTGCCGTTGGCCCAGACGCCCTTGACGTTGCCGTTGTCCGCGGCCGATCCCTTGGAGTTCTCCCGGTTGAGGACGTACTCGGGAATGAGGTCGCCTTCCTTCCATCCGGCGTTGGGATCGAACGGGACCGCGTTCTCGCCGCGGATCAGTGCCGTGGGCCCCTTGCGGATGTCGCCGAGCGCAAGCGCTTTCTTCCCGGTCTTGCTCTCGTCGTACATGAAGCGCGGCTGGTGAGTCTTCGGATCCACGTTCCCTCCGAACGGGTTGCCGCCAGCATCGGCGAGGCGATATTCGAGCACGTAGCCGTCGTCGGCCATGCCAACCGGATTCGAGCGGTGGGCGCGCCACTGCATCAGCTCGAGAAAGCCTCCGGCCGCCTTGATCTTGGCGATTTCTTCCGGGGTCTTGCCCTTGTCCCAGGACGCGTCAGCGTCGGTGCGCGTTGAAGGCAAGTACTTGCGCACGTCGTTTTGTTTCAGCGCCTGGTACAGCGGGTTGGCCTGGACCTCGGCGCGCGATGCGAATTTCGGCATGTCGCGCTCGCCGTTGTGACAGGTGAGCCAGCAGCCCTGGGTGGCGAATCCGGGCACGCCGCCATCGTCAATAATGATCGAGAAACGGTCCTCGTAGATGCCCGGCTGTTCGCCCGACTGGACGACCTTGTCGAGTTTCGGGTAGCCGTAGGGTTTCCATTCCTTGCCGTCGAAGCGCACGAACGGATGCGCCTCGCCCGGATACGGGTTCCGCGTCTTCCATTGGGCGCGGAAATAGGCGTTCTCGTTGTCGTAAGCGACCTGGAAACTCAGCTGGATGAAGCCGTTCTTGCCTTCGACGGGCGCCGGTTCCAGGGGGTTTGCCTTGACCAGCTTGTTTCCCAGTTTCTCCTCGGCACCCGTATGGCAGGTGAGGCAGGCTCCACCGCCGCTGACCACCTGGGCTCCCGGATGACTCGAACTGCGTATCCATTGATAACTCGACTGGCCCGGATAGAAGAGATTTACCGTTTTCGAGGGGACACTTTTCCAGTTGATGGTCGCGGGATCCGCAGCCAATGAGGGGCCTGCCAGAAGTACCGCAGCGCTGGCAAACCACACCGGAAATGAACGCACTTTCATGATTTCTCCTTGAGCCGTCAAATACCGGACCACTCCACAACGAAGGGTTCCATCCCCTGCGCGTGCAACGAAACCAGAGGAACAATAACAATCAACCCGCTCGGTGTGGTTGATCTACATCAAACAAATCATACCGTTTTCTATCAATAATCAATTACTTGCTGTGTCGCCTCGGTGCGAAAGCACTGCTTCGGGCATTAAAAAAGCTGGCCGCAGCCAGCTTTTCTTGAGCGGGGAATGCGTTACTTCGTCGACAGCACGGTTCCGACCGCGGCCTTGAGTTCCGCGTCCGACGCAGTCGCTTTCGGGTGGCCCTTGCCGTCCTTCAGCTTCGCGACCAGCGCGGCTTCCGCGCCTTTATCGTCCTTGTATTTGACGGCAATATCCTTGAGCGACGGCCCGACTTTCTTCTTGTCTGTATCGTGACAGCCGAGGCAGCCCTTGCTCTTCAGGACATCCGCGCCCGACTGGGCGAAACCGACACCCGCCGCCAGCGCTCCCGCCGCTGCAACAATCACAAGCATGGTCCTCACGGTATTCTCCTTTCCGGGGTTAACTTCTATTAAATAACGCGTTTCCGCTGCGCAAGGTTGACACGCGGTTCCAGCATTGTGATTCCTGCATCCCTCATCCGGCGCGCGTATTGAGCTTGATCCAATAAAAATGCCATGAGTTCAAGTCGGCCTGGGTCATCCGCGCCAACATAGATCAACTCACATTCGCGTACTGGCGTGAGGCGAGGGCGAAAAAGGCACGGCTTTTTCCCAGGGCGGAAGCACCCGGACCGCCGCCCACAAGAGGAATAGCGGCGCAACGGCCACCGAGACCGCCGTCAACAGCCCCTCCCGGTGGAGAAGGACGAGCTGATACTCCAGCAGTCCCTTGCCGGTCTTGGCGATTTCCTGGCCGCCGATGACCACGTTCCAGCGCATCATCCAGACTTGGAACAGCACCAGCAGCCCGCAGACGGTCACGCCCACGATCAGCGCTTTGCCGGTGGTGCCCCGCCAGATCATGTAAGTGAGCATGATGAGCGGCAGCAGCGCGCCGACGCTGAATTGAAGAATGAAGAAAGGCACGAGGAGCGGGCCGGTTACGTACTCGAGGATCATCTCGATCCCCTCGCGGCCCTTGTAGACGACGTTGGCGAATTCCAGTCCCTCCAGCGCCAGCGTAAACATCGCGAAGCCCCAAAGCACGTAAGCCAGACCCTTCAGACACTCCAGGTCAACCGCGAGTTTGCGCAGCCGGCAGGACAGGACATAGAGGACGATCAAGAGCGCAACGCCGGAGATGATGGCGGAAAACAGAAACACGACCGGCATGAGATCGGAGGACCACCATTCCCGGGACTTGAGTGAGCCGAATATGAACCCCACGTAGCCGTGCAGCCCGTGCGCGGAGGGTATGCCGATGACCGCCAGCGCAAAAATCCATTTTTCGTCGTAACGCATCGCTTTCGGGGAAACATCGTCGGACCCGAGGCTCGCCACGTGCCACAGCCTGCCGATGAGCCCGCCCGCTTGTTGCGCCTGCTGCACGATGTAAGGCCGGAACATGAACCAGATTTCCAGCATCAGCAGAATGACGTAGAAGCTGGCAAATAAACCGAACACGGCCATAGCGGAGGTCCAGTGCGGCGTGAGCATGGTATTGAACGCGCGCTCCGGATGACCGAGGTGCAACAGCAGGGGCATGGGCACGAAGATCATGAAAGCGAGCGCCGTGAGCAAGGCGAACCGCCCCACGGGCTTGAACCGTTCCATGCCGAATACATGATAAAGACTCGAAACGGTAAAGGCGCCGGCCACCAGGCCCGTGAGATAGGGATAGACCACGATCAGCACCGTCCAGGGGATGACGGTCTCGTTGGGGTAGACGTAGCCCGTGAAAGTAGCGAGTTCGACGGCGTGCTCCATCATGCCACCTCCTTATCGATGCCGACGTAGAACACATTGGGCGCATTCCCGGTTTCGGGCCGGAGCACCTGCACGCGGTTATTGCGGATGAACAGGCTGATCGGGCTTTGCTGGTCGTTGCGATCGCCGAAAACCCGCGCGCCGACCGGGCAGACCTCGACGCAGGCGGGCTGCAATCCTTTCGTGATTCGGTGATAGCACCAGGTGCACTTGTCCGAGACCCCTTCCTTGGCGTTGAAGAAACGCGCCCCGTAGGGACAGGCCTGCACGCAGTACTGGCAGCCGATGCAATATTTGTGGTCGATGAGCACCACGCCGTCCTTGGTCCGGTAGGTGGCGCCGGTAGGGCACACCTGCACGCAGGCCGGATGCGTGCATTGGTTGCACAGCTTGGGCACGAAGAAAGCCTTCTCCACCTTCGCGCCCTGGTAACGGTTGGAGAACCGGTATTCGCGTTCCGAACCGGAGGCCTCGATGTTCACCGGGTCGTGGTGGCTGTCGACGCGCGCCCGCTTGTCGCCCTCGAGGTAGACGTAGCGCTCCACCCAGGTGCGGAAGTGGTGGGCGTCGCCGGTAACATCGTTCTCGCGCTTGCACGCCTCGACGCAGCGCAGGCAGCCGATGCATTTCGTCGCGTCGACGCCAAACGCCCATTGGTGCCGGGTCCAGTCGTAGTCCTTCGTCGGAAACGAGCCGCGGCTGGGTTTGGACTCGCTCTTTGCCGCGACTTTCTGCGCGACGCCCAGTGTCCCGGCGGCCGCGACGGTGCCGGCACACGCTGCGGCGCTTCCGATCCTGCGCAGAAAATTGCGACGCGCGAGCAGTGAGGATATGGCTTCTCGTTTCATGGCGCCTTCCCTGGTTCTGTAACGGGTCCGCAACTCTGCGCGGCGTAGTAGGCCGCGAGATGGTTGATGTCAGCGTCGCTCAGCCCCCTGACCACCGCCGCCATCATCGGGTCCTTGCGCAGGCCGCCCCGGAAGGCCTTGAGGACATTCACCAGGTAACCGGCCTTCTGCCCTGCAAGATGCGGCCAGGCGGGATTGCCCGCGATGCCCGTATCACCGTGGCAGGACGCGCAATTCTTCGCCAGCGCCTTGCCGGTGGCCGCATCGCCGATGCGCGTCGTGCCGGGCACCGTGCGGCAGGTCAGGCTGGCGTAATAAGCCGCGAGGTTGCGGATATCCCCGTCGCCGAGTGGTTGCGCCAGGGGTGTCATCACCACGTCCTTCTGATCCCCGGACTTGTAGGCTGCGAGTATCCTCGCCAGGTAGGCGGCGGATTGCCCTGCAAGGTTCGGCCAGGTGTCGTTCGGGCTGATGCCTTCCGCGCCGTGACAGCTGGCGCAAGCCGCTGCGAGTAGTCTACCGGCTGCCACATCGCCGGCCACCTTGACCGCGGCAGCCGCTATCTTCGGCGCATGAGGGTCGTGACAGACCTTGCACTGCTGTCTGCTGGAGTGCTGGGCGACCTGAATTTGCGGTTGCGTGGCCGGCCGTCCCGGCATGGCCTCATGGCACAGGGTGCAAAGCTTTACCGTGTCAGCCGGGATCGGCAACTTGCCTTTCTCGGGGTGCCCCTGCGCCGCGCCATGGCAGGTTTCGCAGGTCACCGACTTATGGTTGCTGGCCGACCATTGCGCGTGGCGCTCGCTGTGGCAACTCTGGCAGTAGCGCGCGGTCTGGTAGACGGGTTCCTGGGCGGCGATTTCGGGGACTGAATTGGCGCGGTAGTGCCCGTATTCATAGAACGAATCGACGGTGAAATACCATCTCGCAGTCAGCGCCACCGCGACGAAAGCGACAGCCAGAATCAATAGCCGGGCGATATGCTTGGGCACAGTTGCCTTTCACGGGCGCTGCGTGAAACCGTTCGCACGGGTAGGGGGTGAAGTGTCGTTAAAAAATCAAGTGGTTCCGGTTGTCATATCCATAACACGCTGGTAGCGTAGCAGCGGCGTGTTGCGCCGGCTTTGATCTGTGTCAAGCCGGGCTCCAACGGTTGATCTGGATCGGACGTGTTGTCGTCGCGCCCGGTGACGGCGCCGGCAGCAGATAACAAAAAAGCTGGCCGCAGCCAGCTTTTTTGTTGAGTGGCCCCCCCGTTATTTCGTGGACAGCACGGTTCCAACCGCGGCCTTCAACTCCGCGTCCGAAGCGGCGACCTTCGGGTGCCCCTTGCCTTCCTTGATCTTGGCGATCAACTCGCCTTCGGCGCCTTTATTACCCTTGTACTTCGCGGCCACGTCCTTGTAAGCCGGGCCGACCTTCTTCTTGTCGTTCTCGTGGCAATTCATGCATCCCTTGGCTTTCAGGACGTCCGGACCCGATTGAGCGAAACCGACACCCGCCGTGATCGCGCCCACGGCAGCCAGAACCACTAACATTGCTTTCATAACTTCTCCTTTTTTCAAAATTGAAACCTTGCTTGATAGCGCATTACCCCCCCGCCCCGGTTGACTGCCCCAAGTTCTCCAATAATGGCGGAGGGAGGATACCAGGCGCAACCGGCAGATCGGCCGAAGAGGCGTCAGTGTGCGCGGGCATTCCCGGTTCCCCGGGGCGCCACAGAGGCGGTGGCGCGGGTAGCTTTCCACTCCGCCTCCCGCTGCAGGCTTCCGCCCTCAACGGAGGTCGTTCCCACAATCGAGTGGCTGACGACGCGGCCGGTAAGCCGGTGGGGTAACGGCTTGCCGTCGATCTCGGCCGTGAATCCGAGCGTGATGCGGTCGCCCTCCAGCTTGCCTTCTTCCAGCTTGACCTCCCGGCCACCCACGCGCAGCGTACCCGAGAGCATCTGGAATTGCTGCGAGACTGCGAGTTCGTAAGCCTGCGTCCGCGTCCCAACGCGCATCGACCAGCGCCAGGTGCCGGCCACCCTGGCCGGCACGATCCAGAAATGGATGTAGGTCTTGCTCGGCGCATCCGGGCGGACCTTGTCCTTGACGTCGAGAATTTCGAAGTGGTCGGGACTCCAGTCGCCCATGGATGCGGCGTTCGACACGATGCGCGTACCGGGCTTGAGCTCGGCGAGAGCAGACCGGAGCTTCATCGTGGCCCGCTTCAGCAGATAGATGGTGATGACCGTCGCCTCCGAGAGGTCAGTCGCGAACAGATCGCCCTCGCGAAAGCTCACGCGATCGCTGACGCCCGCCGAGCGCGCATTGGCGTTGGCCTGCGCCACCAGCTGCGGGTCGATTTCGATTCCAAAGCCGCGGGCGCCGTGCTTCCGCGCCGCCGTGATCACGATGCGGCCGTCGCCCGAGCCCAGGTCGATCACGTAGTCATCCGGCCCCACCTTGGCGATCTCGAGCATGCGCTCGACCACCGAGGGCGCCGTTGGCACGTAAGGCGCGGCAATCTCGACTGCATGCGCATTGCCCGCGATCGCCAGCAGTCCCAGGACCGCAGGCACCGCATGCAGGAACCGCCGCAGCACAGCCATTGGTATCGTTCTCCCTGAAGATTCAGCCGCGATCTCCGGCAATCCGATCACCGGCCAGGTGAATTGAGCCCAAGGATGAAGAGAAACTCACGACATTGCAACAAAAAAGCCGGCCGAGCCGGCTTTTCCGGGGGCGCAAGAAAATTTACTTGGTCGACAGGACGGTGCCGACCGCGGCCTTCAATTCGGCATCGGTAGCGTCGACCTTGATATGGCCTTTGCCATCCTTCAGCTTGGCGACCAGCGCGCCGGCTGCAGCCTTATCGCTTTTGTACTTTGCGGCGATGTCCTTGAACGCAGGACCGACCTTCTTCACCTCGTTGTCATGACAATTCATGCAGCCCTTGGCTTTCAGGACATCCGGCCCCGACTGCGCGTAGCCCGCCGCAGTCACGAGCGCTCCCACGATCGCCGCCACCACCAAAGTTGCCTTCATGTGCTTTCCTCTCTTTCGCAAGTTGCCACCCTGTCCACTAACTTGAGCCGCTGGTGCATCGTTGACCGCTCAGAACTTGTATGTCCCGTACGCGTAGAAGATATTGGCTTTGTACGGCTGGTAAGCGTATTGCCCCGTTACGTAGGACGTGCTGGAGCTCGCGGCAGCGGGCGGGTAGGGGGTGACGTAGCGATTGCCATCGTAGCCGATGTCGCTGTAGTCGTAGCGCTGGTAGGCGTAGCCTCCCGTGACGCTCCAGTTACGGTCCACCTTGTAGTTGCCCTTGAGGTTGAGCGAGATCGTCTTGGTATTGTCGAAATTCGAGATCGGAATAAATGGAGCTGACAACAAGGTGCCCGCTTGCGCCGTAAAGTCGGTCGTGCCCTGAGTCTTCGCCCAGATAAACGAGCCGTTCAGCTTCAAGCGCTCCATCGGCAACCAGTCGACACCCAGGCCATACTGCCAGGACTTGTCCTGGTTCTCCGCATTCCAGGTGTAAATCGTGCTGACGGGAGCACCGCTTGGCGGCGCCGCCGGATTGGAGTTGGCCAGGGTCGTCCCGCCAACCCGATGGGTCGAATCGTAATTCATCAATTCGATGTCCCCGAAGACCAGCAGGCGCAACTTGTTCGGGTCGCCGAACGAGAAGCTCAGATAGTATTCCTGGCGGTCGTCGCTGGTGCGGCCGAGCGCGGTGTCCTTGTAGTCGTTCTTCTTGTAGATGCCCTCGAACCCCACGTCCATGAACGGCAGCGGGGTGTAATCGAGCACCACCTTCAGCAGATCCTGCTTGACATTCGCGAGGTCGAAGCGCCTCACGTAGAACTCGGTCGGATTGTAATTGGTGGGGGGACCCCAAACCGGTTGCGGCACGGCCCACGTCGAGCTCCGATCCAGGAACTGGTACTTGATCCGCCCGGTAAGCTGCTCGAGCATGCTGTTCTTGTACTCGACGTACCACTTGTGGTCGATGTTACGGGTGAAGTCGATACGCTCCCGTTCGATATCGTAATAGTCGTAGCCGCCCGAAATCTTGTTGCCGCTGTTGATGCGATAGGCAGCATCGATACCCAGGTTGTTCTTCTTGTAGCCGAAGAGCTCGGGGGTACACGGCGTTCCGACGCCGGCTGGCGACGTCGAGCAGTTGGGGCTCGCGCCCCCCAGCAGGCCGCTAGCCAGGGCCGGGCTGAACACCATGCGCGTCGAGTTGTTCTTCTCCTCCGCCCAGTTCCAGTAGACCCGGGTATCGAGGTCGTGGATCGGGTGTGAGCTCAAGGACAGCGAGACCGTCTTGTACTCGATCTCACCGTTGAACGTCGGGCTGTTCGAACCCGTCGCGGGATTCGTGTTCCCCGCACCCAGCATGGTTGGCCGCATGTTGACGCTGTTGGTGAGCTTGCTGTAGGTCAAGCGCCCCGCCAGGGTTGAGTCCCAGAACAGTTTGCGGACGTTGCCGTTGGCGCCGAACCGCCACATCTCATTGCTTGGCGGCAAGACGGTCGTATCGTAGCTGCCCGGCACATTGGCTGCGTTGAAGAAGCCGTTCGACCAGCGCAGGACCGGGTTGTCGTTCTCGAACTTGCTGTAGAGGACATTGGCCGCCACGTGCCAGTTCTTTGCCTGGTAGCCGCCTTCCGCCGTGTAATTGCGGGTTACGTAGTCGATGGGGGCGGGCAGGTCCACGAAGCCGTTGCCGGGGCTCGTGCCCTGCGCGCCGTTGAATACATTGATGCCCTGGCGCGAAACCTCGTTCACGTCGAAGCGCACATACCACGGCGAGTTCAGCGACAGCTCGAACATGCCGCCCGTGTCGCGCCGCGTGTACGAGTGATCGAACGTGTTCCACGTGCCCACGTTCGTTTTCGGGAAATTTGCCGTGAGCACGGAGCCGCCAATGCCGGCATACGGTGACAACGCGCCCGGCCCGGAACCGAAATTGTGCTGCATCCCGTTGCTGTAGAGCTGGTACTTGAATGACCCGTATTTGCCGCCCTTCAGGTCGACCCAGTAGTCGTCATACGAAATGTTCTCGGCATAGCCCTGGAAATAATAACTGTCGCTGCGGCCTCTCAGTTCGAAGTTGCCGATCACACCCGATTGGAGGTCACGGTATTCGTTCAGCTTGGAAGGGTCCTGCGTGTTGTCGTCGAGGTAGCGCCCGCCCAGGCTCACCGAGCCGGTCCACGTCAGGCCTTCAGCGGCGAACGCGATCGGGGATGCGACGAACAGGCTTGAAATCAGGATTGCGATCAGTCTGGGTTTCATGCTCGCCTCTTATCGGAGGAAGAACTTGCCGCGCATAGCGGGAGCGTTGCTGCCGTGCACCTGGGCGTGGCAGTTGACGCAGCCGCGGGCTATGAGCCGGGTGTTCGGGGCCGTGTTCCGCGGTGGAATGAAATTCCACCCACCGGAGCCGTCATACACGGTGCCGGGATGCTTCGCGGCGTCGTGGCAGTCCTGGCAGACGTTCGGCGCCTTCTCCGCGAGCAGCCGCGCGTGGTTCGACCCGTGCGAGTTGTGGCAGGCCAGGCAATTCTCCTCGACCGGCGGGTGGCCCCAGACGAACGGCCCGCGCTTTTCGGCGTGGCAGCTGGTGCAGAGCTGGGGAATGGATTCCGCCTTTACCATCATCTTCGACAACGCGCCGTGCGGGTTATGGCAGTCGCTGCAGGTGATCCGGCCCTCGATGATCGGGTGGTGCGATGGCTTCAGCAACTGGGACCGGATTTGCTTGTGACAGGAAACGCACGTTTCGTATTGGAGCGAGCGGAAAGTGGTCTGGTATGGCGTGACCGATGGATTGTCGCGGTTGAGCGCTATGCTGGAGCCGAGCCCGGGCGTGCCGTGCAGGCTGTGGCAGTTGTTGCAGGAGACGTCGCTCTTCTTGTGCTTGCCCGAATCCCAGAACGCGAGATGGCGGTTGCTGGCATGGCAGTTGAGGCACACCGCGGCCTTTTTGTCCGCGGGGATCGCCTTATTGTTGAATCCCAGGACGCCGCCCACACCCTTGCCGCCGCCCGCCTTGACGTGGGCGGTGCCGTCGCCGTGACAGGCCTGGCAATCCGGGCCTTTCAGGTTGCCTTTCTGGCCATGCTTCGTATCCAGGTAGCTGTCGACGTGGGAGGAGTGACAGGCCTTGCAGACTTCCGGGCCCGGAGCCTGCGCCGCCGCCAGTTGAGGTGAGAGGATGTCGGCGCCGACCGCGAGCAGCAACGCACCGAACAAGAGGGTAAGTACACGATGGCAGCGCGACCTATCTGGCATGGACGATCTCCCCAATCCTTGGGTTACACGCAATTGCGAAGCCAGGCGGCACGCCCCGCGGACAACTGCCGGCGTCAGGCGTTACAACAGGATCAACCGAATTCCCAAAGCGCATTATTAGCCCGGATTCTTATTCTTTCTTGCGGCGCTGCCAATAAACGTGTTGCTCAAAAGCTATCAAGCGCCGGCAGCTATTACCTTGATATAGATCAAACCGCCGTCCTTTATGTATCCGGGCGGCTGAGCCGCTGTTGCTGCACCGCAACAGAAGACTTGATGTGCATCAATATCCAGGGCGGCCGGTTGCCAATAATGGGCTATGCGAATAATCCTGCTATGAACTTTACCCCCATGACAAGAAACCCCATCCAGATGGAGCACCACCTGCGCGCATTACCGATGTTTGACGGCCTGGACCAGGCAACCGTCGAGCGGATCGCGGCCGGCGCGAGCGAGGTCAACGCGCGCAGCGGGACTTTGATCTTCAGCCGCGGCGATGGCTGCCGGGGCCTCTATATCGTGATTGCCGGCCAGGTCAAGCTGGCGCTGCAGGCAGCGCAGGGCGGCGAGAAGATCGTCGAGCTGGTGGGGCCCGGCGGCACTTTCGGCGAAACCGCGATCTTCGTCGACCGCCCGTACTTGTTCACCGCTTCGACGCTCGCCGACACCCGGCTGGCGCTGGTTTCGAAAGCGGCAGTGCTGGCCGAACTGGAACACGCGTCCGGTTTCACGCGCGCCATGATCGATTCATTGAGCCGCCGGCTGCGCTACCTCATAGGGGCCCTGGAGGACTGCATGCTGCGATCGGGGACCGAGCGCGTCGTGGGGTATCTTCTGAACCGGCTGCCGGCTGACGCCGGCAATGGCCAGGCGGTCGTGACGCTCCAGGAGAAGAAAGGCATCATCGCCTCGCAACTCAACCTCACGCACGAGCATTTCTCCCGCATCCTGCGCGGGCTCGCGACGGCGGCCATGGTCGAAGTCGACGGCCGCACCGTGCGCATTCGGGACGTTGACCGGTTGCGCGCCTGCTGCCTCGAATCGTGAATCAGGAACGCCGCGCGGATTGCGCCGCGCGGCGGTAACGCGAAGTACTGCTTCTCTTAGTGCTTATGCTCGTCCTGCGCGCCGCGTCCCTGGCCACCGCCTTCGTGCGAGCCCATGCGGGCGTGCATCTCCTGCATGTGTTTTTGCATCTCCGCGCGTCGCTCCGTGCGGGCGCTCTTCTCGCCCGCCATCGGGCAATTCTCCGTCGCGCTTGCCTGGTGCTTCCCGCGCTGGTGGCCCGGGTCTGCAAACAGCGAGGTCGTGGCCAGTGCGGCGGCGGACAGGGTTGCGGCAATCAACAGCTTCTTCATCATCATCATCTCCTTGAGGTTGGATTGACATCGTGATTGAGGGCAATCGCGCGGCGCCATGCCAGCGGTTCGACCGGAGTTTGATCCCGCTCAAATTCCAGGACGGCCCGCGCTACTGATATCAATCAGGGTGTGAGACCGCTATCTCAAGAGAGGGTTGTGTAACGCTTCGTAACGACACGTATCGGGGAGTTACAGCCTCACCTTGCGCAGCCGCAGCGCGTTGGTGACGACCGACACCGAACTCAAGGCCATGGCAGCGGCAGCGAAGATCGGCGAGAGCAGCAGGCCGAAAACCGGATAGAGCACACCTGCGGCGACGGGGATGCCGAGCGCGTTGTAGCCGAACGCGAACGCCAGGTTCTGACGGATGTTGCGCATGGTGGCGCGCGACAACGTCGCGGCGCGCGCGATGCCGCGCAGGTCGCCCTTGACCAGCGTCACGCCCGCGCTCTCCATGGCGATGTCGGTGCCGGTGCCCATGGCGATGCCGACGTCGGCCTGCGCCAGCGCCGGCGCGTCGTTGATGCCGTCGCCCGCCATCGCGACCTTGTGTCCCGCCGCCTGCAGCCGTTTAACGTGGCCGGCCTTGTCCGCGGGGAGCACTTCGGCAAGCGCTTCGTCGATACCGAGCTGCCGGGCGACGGCTTCAGCCGTGCGCTGCGAATCGCCAGTCAGCATGACGATTCGTATTCCTGATTGCTTGAGCGCAGCAATGGCCTCCGGCGTACTTTCCTTGATCGGATCGGCAACCGCGGCGAGTCCGGCCGCCTTGCCATCCACGGCGAAAAATACGACCGTCTTCGCCTCGCCGCGCCAGGATTCGGCTCGCTGTTCCCAGGGTTTTGTCTCGATGCCATTCTGGGCAAGGAACTTGCGGCTTCCCACCAGGACGCGCTTGCCGTCGATATCAGCCCGCACGCCGAGCCCGTTGACCGCATCGAACGCACCGGCCGGGCGCGGCGTCAGGCCGCGTTGCTTTGCACCTTCGACAATGGCGAGCCCGATCGGATGCTCGGAAAGCTGTTCTACGCCCGCAACGAGCGCAAGTGCTTCGTTCTCGGGAATTCCCTCAACGACAAAATCGGTCAGTGCGGGATGCCCGAGCGTCAACGTGCCGGTCTTGTCCACCACCACCGTGTCGATGTCGCGCATGCGTTCGATAGCCTCGGCATTGCGGAACAGGATGCCGGCGCGGGCGCCTTGCCCCATGGCAACGGTCATCGAGATGGGCGTGGCGAGGCCGACGGCACAGGGGCAGGCGATTATCAACACGGCAATAGCGTTCAGAAACGCGTACGCGAATCTCGGCTCCGGGCCAAAGA
>CAZFRR010000228.1:0-2080 GCA_964521405.1 uncultured Streptomycetaceae bacterium | reverse complement strand
GCCTCGCTCAACCGCTCGCGGCCCAGCATCGCCGCGCATGCGCTCGGCATCGCGCGCGCCGCGTTCGAGGACGCCGTCGCCTACATCAACGAGCGCCGGCAGTCGGGGCGCCGCATCGTCGAGTTCCAGGGCGTGCAATTCATGCTGGCCGACCTGGCGGCGGAGCTGGCCTTGTGCGAAGCCTGGCTGTGGCACGTCGCCCGGCTGGTGGACGGCGGCGCCGCGGATTTCGGCGTGGAAGCCTCGATGCTGAAGCTGCGCGCAACCGACCTCGCCATGCGCGTCACGACCGATGCCGTGCAGCTCCACGGCGGCTATGGCTATTGCAAGGACTACCGCGTCGAGCGCCTCATGCGCGACGCGAAGCTCACGCAGATCTGGGAAGGGACGAACCAGATCCACCGCCAGTTCATCGGGCGCAGCTTCATCAAGAAGTAAGAAACCCCATTAGCCACGGAATCACACGGACGGATTGAGCGATACAGAACCCCGTCTGTTCGTTTTTTGAGATTCTGTGTGTTTCCGTGTGTTTCCGTGGCTAAAATGACTTTGCTTCTGACATCAAGGAGGAGGAAAGCATCATGAACTCAACATTGCCTCGCGTTTCCGTGGCGGTGCTTGCCGCGGCGCTCGCCTGGCCCGGCATCACGGCTGCACAGAACTATCCGACGCGCACCGTGCGCATCATCGTGCCCTACGCGCCTGGGGGCTCCACCGACGTCGTATTCCGCCTGCTCGCGCCGCGGCTCTCCGAGGACTTCGGCCAGCCGGTGGTGGTGGATAACCGCCCCGGCGGCTCCTCGACGATCGGCCTCGATCTCGCGGCCAAGTCGCCGCCCGACGGCCACACCTGGGGCACGCCCAACATCACTTTCGGCGCCAACCCGAGCCTGATCAAAAAAATGCCGTTCGACTCGGAGAAGGACCTGCTGCCGGTGAGCCAGGTCGCCGTCGTCACCATGGTGCTCTCGCTGCACCCGTCGGTGCCGGCGAAGTCGGTGAAGCAGCTGATCGCGCTCGCCAAGGCGCGGCCCGGGGAGCTCAACTTCAGCTCCGCCGGCAACGCCAGCGCGAACCATCTCGCCACCGCGAAGTTCATGCACATGAGCGGCGCCAAGTTGACGCACATCCCCTACCAGGGCGGCGGCCCGGCGGTGATCTCGCTGGTGAGCGGCGAGACTTCCATGCTCTTCGCCACCATCCCGTCCGCGATCCAGCACATACAGTCCGGCAGGCTGCGCGGCCTCGCCGTGAGCCGGGCGCAGCGCAATTCCGCGCTCCCCGATGTGCCGACCGTGGCCGAGGCCGGCGTCCCCGGCTACGAGGCTATCGAGTGGAACGGCGTGATGGTACCGGCCGGCACGCCGCCCGCGGTGGTCAGGCGCATAAACCAGGCGCTCGTGAAAGCCCTTGCGGTTCCGGCGATGAGGGAACGCATCGTGCAAATCGGATCAGAGCCCGTGGGCAACTCGCCGGAAGAGTTCGCGGCCTTCATCAAGAGCGAGTTCGCAGCGTGGGCGAAAGTGATCAGGGAAGTCGGCATCACAGTCCAGTGATGAGTAATGGGTAATGGGTGGTTTGTGATGCGTGACACAGGACAGATCCGTAGCGGGTTTCGACCAAACTCATCACTCATCACTCATCACTCATCACTCCGGAGTTTTTGATGGCGATAGTAATCAAAACTGTAGGGGTGGCGGGCTGCGGCACCATGGGCGCCGGCATCGCCATCGTCGCCGCCCGCGCCGGATACCGGACCATCGTCTACGACACCCGCGAGGAAGCGCTGGCCCGCGCGCGCAAACAGACCGAGGGGTTCTTCGCGAAGTCGGTCGAGCGCAGGAAACTCACGCAGGACCAGGTAGGAAAGATCCTTTCGGGCCTGTCGGGAACGGCCGACATCGCGGCGCTCGCCGCCTGCGACATCGTGATCGAAGCCGTGTTCGAGGACCTGAAGGTAAAACACGAACTCTTGTCGCGGTTGAACCAGGTGTGCCCGCCGCACACGCTCTTCGCCTCCAACACATCCACCCTCTCGATCACCGAGATCGCCGCCGGCTCCGGGCGCGAGGACCGCTGC
>CAZFRR010000227.1:0-2200 GCA_964521405.1 uncultured Streptomycetaceae bacterium | reverse complement strand
CAAGGCCAGGCTCGAGCGGATCATCACCTCGTAGCCGGCGGCGATGGCGGTCACCAGTTGCTCGCCGCTGGAGCCGAGTTTCTCGGCCATGGCGACCGCGGCGGGAATCACGACCGCGCCGGGATGGAGCTTGGCCTGGTGGTAGTCGTCGAGCTCGAACGCGTGCACGGAAGTGCCATTCACCAGCGCTGCATCGGACACGCGTAGTGATGGCGCCGCTTCACCCCATACCGTTGCTTCCCCCTTGACCTGGCCGCCTGCCCGGGCCCATTGCAACAACATCTTCGCCCACGGGGTCACGTAGCCATAGGCGCCGCAGCCCAGGGTGTCGAGCAGAAGGATGCGGACGACTTCCCGGGTACGCGGCGGGAGGTTGCCGTAGCGAAGCTTGGCGATCCAGTTTGCAAGTTCCCGCGTCGGTCCGGGAGCCGTTTTTCGGGTCTCGTTCATGATGTGGTCCTCTCCAGTGGCGCGCAGCGCGATGATACAAGTATTCTACCGGCATCCAAACCAACATTGGAGCAAGGCATGGATTACGACGTTATCGTGGTGGGGGCGGGCAACGCGGCTTTTTCCGCGGCCTTGTCTGCGAAAGAGAACGGTGCGAAGCGCGTGCTGGTGCTGGAGAAGGCGCCTAGGGAAAAGCGCGGCGGCAACACCCATTTCAGCGGCGCGGTGATGCGCTTCAGCTACGACGACGTGTCGCAGCTCGACCGTTTTGTGCCGAACGCGGAGAAGGATTATCCCGGCTTCCACCAGGGCGTGCAGCCCTACCCGGTGGCGGTGTTCCGCGAGGACCTGATGCGCGTGACGCAGGGCAGAAGCGACCCCGAACTGGCGGCGATCCTTATCGAAAACTCCTACGACACCATGTGCTGGCTGCAGGACCAGGGCAAGCACCATTACGAGCTGGCGGTTTCCGTCATGGGGGTGCGCGTGGGCAACGAGTTCAAGTGGCCGCGCGGCGCGATGATACGCAACGAGCACGAGGGCGTCGGGCTGTCGAAGACCTGGTTCGAGACCGCGGAGAAGGCGGGCATCGAGATTCGCTACGAAACTGGGGCGCAGCGGCTCACGCAGGCGGAGAGCGGGCGCGTGACGGGGGTGGTGGCGCGCGGACCGGAAGGTTTCGTCACGCTCGGTGCAAAAGCGGTGGTGCTCGCCTGCGGCGGTTTCGAGACCAACCCGGAGTGGCGGCTGCGTTACCTCGGCGCGCCCTGGGACCACGCCAAGGTGCGCGGCTCCAACTTCAACTACGGCGACGGACTGAAGATGGCGCTCGATATCGGCGCCATGCCGTGGGGCCACTGGAGCGGCTGTCACGCCACGCCGATCGTCGCGACTGCCGCGGATTACGGCGTGCAGAACCTGACCGACAAGACCAACCGGTTGTCGTACTTCCTCGGCGTGATGCTGAACGTTGAGGGCAGGCGCTGGGTGGACGAGGGCGCCGATATCAATTCCTTCACCTACGCCAAGTACGGCGGCCTGATCCTCAAGCAGTCGCGCAGCCTGGTCTACCAGATCTTCGACAGCAAGGTCACCGGCCTGCTCGAGCCGCGCTACTCGACGAGCGAGCCGTTCAAGTCCGACACGCTCGAAGGGCTGGTGAAACAACTGCAGGTGGACCACAAGCAGGCGATGAAAACGCTCGAGGAATACAACCGCGCGGCGGGGCATGGCGGGCCGTTCAATCCCGCGGTGCTCGACGGCATCCATACCGAAGGCATCGAGCCGCCCAAGACCAACTGGGCGTTGAAGCTCGACAAGCCACCGTACGTGTCCTGGCCCGTGACCGGCGGCATCACCTTCACCTTCGGCGGCCTGAAAGTGACCCGGGACGCGCAGGTGGTGGCGACCGACTGGAAGCCCATACCCGGGCTCTATACCTGCGGGGAGATGGTCGGCGGGCTGTTCCATTACAACTATCCGCTCGGCACCGGCCTCATGTCGGGCGCGGTGTTCGGCCGCATCGCCGGGCGCAGCGCCGCGCGGGCGTGAACCACTCACCGCAGGGGACGCCATCCCCTCATCCCTTCCCCTTCTCCCGAGGGGAGAAGGGAAGGCTCGAGCCTCCCCTCTCAGCTTGGGAGAGGGGCGGGGGTGAGGATGGACGCAGAGGAAATTCAACTTTAGCCACGAGCCGTAGATAACAGGTTTTTTTTCCGTGCGGCACTACCTGCTAGACTTGTTGCCGGGA
>CAZFRR010000226.1:0-11912 GCA_964521405.1 uncultured Streptomycetaceae bacterium | reverse complement strand
GCGGGACGGCTTCATGCCCAACACTTCGATCGGGCGCTTCTGGCGGCTGTATCTGCGCAACGTCGCTGGCTTCCTGCCGCACCAGAACGACAAGGCCACCTTCGGCAACACCTGGCGCGTCGTCGTGGCGGAAAACGAGGATGTCGTGAAGAAAATCGGCTGGACGTCCAGCAGCGTGGATTTCGGCTTCACGGCGGGCGAGAACACGGTCATGATCTCGCGCCACACCGGCGGCAACCATATCTCCTCGGTCTCGGGCGCGACTGCCGCCGAGATGATGCCCTACGTGTGCGACGCCGTGGTCAGGCAGTACTCGTGGCAGCTCATGTTCACGATGGGCCAGGGCTACGACACGCTGCGCCCGCAGCTGCTGCTCTCGCCGATCATCGCCGAGACCATCGCCGCTTCGGGCTGGTCGAAGCAGGACCTGAGGCGGCATTTGTTCGATCACGCCCGCATTCCGGCGCGCGAGTTCGAGCGCATCCTGCGCGACTGGACGCAGAAACCGACCTGGAACCTCAAGGAAGAGCACGAAGCCGGTCGAATTCCTGAAATCTTCCACACATCCGACGACCCCGACCGCAGGGTGCCCCTGGTGTGGAAGCCCGAGGATTACCTGATCGCGGTGACCGGCGACCTTACGCGCAACAGTATCTACATCTTCGCCCACAACGGCGTGCTGGGATTCCCGGTGGCCAAACGCATCGTACTCCCCAAGGGCTGGGAGCAGATGCTCTCAGGCAAGTGACGGGTGATGGGTGATGGGTGATGAGTCTCCCGCGTAGCGGGGTGGTCCCGTCACCCTCGCCTCGTCACCTGTATCTCGTTACGGTCTCCTATGTTTCAGGTTTCGACACGGAGTTTGATCAAGATCAATGCGGCGCCGCAGCGAGTGGCGTAGAAAGGAATTGCACTGCGCCATCAGGGAGCATCCGGCGCCGCACCCGGGTGTTTCGCGACGCAGGGCACCATGGTCAGCATGGGCGATCCCCCCATAATGACCAGATTGACCTCCTACAGGGGGTTAACGTAATGCCGGCCGGGCCCCTGAATACGCCCCGGTACCCCGAGCGGGTGTAAACGGCGATGCGTGGTAAGTGTCGGCCGGCGCCGGGAGCTTCAGGGTTTCCGGCGCTTCTTTTTGTCCAACCTAAAAACGGCGGCTGCTAACCGCTGAGGCGCAGAGACGCAGAGGTAACACATAGAAAATAGATGAAACGACAGTTCACCAAATTGGAGAATCGTAGAGACCTTGTAAGTTATTGAATTTTCCGTTCTCCGCGTCTTTGCGCCTCCGCGGTTCGCTTTTTCTAGGTTCAACCAGGGAAAAGAGTTTCGCCTTAGCCCTTGCCGTCGTGCGAGGCGACCGCCACGACCGCGGGGCGGCCACTGCGGTTGCTCCAGGCATGGTTCGCGCCGCGCAGGAACGCGATTTCGCCGGCCTTCAGCCGGACTTCCTGCGTGTCGAGCACGAGCACGATCTCGCCTTCCAGCACGATACAGAAATCGAGCGTGCGGGTCTTCTGCATGTAGGGATGGGGCGCCAGCGGTGAGTAGGTGGAAACTTTGGACGCGCCCATCGCGGCGAAGAACGCCCTGACTTCGTTGGCACCGACCTTGTCCTTCCAGCTGTCGTCGGGCGGGAAGGTGATGGCGTTGAAGACGGTGCCTCGCGCCGGCGGCTCGATCGTGTGCGGCAGGTGCAGCGACTCATAGACGATTTTCGCCGGGGTGCTGTCGGTGACCCACATCCGCGCGCAGGCGTAGCCCGGCCGCGCGGGATCGGAGCGCACGTCGGGCGACGGCCCGTCGCTCACCAGCGAGGACTTGCCGGGCTCGCGGTCGATGGTGACGATCCGGCGCGCCGGCTTCACGCCGGCGGGAAGCCGTGGCGTCGCGTGCAGCGGCTTGTCGTTGCCCTGGGCGAGGCCCTGCGGCCCGTCCACGAAGCGCGCGCCGATCATGGAGAACGCCATCATGGCGCCCTTCGGCATGGTCCACTGGTGCCACGCGCCGACCTGGATGACGCAATCGCCGGGTTTCATCGTGAGCTCGCCATCGTCGAGGATCAGACCGCGTTCGCCCGCGAGCACGATGCCGTAGTCCACCGTCTCGGTCTTGTGCATGGACGATGAATAGGAGTTATTGCCGCCCCGGTCCCAGGTGCCGCGGCTGCCGGGCCGCAGCTTGGGGGGATGAGCCGGCACCAAGTCCTTGTCCTTCGCCGCGTCGTAGTCCGCCGGCTTGGGGCGGATTTGCACGACGCGGCAGTGCCCGCCTGCCTCGGGGCCGGCAAAGACGTATTTCAGGTTGCCGTCGTCGGTCGCGCCGGAGAGCGGCGCGGGGCACTCGTTCCACACCCAGAGATCGGTGTGGCCGCGGCCGGAACTCATCGAGGCCTCGTGCGAATTCGGCGCCGGCCCGTCCCATGCCACCTTCGAGCGGCCCCGCTCGTCGTTGCCCGTCACCACGCGCCGGATCGGCGTCAGTCCATTGGCCATCGCTGCAACTCCTCCTTTTGTTGTTGCCTTACCTCATCCCTGTTTTGCTACAGCAGCGACAAATCGGCAGGCGAGGTCTATCGAGTTTCTGATACGGTCCATGTTCCCGACGTAGTCCGGCAGCGCCGCCCCGGCGCGGCGCCGCAGAGCATCCGGTTCGATCAATCCCGCACGGGCCAGCGCGCGGATGTCGTCCTGATCCTGTTCGCTGAACCGGGAAAGCTTGGAGACGGCGAGGTCGAGCGGCGTTAGCAGGCGGACTTCCAGACGGCGGGGGTCGACGCCCTCGAGGGAAATCGGCAGCGCATCGTCGTAGGCGTCTTCGTGCAGCAGGGCAAAGCTGTCGTTGTATTGCATGTCGAAATACAGCAACCGGGCGTGGCCGTCTTCACCGCGGTAGGCGATCTGCAGCTTCTCGGGGTGATCGATGAGGACCCGCGCCATGATCTTGGCGTCGATGTCGTCGGTGAATCGTCCCCCGGTGAAAAACTGCATGGCGGCGCCACCGGCCACGCAGACGACAACGGGCTTGTCGGGACGCTTCGGCCCCAGCGCGCTTTCGATGCGCGACATGATTTCGGCAAATGCCTTGCGGTATGCGGGATCGGGTTGAAGCGGGGGGATTTTCGATTTCATGGCCGGGGGCCGGATCCCCGCGCTCGCATGCGCGCCCTGAGGAGAGGCAGGAAGCGCGCCGCCTGCAAAGGCGCATGGGCGAGCCATCTGCCGAATCCCGCCGGGGAACTCATTCCCGGCTGCAGACGTTCAGCCAGGGCCAGCATGCGCGTCCGATCGAACCCCTCCTGCGAAGCCAGCATCACGGCGACACCCGCCAGCAGGCGCGGGTCGCCTGCGCGCAGCCAGCGTGAAGGACGGTAGTCGCCGAGAGCGCACAATTCGATAACGCGTTCCTCATCGCGCCGGCCCCAGCGCGGCCTGGTAAGCGAGGTCTGCGCTTTCCCCTTCTTGGGGCGCGCCTTGACCATCGCGGGAGGAACGAGGCAAGCCACGATCCGTCCGTGCCGCTCAATGGCAACGGGTCCGAGGGCGGCCCGTTGCAGGACCTCGCCGAGCCGGTTTTTCAGGTGTGTTGCCTTGACGGTTTCCATCCCGGTTATCATATGCCATTTTAGCTAAAACAGCAATCAGTCAGGCACGCTGAGTGAACCGGGGCGCGGGACGCACCGCATCAAAGTCTGCATTGCGGATGGAGTGTTCCGGGCCTATGCTTTGCGCATCATGCTGCATCAGGAAGGAATGATTTCGATCCGGCGCATTCTGCCGCGTGCAATCGCACTGGCGGCGGCACTGGTCCTCGCGGGGGCTGCGCAGGCGCAGCCTTATCCGTCCAGGCCGGTTCGCATCATCGTGGCTGTGGCCCCGGGAGGCGGCACGGATTTCGTCTCCCGGCTGATGGCCGCGAGACTGACGGAAACGATAGGCCAGCAGTTCTTCGTCGAGAACCGCGCCGGCGCGGGCAGCACCATTGGCTACGAGTACGGCATCCGGTCGGCGCCCGACGGCCACACGCTGACCATGATCACGGGCAGCTATTCGATCAATCCCAGCCTCTACACGCTCAAGTTCGATCCCCTCAACGACTACACGCCGGTGATCTGGGTCGCGCGCGGCCCCTACGTGCTCGTCGTGCACCCGTCGTTGCCGGCGACATCGGTCAAGCAGTTGGTCGTGTTGGCCAGGTCGCGGCCGGGGCAGATCATCTATGGCAGCAGCGGGCAGGGCGCGATTGTGCATTTGACGACCGAGCTCTTCCTCCACATGGCGGGCATCAAGATGACACACGTTCCGTACAAGGGCGGCGGGCCGGCGATGACGGATCTCCTCGCCGGTCACATACAGCTCGTGTTCGCGACCGCACCGGTGGGTCTGCCGCAAGCAAAAGCGGGCAGGCTGCGCGCGCTCGGGATCTCGACGATGGAGCGCATACCCGCGGAGCCGGGCATACCGACCATCGCCGAGGCCGGCGTGCCGGGCTACGAGGTCACCAACTGGCACGGCCTCATCGGCCCGAAGGGGCTGCCGCGCCCGGTCGTGGAGCGCTTGAACGCCGAGATGGCGAAGATACTCAAGCTGAAGGAAATGGAAGAGCGGCTGCAGTCCGACGGGCTGGCTCCCGTCGGCGGCACGCCCGAGCAATTGTACGAGCAGATCCGCAAGGAGCTCGACCAATGGCGGCAGGTCATCACCCGGGCTGGCATCAAGATCAACTGACATACAGCTGGGGAGAAGGAGGTATGACTCGAATTTTCTTCCGGTTCGCCTTGTTCGCGGCGGGATGGGGCTTGGCCGCGGCAGGTTACGCGCAGAAATCATCCGATCGCCCCATCCGCGTGATCGTTCCGTTCGAGGTCGGCGGGACGAGCGACCTGCTGGGGCGGGTCGTCGCGGCCAAGCTGGGCGAGGTGATGGGGCAGACCGCGGTCGTGGACAATCGCGGCGGCGCCGGCGGCACCATCGGCGCCGCGCTGGTCGCGCAGGCGGCTCCCGACGGCCACACGTTGCTGGTGCCGCATGTGGGCCTCGCCGTCAACGAAACGCTTTACCCCAAGCGCCAGTACAACGCCGTGCGGGATCTGACCCCGATTTCCAAGCTGGGCGAGACCCCCAACTCGGTGGTGGTCAACAACGCCCTGCCGGTGAAGACGGTGCAAGATCTCATCGCGCTGGCGAGGAAGCAGCCCGGCAAGCTCAACTGCGGGTCCGCGGGCATCGGCAGCGCGGCGCACCTCGCCATGGCGCTGTTCGAGCATTCCGCCGGCATCAAGTTCAACCACGTTCCCTACAAGGGTGGCGGCCCGGCGTTGATCGCGGTGGTGAGCGGGGAGGTGGATTTCTCCATGCCGGCGTTTCCCACGGCGGTCCCGCACCTGAAGGCGGGCCGGCTGCGGATCATCGCGGTGACCGGTGCGAAGCGCGCGCGGACCGTGCCGGATATCCCGACGCTCGCCGAGTCCGGAGTGCCGGGCTACGAGTTCGGCATCTGGTTCGCCCTGTTCGCGCCGACTGGCACGCCCAGGCCTCTCATTACCCGTCTCAACCAGGAAATGGTGAAAGCGCTGGCAGAGCCCGAGATGCGGGAGAAGCTGGCGGCGGTCGGGGTGGATGCCGAGTCCTCGACGCCGGAGCAACTGGCCCAGCACCTGCGCTCGGAAGTGGCCAAGTGGGCGAAGATCATCAAGGTGGCGGGAATACCCATTAATTAGAAGGCAAAAGGCAAAAGGCAAAAGGTAAAAGGTAAAAGGTAAAAGGGGAAAGGCGGAAGAGAAAGGCAAAAGATAGGCGGTGAGCGGGTGGGGTAGTTTTTCGCCTGGCCTCCAGGCTAAGCCCGTGCCCGGGTCTTCTTCGCAGTTCGGACGAGTTTCACAAAGATGGAAATCAACTGCAGCGTTTCAGCATGGAGATTCCTTATTCCGGCAGTAGTAGTCCATACCCCCTCCGGATCATTCTGTTCAGGTAAACGCATCAATCCTACCCGCCGTTGACGTGGGCTTCCCCTTTTGCCTTTATCCTTTTGCCTTTTGCCTTTTGCCTTGTATAGTCTCGCCATGACCTACACGATATTGTTTCCGGACAGCCGCTCGGACGTGCTCGATCTCGAGCGCGAGGTGGCCGGGCCCGATGCGACACTCATCAATCCGCGCAAGGACAGCTTCGACGCGGTCGAGCGGGGCGCGTGGGAGTCCTGCGACGCCATCATCGTGCGGCATGTCCCCATCAACGCGGCGGTGATCCCGCATCTCAAGCGCTGTCGGATCGTGGTCCGCAACGGCGTCGGCTTCGACGTCGTGGACCTCGAGGCCTGCGGTGACGCCGGGATTGCCGTGTGCAACGTTCCGGACTACGGGACCACCGAGGTCGCCGATTCGGCGATGGCGATGATACTGACGTTCGCGCGCGGCACCGCGGCGTGCGACGCGGCGCTGCGCGCGGACCTCAAAGACGGCTGGACGCATCTCACCAACGTCGCGGCGCGCCGGCTGCGCGGCGCCTGCCTGGGCGTGGTCGGGTTCGGCCGCATCGGCACCGCGATCGCCTTGCGCGCCCAGGCGTTCGGGATGCGCGTCGCTTTCTACGACCCGGCGCTTCCCAACGGCGCCGAGTTGCCGTTCGGTTATACGCGTGCGCGAACGCTCCGCGAATTGCTGGCGCAGGCCGATGTCGTCACCCTCCATGCCCCGCTGACCCGGGAAACGCGGAAGATGATCGACGCGGCCGCGGTCGCCGCGATGAAGCCCGGCGCCTACCTGATCAACACGGCGCGGGGCGCGATCTGCGATACCTCCGCGCTGCTCGAGGGCTTGAGGAGCGGCAAGCTCGCGGCGGTGGGGCTCGATGTGCTGCCGGACGAGCCGCCGACGCTTGCTGATCCCCTGGTCGCGGCGTGGCACGCGAACGAGCCGTGGCTGCGCGGGCGCATGCTCCTCAACCCGCACACGGGCTTCTACAGTCCCGATTCGCTGGTGGATTTGCGCCGCAAGGCGATCGAGACCGCGTGTCATTACCTGCGCGACGGCAAGCTCGCCAACTGCGTCAATTCGGAATACCTGAAGCGGCGGCGCTAGGCTGAAGTCCAAAGTCGAAAGTCGAAAGTCGAAAGGCAAAAGGCGGAAGGCGGAAGGGACAACCGTCACTTCTTCACTGCATCACTTCATCACTTCATTCCGCCTTCATCCCGCTGCTCCTGACGATCTCCGCCCACTTGGTCACTTCAGCGGCAAGGAAGGCGCCGAACTGCTCCGGCGTGCTGCCAACTGGTTCACTGCCGTCCTTGGCGAGCTGGGCCTTGAAGTCGGGCAGCGCCAGCGTGCGCACGATCTCGCCGTTGAGCTTGGCGATGAGCGGCTTCGGCGTTCCGGTCGGCACCATCAGCCCGTACCACGACAGGAATTCGTAGCCGGGCACCCCCGCTTCAGCGACGGTCGGCAGTTCCGGCATGAGGGCGGAGCGTTTCGCGGTGGTCACGGCCAGCGCGTTCAACTGGCGGCGCCTGGCATAGGGTTGCCCCTGGATCATGCTGTTGAACAGAATTTGCACGCGCCCGGCGAGAAGATCGGGCATGGCGAGGCCGGTGCCTTTGTACGGAATGTGCGTGAGCTGCACGCCCGCCAGGCTGCTGAACAAAGCCGCCGCGAGATGACCGCTGTTGCCGATGCCGCCCGAGGCGTAGTTCAACTGGCCCGGTTTCTCCTTCGCGTAGGCGATCAGTTCCTTGACGGAGCCGACGGGCACCGACGGGTGCACGAGCAGGATGAACGCCGCGGACGCGATGTGCGTCACCGGCTGCAGGTCCTTCTTCTGGTCGAACGGCAGGTTCTTGTACAGCGTCGGGTTGATGGCGAAGGTGGAGGACACGATCAGCGCCGTGTAGCCGTCCGGCGTGGCCTTCACCGCCAATGCCGTTGCCAGGGTGCCGCCCGCGCCGGGGCGATTGTCCACGATGACGCTTTGACCGATCGTTTCGGTGAGCTTCTGCGCCAGCGCGCGTGAAATGATGTCCTGTCCGCCCCCGGTCGCCTGTCCCAGCAGGAAGCGGATCGGCTTGTTCGGATAGTCCGCGACGGATACGCGGTCCGCCGCGCAAGCTGCCGTCGCGACGATGGCGGCGAGCGTGCCGGCCGCGCAGGCTATCAGAAGGTCGGGCAGGGCGGTCTTGCGGGCCACGGTCGTCTCAGAGGCCGCGGATCAGGCGCGTCTGCGGCAGTCCCGCCGAGATGTAGATATCCTGCGGGCCTTCACCGCCGGCCACGACGACGCGGATCTCCTCGGGGTCTTTCGCGCGCCAAATGGTGTCAGCGTCGCCGCGGCCCATCCTGCGCTGGTAATCCGCGAACGCCTTCGCGTACAGACCGGCGGGGAAGCGGGCGAGTTGCCAGAGGCGCTCCCGGATGTCTTGCTTGGTGAGCCCGGCCTCGTGCAGCGAATGCGTATGGTTGACGCCGAGCAGGAGCAGCACGCCGCCGCCGCCGGACGCGGGCGGCATGTTGGAGGCGATGTGCCGCAGGATCTCGTCCGGCCCGATGCCCTCGCCGCCGGAGATGTTGCAGAAGTTCGCAGCCCTGAATACCGTGACCGTGCTCTGCTCCTTTCGGAAACCCTGGTCGACGTGATACGGCGTCCACGGGTTCTCCTCCTCGTTTTCGCCGAGCACGTACGAGTAGCGTAGCGGCGAGGAGAACGTGGATTTGGAATAGACCCCCGGCAGCGCGCCGCCGACGTTGGTGAGGATCAGGCGGATCGCGCGGCCGATGGTGGCGTTGGCACGCCAGCCGGGGCCGAGGCAGCCGATGCCGGAATTGACGTCGAGCTGCTGCCGCACCGGGCCGTTGACGAGCAGCAGGGGCGCCATCGCGTTGGTGCTGACCTGCATCGGCTCCAGCGGGAAACCGGGATCGGTCAGGCCCTCGACCGCGGCGACGACGACCGGCATGTACTCCGGCCGGCAGCCCGCCATGACGGCGTTGACGGCGATTGCCTCGATCGTCGCCGGGCCTTTGCGTGGCGTGATGATGCCGATCACCTCGTCCCCCGGGCGGCCCGAGGCGGCAACGAATTCAGCAACGCGTTCCGCCGTGGCTGGAATAATCGGCAGCCCGTCGGTCCAGCCCTGGTCGTAGGCGTGCTCGTAGGCGCGCGTCAACAGCTCCGGCACCGTTTCCGCTTCGATGTTCGCGTAAACATGGGTCATGAGAGGAGTTTCCTTAGAGCGCCTGACAAAACAAATTCCCCTCCTGCCGAGGGTGAGCCGGGGTTTCGAAAAACGTGCCTGCGCACGTTTGAGCCGGCGAACGCCCGACGCGATGCAGCGCGGCGGGACGGGGGGGTGCCCGCGCAAGCGGGCGGGGTGGTGGGAGCAAGGGGTTCCCACGTAACCACCCCGTCTGCTTCGCATCCACCCCTCCTTGAAAAGGAGGGGAGTAAAGCAGGGCCGGTCATTTTGTCAGGCATTCAGTACTCTTAGACGGGGAGCGAGGCGCGCACCGGTTGCACTTGTCCCTTCATCGCCGCCCTGGTTCGGCGCTCGAGTTCGGCGGGAGGCAGGGTCAGGCCATCCACGATCGCGGGCATCATCGCGGCCACGCGCACGCGCAGCGCTTCGGGATCGAGGCCGCGGACGGGATTGGGTGTCTGGGCGATCGCGACGTACGGGCAGGCCTGAGTGGCGGCCATCCGGCGCACGAACTGCACGAAGGTGTCGGTGGCGACGATCACGGTGGGGATGCCGTGCCGTTCCATCTCGGGCGTGACGTGGCTACACCACGTCGAGCACGAGCCTCAGTCGCCGGTGGCGGTGATCGCGACGTCGACCCGCTTCGACAGCGCGACCAGTTGCTCGCGTATGCCGTCGATCAGCTTGCCCCCTTGGGCCATCGCCGAGATGCGCACCGGAGGCTCCATCACGACCTCCTTGACGCCGTGGCGCTCCTTTAACTCGTTGCCGATGGCGGTCAGGATGTGCACCGCCGCCGGGCGCCAGTTGGGGATCAGCCCGACCACCTTGCCTTCGAGAGACGCGGGTCGTTGCGCGAGCGCGCTGCTGCTCGCGATCGTGTCCTGGTACTTGACGCACGGGGAGATCATGCTGAGCTTGAGCGATGCCATGAGGCGTTCCTTTCATGCGGGCGACTTGAACGAGTATCGGGAATGGGGCGTCCGCCGTCAAGAATTCCGGCGCGCTCCCAAGGATAGGGGAAAAGGGATAATAGTCTCGCGCATTCCCGGATTGAGATACATTCGGTCATTCCGGAACGGCCACCTGGGAGGAAATAGATGCACCGATTCGCAGGCAAGGTTGCCGTCGTCACCGGCGGCGGCAACGGCATAGGCGCCGCCACGGCCGCCCGGCTGGCGGCGGAGGGCGCCGCCGTTGTTGTGGCTGATGTCGATAAGGCCGGTGCGGAGGGGATGCGCGACAAGATCGTGGCCGCCGGCGGAAAGGCGGTTGCCTGCCACGTGGACATTCGCGATCCCGGCCAGGTGGAGGCGATGTTCGCGCTCGCCCGCGGTGAATTCGGCCCGGCCGGAATCCTCATCAATACGGCGGGCGTCGGGGCGCAGAAACATTTTCTCGATACCCCGCTCGAGACGCTGGCGGCGATGTACGACGTGAACGTGAAGGGCACGTTTCTTTGTACGCAGGCCGGCGCGCGCGACATGGTGAAGCTGGGCGGCGGGCGCATCGTCAATTTTTCCTCGCACTCGGGCCTGCTCGGCAGCAGCGGGCGCGCGGCCTACGCCGCGTCGAAAGGCGGCGTGATCGCGATGACGCGCGTGATGGCGATCGACCTCGCCCAGCACGGCATTACTGTCAACGCCATCGCTCCCGGCCCGATCGCCGTGCCGCGGCAGAAGCACAACGAGGAACGCAGGGTGGCCTGGCTGAAAGCGGTGCCGCTCGCCCGCTACGGCACCGCCGAGGACGTCGCGGGCGCAGCGCTGTTTCTCGTCTCGGACGACGCCAGCTACATCACCGGGCAGACGATCTCGGTGGACGGCGGCTTTACGGCGGCGGGGCTGCGGGTCAATAATCCCAACGACTACGACGGAGTGAAGCGGAACCACTAGCAGTTTGTTGAAAAACGACTCGTCACCCCGGAGAAAGCCGGGGTCCAGGAAACGCGCTCCATGCGAATCAATGCCTTACTGGATGCCGGCTTTCGCCGGCATGACGAAATCAAGACCGCTTCAGCGATTTTCAACAAACCGCTAGCGGCGGAAGGCCAAAGTAAAATTGCACAGCAACTAAGAGCGATTTATAAATGGTCGAGGAATGAGCAAGGGGTATTTATGCGGGTGCAGCGTTTTGTTGCATGCATGTTCTCAATAGGCGCCGTGGTTTTGAGCGGTGGCGTCGTCTCGGCTCAGAATTATCCGACCCGGCCCATCCGCATCGTTTCCGCCGAGGTCGGGGGCGGCAACGATTTTGCGGCGCGCATCGTTGCGCAGGGGCTCGGCGGCCTGGGACAGCCGGTGATCGTGGAGAATCGGCCGAGCGGGGTGATCCCGGGAGCCATCGTGGCGAAGGCGCAGCCGGACGGCCATACCCTGCTGGCATACGGCGTGTCCCTGTGGATAGCGCCCTTCCTGCAGGACGATATTCCGTACGACCCGGTGCGGGATTTCGCCCCGGTGACGCTGGTGGCTAATTCTCCCGGCGTCCTGGTCGTGTACCCGGGACTGCCGGTGAAGTCGGCCGGCGAGCTGATTGCGCTGGCCAAGGCGAAGCCGGGGCTGCTCAACTACGCTTCGACCTCGACCGGCTCGCCGCCGCATCTTGCAGCCGAGTTGTTCAAGTTCATGGCGGGCGTTGATGTCGTGCGCATACTCTACAAGGGCATGGGGCCGGCGCTCATCGACTTGATGAGCGGCCAGGTCCACCTGACCTTCGGCACC
>CAZFRR010000225.1:0-2571 GCA_964521405.1 uncultured Streptomycetaceae bacterium | reverse complement strand
CGAAGGCGAGAAGACTGATGTGCCACTCGTCCCAGCCGTTGATCATCAGCAGTGAAGGCTCGTAGACGAACATGAACGGCACGATGTAGCCCGCAGCGCCCACGCGCATGGCGGCCCACCCGGCGTCCCACATGTTGGCTTTCGCCAGCCCCGCCGCGGCGAACACCGCGAGCGCCACCGGCGGCGTGATCGCGGACAGGATGGCGAAATAAAAAGCGAACATGTGCGCAGCCGGTACCGGGGCGCCGAGCTTGATCAGGATCGGAACCAGCAGCGCTACCATGACGATGTAAGAGGGCGTCGTCGGCATGCCCAGGCCGAGGATGAGGCCCGCAAGCATGGTCAGGACCAGTGCGAGGATCAACGATTGCTGTGCCATATTAACGACCACGGCGGAGAAGTCGATCGCCGCGCCGGTCAGCGTGATCACGCCGATGATGATGCCGGAACAGGCGCAGGCCAGCGCCACCGCGATCGAGTTCTTGGCGCCTTCCTGCAGGGAGTCCCACACCGTCAACCAAGAGAGGCCCACCCGCGTGCTTTTGCGCAGCATCGCAACCGGGATGCAGGAGAACGTGCCGGCGAGCGCGCACAGGGGGGCGCTGTAACCTGCGATCAGGCCGCCCAGGATGATGACGAGCGGGATGAAGAGGTGCCCGCGCTCGCGCATCACGTCGCGCAGCCGCGGGACCTCGGAAGCCGGCAGTCCAAGCAGGCCCACGCGCTTGGCTTCGAAGTGCACCGCGAAGAACACCGCCACGTAGTAGAGGATCGCGGGAATGATTGCCCATACGACGACCTGGAGATAGGAAACGGCGAGGAACTCGGCCATGACGAACGCTGCTGCGCCCATCACCGGGGGCATGATCTGGCCGCCGGTTGAGGCCGTGGCTTCCACCGCCGCAGCGAAATGCGGCTTGAAGCCGGTGCGCTTCATGAGCGGGATGGTGATGGGGCCGTCCACCATGACGTTCGCCACCGCGCTGCCCGATACCGTGCCGAACAGGCTCGAGCTGATCACCGAGACCTTGCCCGGACCGCCCGCGGAGCGGCCGGTGAGCGAGAGCGCGAAATCCATGAAGAGGCGCCCCACGCCGGTGCGTTCCATGAAGGCGCCGAAGATCACGAACATCATCACGTAGGCCGCGGACACCCCGAGCGTCTGGCCGAAGATGCCTTCGGTGGTGAGATACATGATCTCTATCATCTGCCCGGGCTGTACGCCGGCGACGAAGAAGCCGTATGCGACGAAGATCAGCGCGGTTATCGGCAGTGCCCAGCCGAGCACGCGCCGCGTCGCTTCCAGCACCAGCACGGTGAACAGCGTGCCAAGGACGAGCTCGAGGTCGGTCGGGTCCTCGACGAACACGAAGCGGGTGATGATGCGCTCGTGTTCCACCCAGATGTAGATGATCGTGATGGCGGTTGCTGCGATCAGCAGCCATTCGATCCACGATACCCGCGCGGTGACGGTGCCGCCCAGGATGCCGCCCGCATCGTCGCGCAATCCGATTTCAGCGGTCTCGTCGCGCATCGCGAAGCCGGGGTAGAGCAGGAACACCAGCGCCGTCGCGAACAGCAGGTGAGCGCCGCGGAAAAAGAAGGCCTCCGGCGCCCCGGTCAGCGCGGCCCAGAGGTGGTAGACCGACATGCTGACTGCGGTGAGAGCGATTACGCCCTTGAGCGCACGATCGTGGGTGGATGTCATTTCGAAAAACAGTAAAAAAAAGCGGCGCGATGCCCGCGCCGCCAATTCAGGTTTCGATCACGCTACAGGACCTTGGCTTCCCGATAGTACTTGCGCGCGCCGGGGTGATACGGCACGCCGACGTCTATCGCCAGGTCCTTGGCCGTCAATCCCTTGACCGCGGCCACGACGTAGCCGAGCTCGTTGGTGTTGGTCGCGAGCGTCTTCGTGACCTTGTAGACGAGGTCCTCGGGCGTCGAGCATCGCATCATGAGGTGGGTCCAAGTGCCGATGGTCTGGATGTCCTTGTCCTGCCCGGGATAGCTGCCGGCCTTGATGATGCGCTTGTCGTAGCCTTTGTTGATCTTTTGAAGTTCCGAAAGCTTGAGACTGGTCAGATCGAGCACCTGGATTTTCCGCGCTGAAGCGAGGTCCATGACGGCCGAGGCCGGTACCGTCGTGATCAACGTGAATACCTGCGCGTGCCCATCCTTCAGCTGCTCCACGGAGTCGTTGTACGAGCCGAAGTTGACCTTGCGCATCTTGCCGTAGTCGAGCCCGTAGATCTTCAGGAAATCGCGGGTCATCTGCTCCCCGGTATTGCCCTTCTGCTGCGTGGTCAAAATCTTGCCCTTCAGGTCCACGCCGGTCTTGACGCCGGCGTCTGCCAGCACCACGGCATGAAAGTACTGGAAGTAGAGCGTGGCGATGTGGCACACGTTGTCGGTTTTCTGCTTGAACGGGTCGTTGCCCCGCACGCCGTCGTGGGTGGAGACGGAATTGCCGAACCCCATCTCCGCCTTGTTGTTCTGCACGCCCAGCACGTTGGAGATGCCGGCGCCCGGCGCCACGCGGACGCTCGTGCCCGGCACGTTCTTTTCGAC
>CAZFRR010000224.1:0-2862 GCA_964521405.1 uncultured Streptomycetaceae bacterium | reverse complement strand
TGCTTCCTGACCTTGTCGAGCGCCTCGCCGAGATGTCGCAGGATGTGGAACTTGTCGAACAGGATGGCGGCCTGGGGCGCGTTGCGGGTCGTCGAGTTGCGAAACGGCTTCCACATGTCCATCACCGCCAGGCGGATCCTTTTGGCCGGCTTTTCGCCGAGAAAGCGATAAAACTCATCCATGCTCGCCTCGCTCCGGTCCGTGCCACCGAACCAGATCGGCTGGTGCTTCTCCAGATCGCTGACGACGATGCGGTAGTCGTGCCCCTTGCGCACCGAGATCTCGTCGATGCCGATCACTTTGGGCCGCGGCTTGCCGGAGCGTTCCAGCTGCTCGCGCATGTACGCTTTCTCGAGCCGCTTGACCGTGTGCCAGTCCAGGTGCTGCTCCTCGGCCACGTCCTTGATCGTGCTGCTGCGGCAGCGTTCGCCGATGTAGCGGGCAAAGCGCTGGCTGTGCAGCGCGCTCTCGAGGAAATCCTCCAGCCGCTCGCGCTTCACGGTGCCGCAGCGGCGGCACAGAACCCGGCGCACCTCCAGATCCAGGTAAATGCGGTGCTTCCCGCAGGGCAGATCCCGTGCTCGTCGACGCCGCCGATCGTACCAGCCCCGGTGCACTGTCCCACAAGTACCACAGACCGTTTTTTTCCCCGCCGCACGAGGGTGATAAGCCGCGCTTGCGGGTCACCACAGACACCCTGCACGGTCGGCAAAGGGCGAAAACCGGGGAACCGATAGGCGTCCGCCAGACGGCGGACCTTGCGTGTTTTAGGCATCGCTCAATCATGCCAAAATCTTCCACCTCTGCAATGAACACCCTACGCTGCAAAAATAGGGCTTTCAGCACCGCTGTACCCCTGTTTTTACCCACACGAAATCACGAAGAGCCAGAAAATAGTGGCAGCGTCGAGATGATTTTAAGTTTGCGGGAGAGTGTAGAGTGAGCCGCTATGAGGATAGGATTGGAGTTAACCCGCTTCCGTGGACGGTTCAGCGTTTGGGACTCAAGCGGCGTTGAGCCACATCCTCCTCTCGTAGTTGATGGGTGACAAGTAGCCGAGGGACGAGTGGCGACGATGCGGGTTGTACCAGCCTTCAAGCCAGCGGAACACCGCGATCTTGGCCTCGGCCTGCGAGTGGAAGCGACGCCGGTTGAGTACCTCGCGTTCGAGCGTGGCGAAGAAGCTCTCGGCCATCGCGTTGTCATAGGCGTCACCAACAGATCCCATCGACGGCACGATGCCCGCTTCCCGGCAGCGCTTGCCGAAGGCGTAACTCGTATATTGCGTGCCACGATCCGAGTGATGGATGACCGCCTCCGGCCGGCGTTGCGCCAGAGCCATGTCGAGGGCCGCCAGCACCAGGTCGGTCTTCAGGTGGTTTTCCATCGACCAGCCGACGATGCGGCGCGACCACACGTCGAGCACCACGGCGAGATACAGGAAGCCGGACCAGGTCGGGATGTAGGTGATGTCAGCGACCCACAAGCGATCCGGGCCGTCGGCGCTGAACTGCCGCTGGACCTTGTCGAGAGCTCGATCCGCCGCGGGATCGCTGACGGTGGTGACCACGTAGCGCGGCGGCTGCAGGCCCTTGAGTTTGGCCAGGCACATCAGCCGGGCCACGCGCTTGCAGCCGACGAAGATCTGATGATCATCGGCCAGCTCCGCGTGGATCGACGGCGCGCCGTAGGTGCCGTCGGAGCGGCGGTGGATGGCATGGATCTTCGCGGTAATCGCGAGATCCGCCAGGCTCCGCGCCGACGGCGGCCGTTTCAGCCAGGCGTAAAACCCGCTGGCGGAGACGCCCAGCAGCCGGCCCATGACCCGGACCGGATAGGTGGCCTGATGCGCGCTCATGAACCCGAAGACCGCTTCGAGTTCGGCACGTTCTCCTGGGCGAACCAGGCCGCGGCTTTTGACAGGATCTCGCGTTCCAGCTTCAACTGCCGGTTATCGCGGCGGAGCTTCACCAGCTCCTCGCGCTCGGCGGTGGTCAGACCGTCCTTGCGCTTGCCACGGTCACGCTCGTCCTGGGCCACCCAGTTGCTGATCGACTGGGCGGTGGGTTCGAACTCGCGAGACAGCTCTTCCGGGGTGCGGCCGGCATGGACCAGGTCAATCAGCTGCTGGCGGAACTCCGGCGGGTACGGCTTTCGGGACTTGGGCATCGTAGACTCCTTCCGTCATTAAGACTCAGGTGTCCACTAAACCGGGTCAACTCCAATTAGTAGTTAGGCATCACATTTCAACGCCGAACTCCGTCTGGCTCCACAATATAACTTTCACTCACAGGCTACACAAAATGAACCTTCGCCAAAGCTTTCTCGTCCTCACCTCGATCGGCCTCGTCCCAATCGCATTGGGTTACGGTGTTGCTCCACAACAGAGTCTTGAGTACCTGTTCGCAGTCTCCGTACAGAACGTCAATGGGACACACATCTTCCGGGCAGTCATGGGCCTGTACCTGGCGTTTGCAGCCTTCTGGGTAGTTGGAGCATACAAAGCGCACCTCCGGCAAGCCGCGTTGTATAGCTTGGTCGTGTTCATGCTGGGGCTGGCCGCGGGCAGGCTTCTGAGCTTGGTCGTAGACGGAGTACCCCATTGGCTCTTGCTGGCCTACTTCGCTCTGGAGCTTGGTATCGGCTTAGTGGGCTTGCTGTTGCTCAAGCGCCAGGACTAACGGCGTACATGAATGCAACATTCACCACGTGCCGTCGGGTGATGCCTAACCCCTCGCTCAAGCGGAGCGCCAACGGCAGGCCACCAGGCCCGGTCTGGCGGTACGCGGTACATTTTCGCCAGCCCGGGCCTGGCGTCCTGCCGTCGTCGCCCGCTTAGCTCGACGTTATGCCCCATAGCCG
>CAZFRR010000223.1:0-6874 GCA_964521405.1 uncultured Streptomycetaceae bacterium | reverse complement strand
CACGGTCATCGGCGATGCCGCCGGCTACGCTCCGCCCGGGGCGGCGATGCTGAACGGCACGCTCGCCCACTCGCTCGACTTCGACGACACTCACGCGCCCGGCTCGCTGCACCCGAGCGCGCCGATCGTGCCGGCCGTCTTCGCCGCCGCCGAGATGATGGGCGCCGACGGGAAGGCGGTGATTGCCGCTATCGTTGCCGGCTACGAGGTGCAGATCCGCTTGAGCCTCGCGCTCGACCCGGCGGCGCATTACGACCGCGGGTTTCATCCGACCGCGACCTGCGGCGCCTTCGGTGCGGCCGCCGCCGTTGGGCGACTGCTTGGGCTCGATCCTGAAGGCTACGCCAACGCCTTCGGCATCGTGCTCAGCATGTCGGCAGGCTCAATGCAATACCTGGTGAACGGCGCCTGGACCAAGCGCTCGCACGTGGGCCACGCGGCGATGTGCGGGTTGATCGCAGCGACGCTTGCGCGCGAGGGCTACAAGGGCGCATCCGAGGCGATCGAAGGCAAGTGGGGTTTCCTGCACGCCTATGCGCCGGCCGCCGACGCGGCGAAGGCGGTGGACGGCCTCGGCCGCCGCTGGGAGACGCTGAAGATCGCGGTAAAGCCCTATCCCTCCTGCCGCTATGGCCATGCCTCCATGGACGGCATACTTGCGCTCGCTCGCGAGCACCGCATCAAGCCGGAGGAAGTGGAGGAGGTCACGGTTGGCCTGCCCGAGGCGGGCTGGAAGCTTATCGGCGATCCCGAGCGCGCCAAGCAGTCGCCGAAATCAGTGGTAGACGGACAATTCTCGATGGCGTTCTGCGCCGCGGTGGCGCTGCGCAGCGGCGGCTTCGCGTGGGATGACTACGCGCGCCATCTCGGCGATCCCGCCACGCTGGCGTTGTGCAAGCGGGTAACGACCTGGGTGGATCCCAAGGTCCAGGCTGATTTCCAGAAGGAAATGAGCGGCAGCGTGCGGATCAAGACGGCGCGCGGCGCGTTCGAAACCTACGTCCGTGTGCCGAAAGGCGAGCCGGCGAATTTTCTCTCCGCGGCAGAGCTGCGCGCCAAGTTCGACGGGCTCACCGGGCCGTACCTTTCGGGACGCCGGCGCGACGAGCTCGCGGGCGCGCTGCTCGCGCTCGAGCAGGCGAAGGACATCGGCGCGGTGCTGCGCCTGACGCGTCCCGACCAACCACAGCGGGTCGCCGCCACCGGCCGCTGAACGCCGGAAAATCAACAACAAGAAATGGACAGGAACAACACGCCCCAGCCGGGCGCCCCCATCCTACCTTCCCCCGCTGCGGGGGAAGGGGATATACAGGATTAAATCAACAGCGAAAACCAGATCTTGAGCGTGGTTCGCTCTAATCTTGTTAATCTTGTAAATCCTGTCTATTCGGTTTCTTGCAAATGACGGTTGATCACAAGCGGGTCGGGCCGCAACGCTACCGCGAGTCTTTCGGCCGCCATTTCGAGGATTTCAAGGTCGGCGACGTCTACGAGCACCGGCCGGGGCGCACGATCTCGGACGCCGACAACACCTGGTTCACGCTGCTTACCATGAATACCAACCCGCTGCACTTCGATGCCGCCTATTCGGCCAAGACCGAGTTCGGCAGGCCGTTGGTTAACAGTTGCCTGACGCTGGCGATGGTCACCGGCATGAGCGTGAGCGATTTGAGCCAGAAGGCGGTTGCCAACCTCGGCTGGGACAAGGTCCGGTTGACGGCGCCGGTGTTCGCCGGCGACACGATCTACGCCGAGTCCGAGGTGCTGGAGGCGCGCGCATCGAAGTCGCGGCCGGAGCAGGGGATCGTCACCGTGCGCACCACGGGCAAGAAGGCCGACGGCACCGCGTTCATGAGCTTTGAGCGCTCGATCCTGGTGCCGAAGCGCGGCCACGCGGTGGACGATTAAGTAATATTAGCCGCAGATAAACGCGGATAAACGCAGATGAATGTCAACATCAGCCACAGAGAGCACAGAGAAGAACAATAATGGAACCGCCAAGACGCCAAGAGAACCAGAATAGAACCCAGTCAGAAATAGACAGGATTAACAGGATTAACAGGATTAAATCTACGGCAAGAACCAGATCTTGAACTTGATTCGTTCTAATCTTGTTAATCATGTAAATCCTGTCCATTCCTGTTTTTGAATCAGCTTCCAAACATGGACGCGAAGCCACAGTCGGACGAGCAGGAAGCGCTCATCCTGCACAGCGTGGACCGGTTCCTCGAGCGGGAAGTGCGCCCGGTTGTGCGCGCGCTGGAAGCCGCCGATGCTTACCCGGCGGAGATCGTCGGGAAACTGGCGGGGCTGGGTATGTTCGGCGCCACGATCGCGCCCGAGCATGGCGGTCTCGGGCTCCCGGCAGTGACCTATGCGCGGATCGTCGAGCGCATGGGCGCTGTGTGGATGTCGATCCCGGGATTTTTCAATTCGCATCTCATCATGGCGGCTGCGGTAGAGCGCTCCGGGACGACCGAGCAGAAGCGACGCTATCTTCCGAGGTTTGCGAGCGGGGAATTGCGCGGGGGCATCGCGCTGACGGAACCCGACTGCGGCACCGACTTGCAGGCGATCCGCACCCACGCCCGGCGCGAGGGCGACCACTACATCGTCAACGGCGCGAAAACGTGGATCACGAATGGTATCGAAGGGGGCATCCTGGCGGTGCTGGTGAAAACCGATCCGCGCGCGCAGCCGCCGCACAAGGGGATGAGCCTGCTGCTGATCGAGAAGGGGCCGGGCTTCAAGGTGGGGCGTAAGCTCGACAAGCTCGGCTACCGCGGGATCGACACCGGAGAACTCCTGTTCGAGGACTGCCGGGTGCCCGCCGCGAACCTGATCGGGACAGCGGAGGGGCGCGGCCTGCAGCAGGTGCTGAACGGCCTCGAGCTCGGGCGCATCAACGTCGCGGCGCGTGGGGCGGGGCTCGCGCGCGCCTGCCTGGAGGAGGCGCTGCGTTACGCGCAACAGCGCAAGACCTTCGGCAAGCCGATAGCCGAGCACCAGGCGATCCAGATCAAGCTCGCCGACATGGCGACGCGGGTTGAAGCTGCGCGCCTGCTGGTGGATTCCGCGGCGCGCGCTTACGACGCGGGTGGGCGCTGCGACCTCGAGGCCGGCATGGCCAAGCTCTACGCCACCGAGGCCGCCCTCGAGAACAGCCTGGAGGCGATGCGCATCCACGGCGCCTACGGCTACTCGAAGGAGTTCAACATCGAGCGCTACTATCGCGACGCGCCGCTGCTCGCGATCGGGGAGGGGACGAACGAGCTGCAGCGGATCATCATCGCGCGGGAGCTGGTGAAGCGAAACCCTGCTTGATCGAACCGCCGAGAAAGGCAAGACAATAATTGAACCGCCAAGACGCCAAGAGAACCAAAATCTTTAACCACAAAGGACACGAAGGACACGAAGGAAAAAAAAGAGTCGAATCACGATTCACGAATCACGACTCACGGCAGCTTGGAACCGCCAAGACGCCAAGAACGCCAAGAAAAACAAGAATGGAACCGCGCTCCATGGGGGTCAGGTCTTGCCTTTTGCCCCACGGTGTTCTTGTTTCTCTTGGCGTCTTGGCGGTTCAATTATCGTTTTGTTTTTTCATTGTGTCCTTCGTGTCCTTTGTGGTTCAAGATGTTTGATGTTCTCTGTGGCTAAGAAGGTTCAAAGTTGCAGGTTCAAAGTTCCAGGTTCGATTTCCGTTATCGGCGTGTATCGGCGTTCATCGGCGGCTCGATTCGCCCTTGATCTTATCTGTGTTTATTTGCGTTTATCTGCGGCTCATTGAGGTTCTGGCATGTTGCCTCTGAACGGCGTGCGCGTGCTGGCGGTCGAGCAGTACGGTGCGGGCCCGTTCGGCACGATGTTCCTCGCCGACCTGGGCGCGGAAGTGATCAAGATCGAGAACCCAACGGACGGCGGCGACATGTCGCGCGCGGTGGGGCCGCACTTCTTCGCGCCCGGCGACAGCGAGTTCTTCCACAGCTTTAACCGCAACAAGAAGAGCCTGACGCTCGATCTTGCGCGTCCGGAAGGGCAGGCGGTGCTGCACGATCTGGTGCGCACGGCGGACGCGCTCGCTTCCAACCTGCGCGGGGACGTGCCGGTAAAGCTCGGGCTCGTCTACGACCACCTCAAGGGGGTGAATCCGCGGATCGTGTGCGCGCACCTCTCGGCCTACGGGCGCAGCGGCCCGCGCGCCGACTGGCCGGGGTTCGACTACCTGATGCAGGCGGAGGCCGGCTACTTTTCGCTGACCGGCGAGCCCGGCGCGCCGCCGGCTCGCTTCGGGCTTTCGATCGTGGACTACATGTCGGGACTTGGCCTTGCCTACGCGCTGCTCGCCGCGCTGACGGCGGCGCGCGCGACCGGTGCGGGTCGCGATATGGACGTCAGCCTGTTCGACATGGCGCTCTTTAATACGGCGTATCAAGCCACCTGGTATCTTAATGAGGGCGTGGTCTCGGGGCGCCTGCCGCGCTCGGCGCATCCTGCGTTGACGCCGTGCCAGCTCTATCGCACGCGCGACGGCTGGATCTATATCATGTGCAACAAGGAGAAATTCTGGCCGGCGCTGTGCGAGAAGCTCGGGCGACCCGAATGGATCGAAGACACGCGCTTTCGACTGTTCCCGGACCGGCTGCGACACCGCGATCTACTGACCGAAATGCTCGACCAGGAACTTCAGCAGCGTACGACAGCCGAGTGGCTGACGCTCTTTGCGGGGGCCGTGCCGGCGGCGCCGATCAACGACCTGGCGCAGGCGCTGGAGAACCCGTTCGTGACGGGACATGGGCGATTGCAGACGTTTCCGCACCCGGAGCGGGGGACCTACCGCATGGTGGCATCCCCGGTCCGGTGCGCGGGCGAGCAGCCGCCAGCGCGTCCCGCGCCGGCGCTCGGCGAGCACACCGACGCGCTGCTGCTCGGGCTCGGGTATGACGGGAAACGCATCCAGAAGTTGAGGGACTCGAAAGTGATTTGAGATGGACAGCGCGCAACACAGAAACTATCGCCATATCCAGGTACGCAGGATCGCCGGCGCGCTGGGCGCCGAGATCCGGGGCGTGGATGTTGCGCGTCCCCTCGAAGTAGAGATCGTTGCAGAGATCCGCCAGGCCTTCCTCGACCACCAGGTGGTTTTTATTCGGGACCAGAAACTGACTCCACAGGCACTGCTTGCCTTCGCGCAGCGGTTCGGCCAGCCGCTGGAATACCCGCAGTTGAAGGGACTGCCCGAATGCCCGTTGGTCACGCCGGTGGTCAAGCTGGAACACGAACGGGTGAACTTCGGTGGCGTTTGGCATTCCGATACTTCCTATCTCGCGCGCCCGCCGATGGCGAGCGTGCTCTACGCGATCGAGATCCCGCCCTACGGCGGCGACACGCTCTTCGCCAACCAGTACCTCGCCTACGAGACGTTGTCGGAAGGCTGCCGGAAACTGCTCGCTGGGCTCGTTGGCGTGAGCAGCTCGCTCAAGGCCGATGCCTCCCGCACGCGGGAAGACCGGCTGCGGGCAGCGGGGGCGGAGCGCAAGGCGTTGATAGCCGAACATCCCGTGGTCCGCACCCATCCGGAGACGGGGCGACGAGCGCTCTACGTCAACGTCGGGCACACGACCCACTTCAAGGGCCTGACCGAGGCAGAGAGCCAGCCGCTGCTCGATTACCTGTTCAGGCACCAGGTCGAGCCGGAGTTCACCTGCCGCTTTCACTGGGAACCGGGCTCGCTCGCCTTCTGGGATAACCGTTGCGCCCAGCACTACCCGGTGAACGACTATCACGGGTTCCGGCGCGTGATGCATCGCGTAACGCTCGACGGTGACCCGCCGCGCTAACCTCCGGCTGGAATGGCCGCGACGCGGCAAGCACCTGTTTTTGCGGACGAAAATCCGCTAAAACGCTTCATTTCAAGACCTTATCGTGGTATCCTCACCCGCTGGACTCAATGACACTCCAACTCCGACGGCAGGGGACAGTTTCATGGCGGTTGAACGCACTTTGTCTATCATCAAGCCGGATGCGGTTGCCAAGAATGTAATCGGCCAGATCGCCGCCCGTTTCGAACAGGCGGGGCTCGGGATCGTTGCCGCGCGCATGATGTGGCTGTCGCGGCAGCAGGCCGAGGGTTTTTATGCCGTGCACCGGGAGCGGCCGTTCTACCGGGACCTGGTGGAATTCATGACTTCCGGTCCGGTCATGATCCAGGTGCTGGAAGGCGAGAACGCGATTCAGAAGAACCGCGAGCTGATGGGCGCGACCGACCCGGCGAAGGCGGCCAAGGGCACTATCCGCGCCGATTTCGCTCAAAGCATAGACGCGAACGCGGTGCACGGCTCCGATTCGCCGCAGAACGCCGCCACCGAGATCGCCTACTTTTTCCCCGCCGACGAAATCTTTTCACGCTGACATGGCTGTCAACCTGCTCGGACTCGATGCGCGCCGGCTCCAGACCTTCTGCGCCGGGCTCGGAGAGAAGCCGTTTCGCGCGCAACAATTGATGCGCTGGATACACCACGCCGGGGTGGATGATTTCGAGGCGATGACCGACATGTCGAGGCCGTTGCGGGAGCGGCTCGCGCAGCAGGCGATGATCACCGCTCCCCGCGTGCTGCGCGACACGACCGCAGCTGACGGCACCCGCAAGTGGCTGCTCGACGTTGGCCAGGGCAATGCGATCGAGACCGTGTTCATCCCCGAGGATGATCGCGGCACCCTGTGCATTTCCTCGCAGGCGGGGTGTGCGGTCAATTGCGTGTTCTGTGCGACCGGCCGCCAGGGTTTCAATCGAAATCTGAGCGCCGGCGAGATCATCGGCCAGCTGTGGCTGGCCGAGCATGCCTTGCGTCGCACGTTCGAGCTTCACTCGGAT
>CAZFRR010000222.1:0-5397 GCA_964521405.1 uncultured Streptomycetaceae bacterium | reverse complement strand
GTGATGCCGAACGCTGCCGGCAAGGTCGAGCTGGAAGATCTGTTCCGGGAGCTGGCGCGCCGGGAGTTGAACGAAGTGCATGTCGAGGCCGGCTTCCGGCTGAACGGCTCGCTGGTGCGCGAAGGGCAGGTGGACGAGCTGCTCGTCTATCTCGCGCCGGCATTGATCGGCGACAAGGCGCACGGCATGTTCGAGTTGCCCGAACTGAAGGAACTTGCCGGGCGGCGGGAACTGCGGGTGGACGATGTCCGCATGATCGGCCCGGATATCCGGGTCAGGGCCAGGTTCGTATAATGTTCACGGGAATCATCGCGGCGGTGGGCAGTGTGCGCGAGGCGAAGCCGGCGCGCGGGGGCAGGCGGCTGGTGATCGACTCCGGCAGCCTCGGCCTCAAGGATGTCGCAATCGGGGACAGCATCGCCGTGAACGGCACCTGCCTGACGGTTGTGGCGCGGAAAGCGCGCAGCTTCGAGGTGGATGTCTCACGGGAAACGCTGGGTTGCACTACCGGTCTAGCCACCGGCAATCGCGTCAACCTGGAAAAGGCGATGCGCCTCGCGGACCGCCTCGGCGGTCACTTGGTGAGCGGTCACGTGGATGGCGTGGGCACGGTGAAGGAAATCCTGGCCGCGGGGAATAACCGCGTGATGGCGTTGAAGGCGCCCGCGGCGCTCGCGAAGTACGTCGCGCGCAAAGGTTCGATCACGGTCAACGGCGTGAGCCTGACCGTCAACGCTGTAAACAGAGCGGGGTTCACGGTCAACCTCATCCCGCACACGCTCGCGCAGACCAATCTCGGCGAACTACGGGCGGGCAGCAAGGTCAACCTGGAAGTGGATTTGCTCGCGCGTTATGCCGAGCGTTTGAAGGAGAATAGACAGGATTAACAGGATTTACAGGATTAGATCAAAAGCAAACGACTAGAATCGGTTTAATCCTGTTAATCATGTAAATCCTGTCCATTTTTGTGCGTCTGACATGAATTCAAGGCAGGAAACGGGCGTCTCCCCGATCACCGACATCATCGCCGACCTCAGGGCCGGGCGGATGGTGGTGCTGGTGGACGAGGCGGACCGCGAGAACGAAGGCGATCTCCTGGTCGCCGCTGAATTTGTCACGCCCGAGACCATCAATTTCATGGCGCGCTACGGGCGCGGGCTGATCTGCCTGACGCTGACCGAGCAGAAGTGCCGCAGCCTCAACCTCCCGCTGATGGTGGTGAACAACCGCTCGCCGCTCGGCACCAATTTCACGCTCTCGATCGAGGCGGCGCAGGGCGTCACTACCGGTATTTCGGCGGCTGACCGCGCGCGCACCGTGCAGGTCGCTATCCGGGCGGACGCGAGCCCCGCCGACCTGGTGCAGCCCGGGCACATCTTTCCGCTGATGGCGCAGGAAGGCGGGGTGCTGGTGCGCGCGGGCCATACCGAGGCCGGGTGCGATCTCGCGCGGCTGGCGGGCTTATCCCCCGCAGCGGTGATCTGCGAGGTACTCAAGGACAATGGCGAGATGGCGCGGCTGCCGGACCTGATCGAGTTCGCCGCGCAGCACAAGCTGAGGATCGGGACCATCGCCGATCTCATCCGCCACCGCAGCCAGACCGAGTCGCTGGTGAAGCGTGTCGCGGAGCGCGACATCGAAACGGCGCACGGCACGTTCCGGCTGCACGTCTACGGCGACATGATTGGCCAGGAGACGCATCTCGCCCTGACAAAGGGCAAGCCCGCGCCGGGCAGGGAGGCGCTGGTGCGGGTGCACGAGCCGCTATCGGTGATCGATCTCCTCGACGTGGAGAGCCGCAGCCATTCGTGGAACTTCAACGACGCGCTCGCTGCGCTGAGCCGCGCAGAATGCGGCGTGATCGTTCTGCTCCACCGTACGGAGACCGCGGCCGAGCTGCTGGAGCGCACGCGGATGCGGAATGGGGAGACGGGCGCGCCTGTCATGGCGCTCAGGAATTATGGCATTGGCGCCCAGATCCTGAAGGACCTGGGGGTGAGGAAGATGCGGCTGATGGCGCTGCCGCGCCCGATGCCGAGCATGGCGGGCTTCGGGTTGGAGGTCGTGGGATACCTCCAGCCGCCCGCCAAGAGCAAGTGACGAAGTGACGCGGTGACGAGAATGGCGAGCCAGAAAGACATTGAAACCATTGAGCCCGATCTGGATGGAGCGGGCTTGCGCATTGGCATCGTGGTGAGCCGCTTCAACCAGAAAGTGGGCGAGGGGCTGCTCGTTGCCTGCACCGCTGAGCTTGAGAAACACGGCGTTCTCGCATCTGATATCTGTGTTGTCACCGTGCCGGGCGCGCTGGAAGCGCCGCTCGCGCTGCAGAAGATGGCGAATACGGACCGCTACGACGCCCTGATCGCGCTCGGCGCGGTGATCCGCGGCGAGACCTATCATTTCGAGATCGTTGCCAACGAGTCTGCAAGCGGCATCACCGCTGTCGCACTCGATAGCGGCGTGCCGGTCGCCAACGGGATTCTGACGACGGAGGACGACGAACAGGCGATGGCGCGGGTGGAGCAGAAAGGCGCCGACTGCGCGGCTGCCGCGATCGAGATGGCTAACCTGATGAAAATGCTGGATGAAGAATAGCCACAGAGATCACAGAGAATGAAAGCCAAAATCAAATCAGCTGTATGGGTTCTCTCTGTGAACTCTGTGCTCTCTGTGGCTGAATTGGGTTTTAGCGCATGATAAAAACCGGCCGCCGCCGCTCGCGCGAGTTTGCCCTGCAGGGTTTGTACCAGTGGCAGCTCTCCAGGAACGATCCGGCTGCGATCGCGCTGAATCTCTCCGAGGCCAGGGGCTTCGACAAGATCGACGCCGACTACTTCAAAATGCTGCTGGAAGGGTCGATCGCAGCCGCGCCCGAACTGGAGCGCGCGATCACGCCATACCTCGACCGCGAGTTCGTGCGGCTCTCGCCGGTGGAGCGGGGCATCCTGCTGCTGGCGGGCTACGAGTTGATGCACCAGCCCGGGGTGCCGTACCGCGCCGTGATCAACGAGGCGGTGGAGCTGGCGAAGAGCTACGGCGGCACGGATGGCTACAAGTTCGTGAACGGCGTGCTGGACAAGCTGGCGGCGGAGCTGCGCCCGGCGGAATTGCGCAGCAAGTGATGGTAACGACAGAAGAGTGACGCGATGGACGATCGAATCAGGAAAAGAATACTCATGTTCTATTTCGCCGGATTCTTCAATCTGGCGCTTGGACTCTACGTGCTGATCAACGGCCGGAGCATGCTCGAGCCGGGCATGTGGATAACCCTGGTCGTTTTCTTCTTCGGCTTCGCCGCCGTGGATTTCTGGTTCCCGCGCGTGCTGAAGAAAAGATGGCGCGAGGCGCAAGCGAAGCTTGATGCCCAGCAGCAAGCTTCGCCGAGGAATGAGGGCGGGATGAAGGTTTAAGGTTCAAGGTTCAAGGGTTTTGATTCCTTGCTCCTGGTTCCTTGTAACTTGAAACTTTGTTTACTCGTCACTTCGTCACTGCTTCACTTCATTACCCACCTTATGGCGCTCTCGGAATTCGAAATCATCAAGCGGTACTTCACGCACCGGGCGCGCAACGCCGTATTGGGCGTTGGCGACGATGCGGCGCTCGTGCGCCCGCGTCGCGGCATCGAGCTCGCCGTCTCCGTGGACATGCTGGTCGCGGGACGGCATTTTTCTCACGATGCCGACCCGGAGCGGCTGGGTCACAAGGCGCTCGCGGTCAATCTCTCCGACATGGCGGCGATGGGGGCCAGCCCGCGTTGGGCGACGCTGGCCATCGCGTTGCCGGAAGCGGATGCGCGCTGGATCGGCTCCTTCATGCGCGGCTTCATGCGGCTGGCGCGGCGCCATGGCGTGGACCTCGTCGGCGGCGACACGACGCGCGGTCCCCTCAACATCAGCGTGCAGATCATCGGCGAGGTGCCGGCTGGAATGGCATTGCGCCGCGATCGCGCCCGCGCGGGCGACGATGTCTGGGTATCCGGCACGCTCGGCGACGCCGCGCTGGCGCTGTCCGCCGGGAAGCGCCGGCTCACGCTCTCGCGCCGGGAACGCGCACGCCTGGATGACCGGCTGCAGGCGCCCGTGCCGCGCATCGCGCTGGGCAAGGCCTTGCGTGGCATCGCCCGCAGTGGCATCGACGTCTCCGACGGCCTCGTCGCCGACCTGGGCCACATTTGCGAGCGCTCGCGGGTGGCGGCGACGGTGCGCTTCGATGCCATTCCCGTTTCCGCGGCTATGAGGCGCAATCTTGGCCATCCCGCAGCGCGCGCGGCGCTGCTCTCTGGCGGAGACGACTACGAACTCGTCTTCACCGCCGGGCGGGCGCAGCGCGAAGCAATTGCTCGCTTGTCGAGGCGCCTGCGCTTGAAGCTCACCTGCATCGGTAAAATCACGCGGCGGCGCGGCGCCCGGCTGGTGACCGTGCTCGACGCCGCCGGCCGGCCGCTCGCGCTCAGCCGGACGGGTTACAAGCATTTTTAGCCACAGAGATCACAGAGAACACAGAGAGTGCAAACCAGTATTCAGCCGACCCGATTCTTGGAGTTCTCTCTGTGAACTCTGTGTTCTCTGTGGCTGATTGGGGTTTCGATGCCTAGCAAAGACCTGCCCATCCTGATCATCGGCGGCGGCATCGGCGGGCTGGCGGCGGCGCTGGCGCTCGCGCACAAGGGCCGCCGCGTGCACGTACTGGAGAAGGCGACGGAGTTCGGTGAAATCGGCTACGGCATCCAGATGGGGCCGAACGTGAGCCGCATGCTCGATCGCATGGGCATCCTCAAGGCGCTCGAGCCCCACGCGGTATTCCCCGATGCGCTGATTTTGGTCGACGCCCTCGACAACCGGGAGATCACGCGGATCGCGCTCGGGGCGAAGTTCCTCGAGCGCTACCAGTACCGTTACTTCGTCATCCACCGGCGCGACCTGCATGGCGGCTTGCTCGAGGCGTGCAGGCAGCGCGGGGAAATCACGCTCGAGGCCTCGCGCGGCATGACGAGCTTCGAGGAACGCGGCGGCTCGGTCGTCGTGCGTTGCGAGAACGGCGCCGAGTACGAGGGGGCGGCGCTGATCGGCGCTGACGGCCTGTGGTCGCCGACGCGCGCGGCGATCGTGAACGATGGCGCGCCGCGCGTGGCGGGCCACGTGACCTATCGCGGGGTGGTGCCGACCGGCGAGATCATCGACCGCAGCCATCTCGATTCAATGACGATCTGGGTCGGCCCCGACCTGCACCTGGTGCAGTACCGTTTGCGCGGCGGCGCGGTGATGAACAACGTCGCGACCGTTTCCAGCCGGCGCTTCCGCCGCGGCGAGAAGGACTTCGGCGGCCTGGACGAACTTGACGAAGTTTTCTCGCGCGCCGACCCCAGGGTGCGCGACACGCTGCGTTACATCTCGC
>CAZFRR010000221.1:0-2765 GCA_964521405.1 uncultured Streptomycetaceae bacterium | reverse complement strand
CAGCCGGGCGGCCGCCTGCGCGGCTTCCAGCGTCACCTCCGCCCCGACCCGCCCCACGCACTGGTATTTCCCGTCGATGACCGGCGCCTGGCCGGCGATGTAGATCAGGCCCTGCGCGATCACAAAGGGCACATAGTTTGCAGCCGGCGACGGTGCGTCGGGCAAAGTCAGGCCATGTCCGGCGAGACGGGCTTCAACGACCATGAGCGCTCCCAATAGACAGGATTGACAGGATCAAATCAAAAGCAATAGACAGGATTAACAGGATTATCAGGATTAACAAAATCAGGATCGACAACCAGCCTTTAGTGAAACATTTCGTTCTGGTTTTTCGATCTAATCCTGTAAATCCTGTTAATCCTGTCTATTTGTATTTAGGCTCGCGCGGCTGCTTGGCGCCGCAGCGCGGGCAGAAGATTTCCTTCTTGCCCACCGGCTGGCCGCATTCGTGGCATCTCCGCATCAAGTTCATAAGGCGTGAATCGTGAGTGGTGAATAGTGAATAGACTCACCAATAAAAACTCGTGCGTCACTGACGCACGAGTTTTTCCTCGAACCAGTTCCACATCTCCGCCACCACCAGCGTGAGGTAGTCGCGCTGGCAGTGCTGCGCGCCGCCTTCCTCGGCGGTGAAGACGCGGAGGCTCTTGTCCTTCGAGCCGCAGGCGTCGAATTGCTTTTGCGCATCCGCGAGCGGGATCTGCTCGTCGTCCGCGCCGTGCACCAGCAGGAACGGGCAGCGCATTTTCTGCATCACGCCGTCGAGCTTGAACGGCTCGAGCTTCGCGAGCGCCTCGTCCACGGATTTCGCGCCCATGATCCACTCGATGTGTTGGCTGGGCACCGACAGCGAAGTCTTGAAGGAGGCGTCGATGCGCTTCTTCCAGGTGCCGTGGTAGTCCCACTGCGCGCCCCAGGCGATGCAGGCGGCGAAGCGCGGCTCCATCGCGGCGCAGCGCGGGGCGTAATAGCCGCCGAGGCTGATGGCGACAACGCCGATGTTCTTCACATCCACGTCGGTGCGCTTTTCCAGCCAGTCGATGCAGGCGCTGCCCGCGACTTCGTAGTCGTGGCGCAAATAATAGTTGCGGAAACGGATGGCCTCCCCGGTGCCGGGCGCGTCCATGATCAGGCAGGAGATGCCGCGCTTGACGAGATCGGGCACGCCGCGCACGAACTGGATTTCCTTGGTGACGTCGAGCCCGTCGAAGAACACGACGCAGGGGGAACGGCTGCCGATGGCGTTTTGCGCGCGCACGAAATAGCCGGGGAGGCTGCCGTTTTCGTACGGCACCTCGACGATCTCGATCTTGAGGTCACTCAGGGCCGCGTGGCGGTGGAAACACTCGACACCCTTGCGATAGGCGTCGAGCCCGACCTGGTCCTTGGGCGTGCGGAAACGCTCGGCCATCTGGTAGTAGTTGCAGGCCCGCAGGTAGGCGTGGGCAGCGGAGTGGCGGTGCCGGGCCCGGTCCCACTTCTCGGCGTAGGCGCGCACGCCATCGGCAACTTTCACGCAGGCATGAAACCACGCCTCGTCGTCCTCCGGCGCCTTGTCCTTCAGCAGGCGCCCGATCTTGTGCAACTCGCCGATCTCGGCCCCGCCGTAGGTGATCGAGCCCATCATGTTGATGAACGCCGCCGACCAGCGGTAGTTGCCGGGGAAGTACATGAAGTAGGCGGGGTCTTTCTTGTCAGCCACGGCTTTTCCTTTAGTGTTGAGTGTTTAGTTTTGAGTGTTGAGTGGTGGCGAATCCAATCATGACTCAAAACTCAAAACTTAACACTATTGCTTCGGTATCCCCGCCGCCTGCCCGACCTTCGCCCACTTGGCGGTTTCCGCTTTCAGGAAGGCGGCGAATTCGTCCGGTCCGATTCCGCCCGGCTCATGGCCTTGGCTGGTGTAGAGTTCGCGCGCTTCGGGCGTGGCGAGCGCCTTTGCCAGCACTTCATGAATGCGGGCGACGACGGGCCTGGGTGTTGCGGACGGCACCAGCACGCCATTCCAGTTGTAGCTCTCGAAGTCCTTGATGCCCTGTTCCGCTATGGTTGGCACGTCCGGCAGCAGCGGCGAGCGCGTGCGTGAAGTCGCGCCGATGCATTGCAGTTTTCCCTGCTTGACCAGCGGCGCGGATTGCGCGAATTGCGCGAGCGCGACCTCGATGTTGCCGGCCAGCAGATCGACCAGGTACTGCGCGGCGCCCTTGTAGGGCACGTGATTCAGCTTCACGCCCGCCTGCGTGGCAAACAGCTCGGTGGCGAAATGGCCCACGGTGCCCACGCCCGGCGTGCCGTAGTTGATCCTGCCGGGCTGCGCTCTCGCCAGCGCGACGAAGGCCTTGACGCCCCGGGCGGGGAGGCTGGGGTGCGCGGAGAGGCAGCTCGCGCTCCGTGCGATGAGAACAACGGGTGCCAGGTCGCGCAGCGGGTCGTAAGGCAATTGCGCCCGCGCGCTGGGCGCGATCGTCAATGGACCGGGGTTGCCGGCCAGCAGCGTGTAACCGTCGGGGGCGCTCTTGATCACCGCCTCGGTTCCCGGGACTCCGCCCGCACCGGGACGATTCTCGACGACCACCGGCTGGCCGAGTGCCGCGTTCAACTGCTGCGCAGCCCAGCGCGCCTGAGTATCCGTCGGGCCGGCGGGCGCAAACGGCACGATGAAGCGGATCGGCCTGGAGGGGTAGCCCTGGGCGAGCAGGCCCGGCGCCGCGGCGAGCGCGAGGAAAGCGCAGGCGATCGTGGTGGTAAGCTTCATGCTCGAAAGT
>CAZFRR010000220.1:0-20425 GCA_964521405.1 uncultured Streptomycetaceae bacterium | reverse complement strand
CGCGAGCGGGCAGCCTACGTTCCTGCTCGAGAACTGGCACGACGGCGGGCGGCTGGTCGCGGAGGCCTGCGAGAAGCACGGCTGGCTCAACATCTGCACGCTGCGCGAGCCGTACCGCCTCGAAGGCAAGAAGACCATGGGGCTGGAGATCGCCGAGCAACTCGGCTGGCGCATGCCGGATGTGATCGTCTATCCGATGGGCGGAGGACTGGGCGCGATCGCGATCTTCAAGGCCTTCGAGGAGCTGCTGCAGCTGGGCTGGATCACGGGCAAGCTGCCGCGACTCTACGTCACCCAGTACGAAGGCTGCGCGCCGGTGGTGAAGGCCTACGACGAAGGCCGCGACGAATGCGCAACGTGGGGCAAGATTGACATTCCGCCGGGCGGGCTCAAATCGCCCAACCCGCCGGGCGGGCGCGCGGTGCTGAAGCTGATGCGCGAGCACGGCGGCGGCGCGATCTCCGTGACGACGCAGGAAGCGCTCGCCGCGGTGGACGAAATGGCGCGGGAGGAAGGCATCTTCGCCTGCCCGGAAAGCGCCACCACGCTGGTGGGCCTGAGAAAAGCGCTTGCACGGGGCTGGATCAACACCAGCGATAAGGCCGTGCTCATCAGCACCGGCTCGGGATTGAAGTCGATTCCGACGCTGGAGGCGGAGCGCTTCCCGACGATTACGACGAGCGCCGAGCTGAAAATCTAATCGAGCGCCCTGGCAACCCCCAAAATCGGCATGCCGCAGATGGCGCTGTCCTTCTCGTGCGCGAGCGGGTTCACCGTCTTGTCGGCCACATCGGCGGACGCGACCGCCTGCATGCAGCCTGTGCTGGAGTTCAGGCCTTCAGGGCGGCCAGCACTTCGTCCAGCATCTTCTTCGCATCACCGAACAGCATGCGATTGTTTTCCTTGTAGAAGAGCGGATTGTCGACCCCCGCATAGCCGGAGGCCATGCTCCGCTTCATCACGATCGAGGTCTTTGCCTTCCACACTTCCAGCACCGGCATGCCGGCGATCGGGCTCGTCGGATCGTCCTGAGCGGCCGGATTGACGATGTCGTTGGCGCCGATGACCATGGCGACGTCGGTAGCCGGAAAGTCCTCGTTCAATTCGTCCATTTCGAACACGATGTCGTAAGGCACCTTGGCCTCGGCCAGCAGCACGTTCATGTGACCGGGCATGCGGCCGGCAACCGGGTGAATGCCGAAGCGCACGTTCACATTCTTCTCGCGCAGGAACCGGGTGATCTCGTAGACCGTGTGCTGCGCCTGGGCCACCGCCATGCCGTAGCCCGGCACGATGATGACGTTCCTGGCCTCGCGCAGGAGTTCCGCCGTCTCCGCGGCAAGGATGGGCGCGACCTCGCCCGCCGGCTGCGCGCCGCCGGCAGCAGCCGGTACGCCGCCCTCGGTGCCGAATCCGCCCGCGATCACCGCGATGAAGTGGCGGTTCATCGCCCGGCACATGATGTAGGAGAGAATGGCGCCGCTGGAGCCCACCAGCGCGCCGGTGACGATCAGGAGATCGTTATTCAACATGAAACCCGTGGCCGCGGCGGCCCAGCCCGAGTAGCTGTTCAGCATCGACACCACCACCGGCATGTCGGCGCCGCCGATTGCCATCACCATGTGGATGCCGAAGAGCAGCGCGATCACGGTCATCACGATGAGCGGCGTCATGCCGTCGGCCACCGAGTGCGTGTTGATGAAGACCCCCCCGAACCAGATCACCACGAGGAGCCCGACCAGGTTGATCACGTGGCGCCCCGGCAGCAGCATCGGCTTGCCGCTGATCTTGGCGGAGAGTTTGCCGAAGGCGATCACCGAGCCCGAGAAGGTCACGGTGCCGATCAGGATGCCGAGATAGATCTCCAGCTCGTGGATGATCTTATCGGCGCCCTGGAACGTCCCCGCCGCGGCCGGATCGATGTAGTTGGCGAAGCCGACCAGCATGGCGGCGAGGCCCACCAGGCTGTGCATCAGCGCGACCAGCTCGGGCATCTGCGTCATCTTGACGACGCGCGCGGCATAGAGACCGATGCTGCCGCCGACCACCATGGCCGCGATGATCCACACGTAGCCGGCTGAAGTGACCTGCGGCCCGAATACGGTCGCCAGCACCGCGATGGTCATGCCGACCATGCCGTAGAGGTTGCCGCGCCGCGAGGTCTCGGGGTTGGACAGGCCGCCGAGGCTCAGGATGAACAGTATCGTCGCGCCGATGTAGGAAACGGTTGCGAGGGTTGCGGACATGGTTCGTTCCTTAAAGCGGGTATGAGGGGATACTCCCCTCATGCTCCCCTGTTTCAGGGGCCGTATCGCTCATGTTGATACGGCCAGGCATCATTTGCGGAACATGTGCAGCATGCGCCGGGTCACGGCGAAGCCACCGAACATGTTGATCGAGGTGAGCGCGAGCCCTGCCACCGCCAGGCCCAGGATCCAGGCCTCGGGCCGGCCTGCGCCCGCCGCGGCATCCAGCGGCGGCGCCACCTGCACCAGCGCCCCGATGGCGATGATGCTGCTGATCGCATTGGTGACGCTCATCAGCGGCGTGTGCAGGGCGGGCGTGACGTTCCACACCACCATGTAGCCCACGAAGCAGGCCAGCACGAACACCGTGAAGTGGCCGAGGAAGGCCGCCGGCGCGTAGGCGCCGATGAACCAGAACAGCGCCGCGGCGACAGCGAACATGATCGTCATCGACCTGGCCGAGGCCGGCGCACCCGCGCTGCCGTGGCCGTGACCCTTCTTGGCCGCGGGCACGACCGCTGCCGGCTTGGCCACTGCCGGCGGTGCGGCTGAAAGCTTCGGCGCCGGTGGCGGCCAGGTGATCCCGCCCTCCTTGATGACCGTCAGGCCGCGAATGGCGTCGTCGTCCATATTGACGTTGATGACCCCGTCCTTGGTCTTGCACAGCTCCTCGGTCAGCCGGAAAAGGTTGGTCGCATAGAGCGTGGAGGACTGCTTGGCCAGGCGGCTGACCAGGTCGGTGTAGCCGACGATGGTCACGCCGTGCTTCACCACCACTTGGCCGGGCTCGGTCAACTCGCAGTTGCCGCCCTGCTCCGCCGCCATGTCGACGATGACACTGCCCGGTTTCATGCTCTTTACCATGTCGGCGGTGATCAGCCTGGGCGCGGGCTTGCCGGGAATCAGCGCCGTGGTGATGATGATGTCCACCTCTTTGGCCTGCTTGGCGTACATCTCGCGCTGGGCCTGCTGGAAGCCCTCGCTCATCACCTTGGCATAGCCGCCGCCGCCGGAACCTTCCTCCGCATAATCGACCTTCACGAATTCGCCGCCGAGCGACACGACCTGATCGGCCACTTCGGCGCGGGTGTCGTTGGCGCGCACGATTGCGCCCAGGCCGGCGGCGGTGCCAATCGCGGCCAGGCCGGCCACGCCGGCACCGGCGATGAAAACCTTGGCCGGCGGGATCTTGCCGGCGGCAGTGATCTGGCCGTTGAAGAAGCGTCCGAAGGCATTGGCGGCCTCGATAACGGCGCGGTAGCCGGCGACGCCGGCCATGGAAGTCAGCGCGTCCATCTTCTGGGCGCGGCTCAGCATGCGCGGCAGCGAGTCGATGGCCAGCACGGTGCCCTTGCGGGCCGCGAGCTGCTGCATCAGATCGGGGTTCTGCGCCGGCCAGATGAAGCTGATCAGGGTCTGGCCCTCGCGCATCAGGCCGACTTCATCCGCGTTCGGACCGCGTACCTTGAAGACGATGTCCGATGCGGCCCACAGGGCGGCCGCGGTATCGACCACCTGGGCGCCCGCAGCACGATAGGTATCGTCGCTGAAATTCGCCGCGTCGCCGGCGCCGGATTGCACGATCACCTTGAATCCCAGCTTGACGAGTTTTTCGACGACTTCCGGGACGGTGGCGACGCGCTTTTCTCCCGCTGCCGTCTCTCTTGGCACCCCTATGACCTGAGGCATGAATTCCCCTTTCTATCCAAAAACTCGTCAAAAACAATCAGCCACGGAATCACACGGAAAGACACGGACAATATGCAGATGGCGGGGCATGAAATGGCTAGCCGAAGCATAGGATCTTCAACGCGCTAACGCGTTGATCCAGATCAAACATCAAAAAAACCCGTAGAGCCTGGCGGGATTGTCCACCAGGATTCGCCGCCGCAGCGTTTCGTCCTGCGTCCACTCGGCGAGCGTGTCGAGGAGCTTGCCTTCGTCCGGGAAGTTTTTCTTGATCGATGGATGCGGCCAGTTGCTCGCCCACAGCATGCGGCTGGGCGCGGCCTTGATCAGCGCTTTCGCGATCCGCGCCTTGTCCGCGTAGAGCGGGGGGCCGCTCTTCGAGCCGTAATACGGGCCGGAGAGCTTGACCCAGCAGCGGCCGGTCTTGAGCAGCTTCAGCAGCAGGCGCCAGTCCTTGTCGGTCTCGGGCGTCGCGGCGTCGAATCGGCCCATGTGGTCTATCACCAGGTCGCAGGGCAGCTTGGTGATGACATCTGCATGCGCGGTCAACTCGCGCGATTCGCATTGCAGCTGCACGTGCCAGCCGAAGGCCGCCACCCGCGCCGCCAGGGTCGGCATGGTGTCCCAGGTCAGCACCCCGCCCCGCATGTGATAGCGGATGCCGCGCATGCCGAGCCGGGTCAGTCGCTCCAGTTCCGTGTCGGGCGCGGCAGGATCCACGATCGCCACGCCGCGCGCGTCATCGCCCAGCTTCGCCATCGCCTCCAGCGTGCAGGAATTGTCGGCGCCGTAGCCGGAAGGCGCCACGATGACGGTGCGCGTCAGTCCCAGTTGCTGCTTCACCATGCGGTAATGCGCGAGCGTGCCGGGCTGGCTGGGATGGCTCGCCTCCGCCCGCAACGGGTAGCGGGGCTCGTAGATGTGCATGTGCGTGTCGCACGCGTTCAACGGCGTCGGCAGCCGCGGGGCGGAAATCGGCGTGTCGTGACTCATGTTTTCTTGAGCCTCTCAAGAAAACATGAATGGAACTGATCTTGCATGCATATTGATCGGCGTGTATCGGCGTTCATCGGAGGCTTGATTGTTGTTCTTGGTGTGCCTGGCGGTTTAATGATTGATGTGTTTTCCCTGGCGTCATGGCGTCTTGGCGGTTGATATGTTCTGTTCTTTTTGGCAGCTTTGGCATCTTGGCGGTGCGTTTTGCTTCTCTCCGCGTCTTGGCGGTTGATTTCAGATTTTCACGGAGCGCAGGAACTCCGTGCGCGCCCGCGCGCCTGCCATCATGAACGACAGGTCCGAGCCGGAGAGGATCATGCGCATGCCGAAGCCGATGTACTTCTCCATGAGCTTGGGCTCGTAGACGCCGCCCATGCCGGGGTATTTGCCGTGCTTCTTGCATGCGGCGATGACCGTCCGGTACGCCTCCTCGACCTTGGGGTCGCCGAGCTTTCCGGGCATGCCCATCTCGGCGCACAGGTCGGCGGTCCCGATCAGCAGCGCGTCCACGCCTTTCACCTGCGCGATCGCATCGGCGTTCGCGATCGCTTTCGGCGACTCGAGCATCACGGTCACCAGCATCTCCTCGTTGACGATGCGCGTCGCTTCGCCGGGCGGCAGCATCTCGAAGCCGAGCTGGGGTTGCGCGCCCGCCATCGAGCGGTGGCCGACCGGGGGGTAACGGCAGGCGCTGGCGACGCGCTTCGCCTCTTCCACGGTATCCACGTGCGGTGCGACGATGCCCTGCGCGCCGTTATCGAGCAGGCGCGACGAATGATAATGCTCGAGGCCAGGCACGCGCACGAGCGGCGACACGCCGGCGGCGAGCGAAGCCATCGCGAGCTGCGATGCCAGGTCCACGTCCATCGAGCTGTGCTCCATGTCGATGAACACCCAGTCGAAACCGCAGGTCTTGGCGATGGTGGCGATGTCCACGGTACGGGCTTGCCGCAAACCCATGCCCAGCGCGAGTTCGCCGGCCGCGAGGCGGCGCTTGGCGTTATTGGGGATGATGTCCATGCTGGTTCCTTGCGGGTTTTATTGATGGCGGGCGGGAGGCGGCATTGTAGCAGCGTAAATACGGTTCCAGGTTCAAGGTTCAAGGTTCCGGGTTCCGGGTTCCGGGTTCCGGGTTCCGAGTTCCGAGTTCCGAGTTCCGAGTTCCGAGTTCCGAGTTCCGAGTTCCGAGTTCAAGGTTGGAGCAGGCTGCAATTCAAAGAGTTTCGACTTTGAACTTTGAACTCGGAACTTGGAACTTTGAACAGGATGTTACTCGATCACCCTGTCCGCGCGCACCGCGAGGTCGCGTGGTATTTCGAGCTTGAGCGCCTTTGCGGTTTTCATGTTGATCACCAGCTCAAACCGGGTCGGCTGCTCGATCGGCAGGTCGCCCGGCTTCGTGCCTTTGAGTATCCGGTCCACGAAGTAGGCCGCTCGGCGGTAATTCGCCAAAGTATCCGCGTTGTAGCTGAGCAAAGCCCCTGCCTCAGCCCACCCGCCCGTCCCGGCGACAACTGGCCAGCGGTGCGCCAGCGCGAGCTTGACGATACGCCGCCGCTCGTTCCTTAACATCAGGCCCCCGGTCACGATAAGGCCCTGCGCACCGTCCTTGGCCAGGCGCGAGATGGCGGGCTCGATTTCTTCCGCATTCACTACCTCGGCAAAGCGGGCATCCACCCGGTATTGCGCTACGGAGCGGCGCACCGCTTCCCCCGTCATGACGCGGCCCGGGGCGTTACCGTCACCCAAAACACCGACGCGCCTCACCTTCGGCGCTGCGGCGAGCAATAATTCGAGGTACTTCTCCGCAGTACTGGCACCGATACTGGTAAGGCCGGTGATCAGCCCCCCGGGACGCGCGAGACTTTTTACGAGCCCCAGCACCGCCGGGTCGTTGCCGTAGGCCATGACGATTGGCGTTTTCGGTGCGGCCTTTGCAGCAGCTTGCACTGCCGCCGTCAGCGCCGCCACAATGATCGTGGGCTTTCTCGCCGCAAGCTCTTCGGCGAGGGACGGCAGCCGATCTATCCGGCCGTCGGCCCAGCGCTCTTCGAGCACATACTGCGCCCCCTCCTTCCAGCCCAGCGTTGCGAGCCCTTCCTTAAACGCAGTTAGGTTTTGCCCACTCAACTCACGTGAGTCCGTATTCAGCCAGCCGATCAGAATCGGCGGCTTCGATTGCGCGAATAGTGCACCCGTCCACGTGACCAAAGGCCACGTGGCCGACGCGAGAAGAAATGCCCGGCGCGAGCACGAGTGCGAGCCTTCCCCTGCGTCCGTTCGAACGCGACGACGTAAACCTGCACGAATGTGTCCGGATTTACTGTTCACTCGATCACCCTGGTGGCCTGCAATAGCAACGAATACGGAACCTGGATGCCGAGCGCCTTGGCGGTCTTCAGGTTGATCACCAGCTCGAACTTGGTGGGCTGCTCGATCGGGAGTTCTCCCGGCTTCGCGCCTTTCAGAATCTTGTCCACGAAGGTAGCGGTGCGGCGGTACTGCTCGGACGTGTCCGGTGCGTAACTCATAAGACCACCGGTAATTACAAAATCCGGACTCGTATTGATGGCGGGGAGCCGGGTTTTTGCTTCGAGAGCCACGATTCGTGCCTGGTGACTGCCGAATAAGCCGTAGGCCATAATGAAGAGGGCGTCCGCGCGACCCTTGATTGCGGCCCGGAACGCGCTTTCGAAATCATCAGGGCGTCGCACTTCAAGCGACTGAAGCTGCATGCCGAGCGCGCGAGCGGCAACCTCGATCTCTTTGACTTCGCTCAAAGCGGCCGGACTGGTGGAATCCCAAAGGATAGCAACGCGGGACATCTTCGGAACAAGCTGCTTGAGCAGTTCGAGGCGCTTACCGCCCAGTTGCACGAAGACATTGGCGAAACCCGTAACGTTTCCGCCAGGCCGCGCCAGGCTGGCAACAAGACCCTCCCGCACGGGATCGCCGGTGGCAGCCGCCATAACGATCGGAATCTCGTTGGTCGCCTGCTTCGCCGCCAGGGCCGCGGCCATGCCTGACGCGACCAGAATATCAACCTTCGAGTTGACCAGTTCGGCGGCAAGGCCGGGGAGCCGATCGAGCTTCCCGGCCACAAACCGCCACTCGATAGCGATGTTCCGTCCCTCAACATACCCAAGCTCGCGCAAGCTGCTCACGAACGCCGCCTCGCGGGCGCCCTTCTCGGCCCGATTTGACAGCAAACCTATGCGGATAATTTTCCTCTGCTGCGCCAGGACGGGGCTCACCGCAAACGCCAGCACGGGCCACGCAGCGGCAACGAGCACGATATGCCGCCGGTTCACTCGATCACCCGGTCCGCCCGCGCCAGCACCGCCTGCGGAAACTGGAGGCCCAGCGCCTTGGCGGTTTTCAGATTCAATAGGGTCTCGAACCGCGTTGCCTGCTCCACCGGCAAATCGGCGGGTTTCGCGCCTTTGAAAATCCGGTCCACGAAGTAGGCTGCGCGGCGAAACATTTCGCGACGGTTCGCGCCATACGCCATCAAGCCGCCAGCTTCGGCGAGCTCAATTGGACCGACCGAGGGGAGCCGCATCCTGGCTGCGAGTTTCGCAATTGCTCCAGCGTTGGCGATCAGCACCGCGTCGTCGCTACTCACGACTGCGTCAACGCGTCTTTTTGCCATCGCCGCGAAGGCACTGCCGGTATCACCCGGCCCCCGTACCCCAAATTGCTGAAGCTGCAGCTTGAGTGATTTGGCTGTGACTTCCATGGCGGGGAAAACTAACTTGATGACAGTGGAATTGTCCGGATTCAAAAGAACCGCGACTTGCCGGGTGAGTGGGAACGCGTCTCTGAGTAACTCCAATCGCTTCGCAATCACTTCAGGATTGATGCCCGATAAACCGGTGACATTCCCGCCCGGTCGCGCAAGGCTCGCAACAAGGCCCGCGGCAACGGGGTCGCCACTGGTCGCCATGACAACGGGAATGGTCGTGGTTGCAGCCTTGGCCGCACGGATCCCTACTGTCCCATGGGTTACGATGATGTCAACCTTGAGACGAACCAGTTCAGCCGCCAGTTCAGGCAGCCGCTCGTACTTTTCCTCGGCCCAGCGGAACTCAATGACGAGATTCTTGCCCTCCACGTAGCCCAGGTCACGCAGGCCCGCTCGCAAAGCATCCACCCGGCGCGCGAAACCGGAAGCGGAGGCCGCGCCCAGGAACCCGATGCGCCAGAACTTGCCCTTCTGCTGGGCGAAAGCGGCAAGCGGTGCCCCCAAGGCTACGGCGGCAAGCGCCATGATCAATTTCCGGCGCGTTGAGCGGCACGGCGTGTCCGCTCTAACGCGACGACGTAAACCGGCATGAATATGTCCGGGTTTACGGCTCATTGGAGCACCCCCATAGAGGCACCCTGGCGCGTGGCATCCCGCGCAAAACGATTTTCCCTTTACCGACCCGCGGCATGGCGGTAGCCTTGGCGCATGGAACAGGTAATGAATGCCGTACTTCATCACGACGTCGCGACGCGACGCGGTGAAATCGCCCAGATGTGCGCTCAACTCGGCGTGCGCCGGCTGGAGTTGTTCGGTTCAGCGGCGCGGGGCGGCCCGGCGAATGATCTGGATTTCCTCGTCGATCTTGGTGAGCGCCCCCCGGCTGAATACGCGCAGGCCTATTTCGCTTTGCGTGAACGCCTGGCCGAGCTGTTCGCTCGCTCGGTGGACCTGATAACGCCGCCCGGCCTTCAGAATCCCTATTTCCGGCAACGCGTGGAACGGGAAAAAATCCTGCTTTATGCGGCTTGAGGCGCGGAAGTATCTTTTCGATATCCGGTAGGCGGCGGACCGCATCGCGCGGTTCTGCGATCGCAAGAAGTACGAGGACTACCGGGGCGACGAATTGCTTCGTTCCGCCGTTGAACGCCAGTTCGAGATCATGGGCGAAGCACTCTCGCAACTGGCGCGGGAAAATCCGGAAGTGGCAGAGCAGATCAAGGACCATCGCAAGATCATTGCGTTTCGCAACATTCTCATCCATGCCTATGCAACGGTTGATGATCGAATCGTGTGGGGCGTGGTCGAAGGCAATCTGCCGGCGCTCAGAGCCTCGCTGAGGGAGCTCTTGCCTGGCTCCTGAGTTGTTCCGCGCACGTGTAATCACTCGATCACCCTGTCCGCGCGAAACAGGACCGTCCGCGGAATCGTGATGCCGATCGCCTTGGCGGTCTTCAGGTTGATCACCAGCTCGAACTTCGTCGGCTGCTCGACGGGCAGATCACCGGGTTTCGCGCCCTTTAAGATCTTGTCCACGTAGGTGGCGGCGCGCCGGTACATGTCGGCACGGTCTGGCCCATAGGACACAAGACCGCCGGCGTCCGCGAATTCTGAAATTTGAAATATCGACGGCAGGCGGATCTTCGCTGCAAGGCCTGCGATTCGTTTTAAATTCGCATTGAATAAGGTGTCTCCCGTGATGACAAGAGCGCCAGCGCGCGCCCGGGTCGCGGCTTCGAACGCTTTGTCCAAATCGTCGGGGCTGCGTACCTCCAGCGAAAGAAGCTGGAGTCCCAACTGCTGTGCCGGGAGTTGAAGTTCTTTCCAATTGAGTGCCGAGGATGCGACCTGTGGATCCCATAGCACCGCCACGCGGGAGAGCTTTGGAACAATCTCCTTGAGCAGCTCCAACCGCTTTCCGGCCAGCTCAGAGGCCATTTGGGACACCCCCGTGACGTTGCCGCCGGGCCGCGCCAAGGTCTCGCCCAGCCCATATGCAACAGGGTCACCCGCAGCCGCCATAACGATAGGGATTGCCTTAGTCGCTTTTTGGGCAGCCAGAGTACCGGTAGTACCGGAAGTAACGATGACTTCAACCTTGAGACGGACGAGATCGGTTGTGAGGTCAGGGAGACGATCGCTTTTACCCTCCGCATAGCGGTACTCGATGCTGAGGTTCTTTCCCTCGACCCATCCGAGGTCGCGCAGACCCAGCCGGAATGCATGGTGAAAGGGCGCGGCATCGGAAGACGACATTGTCGTGAGCAGTCCTATCCGGCGGACTTTTGCCGGTGCTTGCGAGCGTGCTGCGCCCGCCCAGGCGAGCGCGCCCGCTCCGAGCGCAATGAGTAACTCCCGACGCGTTGTCATGCGATCCAACCGGGTTACCGGCCCCCCTGGATACCGACGACGACCCGATTCTAGTCGCTTTTCAAGCAGAAGAAGTGAGAGGCACTACACTCCAATCTTGCGCAATATTTACACCTGGACCATGCCGAAAGCCGGGATCTCGTCCAGTACCCAGGAGCGGTCTCAAAAACACTCCCTCGCCCCGTATCAACGGGGAGAGGGTTGGGGTGAGGGGTAAGCAGGTCGTCGATTGTCATAGGGAAACATCTTTGCGCCCGCGCCCCCCTCACCCTGGCCCTCTCCCCCGACTGGGGGAGAGGGAATGAGCAACCCGAATCACGAATCACGAATCACGATTCACGCCGTTATAATTCGAGCATGACAGCAATCCGCGTCCTCCCCGATTTACTAATAAGCCAGATCGCCGCCGGTGAAGTCGTCGAGCGGCCCGCTTCCGCCCTCAAGGAATTGCTGGAGAACAGCCTCGACGCCGGTGCGCGGGATATTTCGGTCGTGCTCGCCGGGGGCGGCGCCAAGCTCATCAAGGTCGCGGACGACGGCGGCGGCATCGCGCGCGACGAGCTGAAGCTCGCGCTGGCCCGCCACGCGACCAGCAAGATCGGCTCGATCGAGGACCTCGAGCGCGTGGCGACCCTGGGTTTCCGCGGCGAAGCGCTCGCGAGCATCGCCGCGGTCTCCCACCTGACGATGACCAGTCGCCGCGCCGGGGAAAAGCACGCCTGGACCGTCACCGCGACCGGCTCGAACATCACGCGCGCCTCCCCCGCCGCGCTGCCCGCCGGCACCAGCATCGAAGTCCGCGATCTCTACTTCAACACGCCGGCGCGCCGCAAGTTCCTGAAATCCGAGCAAACCGAGTACGCCCACTGCGAGGAAGCGTTCAAGCGCATTGCGCTGTCGCGGCCCGACGCCGGCTTCTCCCTGCAGCACAACGGGCGGGCACAGTGGCATCTCAAGCCGCAGCCGCTCGCCGGCCGCATCGGCGCGTTGCTGGGCGAGGAATTCAACGCAGCAGCCATCGCGCTTGACGAAGCGAGCGCCGGGCTGCGGATCTCCGGTGCGATCGGGCTGCCGGCGCACGCGCGCTCCTCCCGCGACGCCCAGTACGTCTTCGTTAACGGCCGCTTCGTCCGCGACAAGCTGGCGACCCACGCCATCCGACAGGCCTACCAGGATGTGCTGCACCACGACCGCCATCCCGCCTACGTGCTGTTCCTCGAGATCGAGCCGTCGCAGGTGGACGTCAACGTGCACCCGACCAAGACCGAGGTGCGCTTCCGCGATTCCCGTGGCGTGCACCAGTTCATTTTCCACGCGCTGAACAAGGCGCTCGCCGGCGCGACTGCCGGTGCGGAAACCGTTCGTAGCCCCTTCATGGGCGGGGGCGCCTTCACCGCGCCCATGCGCCAGTCCGCGATGGCGCTCTCCGCGGCCGAACCCTCGGCGTTCTACGAGACGCTCTTTCGCAAGCCCGAGCCCGAAATGCCGGCGGCGGAGACGGAAGACGTGCCGCTGGGTTTCGCACTGGCGCAGCTCTCCGGCATTTACGTGCTCGCCCAGAACCAGCACGGCCTGGTGATCGTGGACATGCACGCCGCGCACGAGCGCATCCTGTACGAGAAACTAAAGGACTTGCTCGACAGCCGCGAGATCCCGATGCAGCCGCTGCTGGTGCCGGTCTCCTTCCCCGCCGAGCCGCTCGACGTCGCCACCGTGGAAGAGCACGGGGACGTGCTGCGCACCATCGGCTTCGACATCGCCGCCGCCTCGCCGCGATCGCTGATCGTGCGCGCCGTGCCGTCGCCGCTCGCCGATGCCGATGCGCGGAGCCTGGCGGGCGATGTCCTGCGCGAGATCCGCGAAACCGGCGCGAGCCGGGTGCTCACCGAGCGGCGCAACGAATTGCTGAGCACCATGGCGTGCCATTCTGCAGTGCGCGCCAACCGCAAGCTCACGGTGACCGAGATGAACGCCCTCTTACGCGAGATGGAGGCGACCGAGCGCTCCGGGCAGTGCAACCACGGACGACCGACGTGGCATCAGATATCCGTGGCGGAGTTGGATAGATTATTCATGCGGGGTCGCTGATTGATATGAAAAGTGACTCGTTGCTCGTTTCTCGTTCCTCGTGACGGCCAAGAAAAAAAGCCGGACCAAGCCGGTTCGAAGGAGATCTGCTGCACTGCGCCGTGCCCCAAACAAGGCGGCGCGTGCGCGTCGCAGCAAGCCCGCGCCTGCCATCGTCCCGCGACCGACCGCACACCCCACCGCCCCGAGCCCGTCCCCTGTCAGGGTTTACGAGCCTCCAGCAACGAGAAACGAGAAACGAGAAACGAGAAACGCAAAATCGCCGCCGGCGATTTTGCTGATGGGCCCTACCGCCAGCGGCAAAACCGCGGTGGCCATGCGGCTTGCGAAAACGCTGCCGTGCGAGATCATCAGCGTGGACTCGGCGCAGATCTACAAGGGCATGAACATCGGCACCGCCAAGCCGGATGCGGCGCTGCTCAAGGAGGCGCCCCATCACCTGCTCGACGTCATCGAGCCCCACGAGCGCTATTCGGCGGCGCGCTTTCGCGACGAGGCGCTGGCGCTGATGCGCGAGATCACCGAGCGCGACCGCATTCCGCTGCTGGTGGGCGGCACCATGATGTATTTCCAGGCGCTCACCGAAGGGTTGAACGACCTGCCGGAAGCCGATCCCATGGTGCGGCTGATGATCGACACCATGGCCGAGGAGCAGGGCTGGCCCGAAGTGCACGCGAAGTTGAAGCGCGTGGATCCCGAAACGGCGGAACGGCTCTCCCCCAACGACTCGCAGCGCATCCAGCGCGCGCTGGAAATTTATTACCTCACCAACCAGCCGCTGTCCAGGCTGCTGATGAAGCCGAAATATGTCTATTTTCCCTACACCCCGATCCGGATCTCGCTCGTCCCCAGCGATCGCGAAATGCTGCACCGGCGCATCGCGCAGCGCTTCGACGCCATGCTCGCGGCGGGCCTGGTGGAGGAACTGAGACAGTTGCGCGAGGAGTACGGGCTGGAAGCCGGCATGCCTTCGATGCGCAGCGTCGGCTACCGCCAGGCCTGGGAACACCTCGAAGGCAGGATCGATGCCGCGGCGCTGCGCGAACAGGGCATCGCCGCCACCCGCCAGCTCGCCAAGCGCCAGCTCACCTGGCTGCGGGCGATGGAGAACATCACGGAATTCGACTGCCTCGAGGAAAACCTCGCGGACCTGGTGCTGGAATACGTGCGCCGGGAACTCGAGGCGCAGCTCGCCGGCGGATAGGCAAGGATGGAATCCTTGAAAAACGTCTTCCCGGCGGAAGCCGGGACCCAGAACAATGTTGATCTCACTGGACTCCGGTTTTCACCGGAGTGACGAATTCAGGGTCGTTTAGAGACGGTAACGAAATGAGGGGATACTCCCCTCATACTCCCCTACGTCAGGGGCCGTTTCAGTCATCATGAAACGGCCTCTTGGAGCTTTCTCAGTTGCGCGCGCCGCCGCTGGCCATGAAGTTCATCCGTTCGGCCAACGACCGGAGCAGCGAAATCCCGAATGCGGGGTTGGTCTTGACCAGCTCGAGGAAATCGGTGCGGCTGATGGACAACAGTTCGCAGTCCGACTCGGCCGTGGCGGTGGCCGCGCGCGGCGACTGGTTGACGAGGGCCATTTCGCCGAAGATCCCGCCGGGGCCGACCCGCTCGACCACGTTCGACTGGATCGAGATTGCGACCCGGCCCTCGAGCACCACGTACATGAAGACGCCGCTCTCCCCCTCCTTCATGATGACCTTGTTGACGGCGGCATGCACCGGCGGCCGGCTGCGGAGCCTGCCCACGAGATCGCCGAGCATCCGCTCGTCGAATACCCTGCGCTCCCGCCAGATGGCGTTGCTCGGCAGCGACCGCGTCACGGCGAGCTGGGCTATGGTCAGGCGCAGGCGGTTGATCATGATGTTCATCAGCATGAGCGCAAACTCCGGCGCGCGCTGGATCGCGGCCGGGAACCGCGCCCCTTCGAAGGCAATGACGCGGCAGGGCGTGCGCGCCACCGCGGAAGCATTGCGGGGCTGCTGGCTCAACAGGGCCAGCTCCCCGACGATTTCTCCGGCCTTGACGATGTCGATGTTCTTCTTCGCGCGAACGATGCCGATCTCGCCCTCGAGCACGTAGTACATGTTGTCGCCCAACTGGTTCTCGATGAACAGGGCCGCGCCTTGCTCCAGGTTCTCGACTTTCCCGACCATCTCGAAGAATGCGCGGGCCACGGCCGGGTTGTAGATCTCGCTCTTCCGGGCCGGGGCGCTTGCAGTGAAGTCCAGGTCTTCCATATTGCCTCGTCAAATAGAGATCCCCGTTCGCTCGCCGGTCCCGCTCACTGGTAGAGGGAGATCATGAAACGCAGCCGCTCCGAGAGCGCTTTCAGCAGGGACAGCCCGAATGCGGGCTTGGTCTTCACCAGGTTCATGAAGTCGACACGGTTGATCGCGAGCAGCATGCAATCGGTCTCGGCCATGGCGGTCGCGACGCGGGGCGATTGATCGACCAGCGCCATCTCGCCGAAAACGCCGCCGGGCCCGACTTTCTCGACGACCTTCTCCAGGATGGTGATCACGACCACGCCTTCCCGCACCACGTACATGAATATTCCGCGGTCGCCCTCCTTCATGATGACCTTGTTCAGGGGATGCATCGCCGCGGGCTTGTCCTCGAATTCGCGCTCCAGGTCGGCCAGCAGCTTGCGGTCGAACACCGCCGCCTTGTTCCAGCGCTCTTGCTCCGACAGCCGGCCGCCGCTGGTCAGGTTGGAGATGGTCTCGCGCAGGCGGCTGATGATGATGTTCATCAGCATGAGGGCGAATTCCGGCGATTTCTCGAGCGCGGCCTGGAACTGCTTTTCGTTGAGGGAAATCACGCTGCAGGCGGTCTTCGCCACCGCGGTGGCGCTGCGGGGCAGCTGGCTGATCGAGGCCATCTCGCCGAACACTTCGCCCCTGGCCACGGCGCCGATGGCTCTTCTCCCCACGCTCAGGGTCACCTCGCCGTCGAGCAGGAGGTACATCCGCGGGCCCTCCGAGAACACGCTGGCGGCTCCTTCGTTCTCGACGAAGACGGATTTGCCCGGCGCGAAGCTCTCAGCCTTGCCCACCGACATGAAAAACTCCAGCGCGACGGCCGGCTGATAAAGCCTGCTGTGCGCCGGCGTGGCGAACCTCGGAGCTGCCTGTTTTTTTTCCAGTTCCATTGCTTCCCTTGTCTGAATGCGACGAGCCCTTTAACCCTTCCGCTTCACTTGCGCACCGACCCGTCCTCTCGCAAACGTTATTGTAACGTCCTCACCGACCGCAAGCTGCGCAGCCTCGCGCACGATACGCCCGGCTGCGGATTCGGTGATGCTGTAGCCGCGTTCCAGCACGGATTGCGGGTTGAGGTGCTTCAGGTTCGCGTCGAGGCGCGCCATCACCGTCGCGGCGCCGTCCCACCGGCGCCGCGCGGCTTCCCGAAGGCGCCGCGCCAGCTCCACTGACTCCCGGCGGCGCCCCGCCACGTCGGGCACATTGGCCATCAACCGTAGCCCCAGCTCGCGTGCCTGCCAGCCCAGGTCTTCCAGAGTGCGCGTCCATGCTCCGGAAAGACGGGTCGTGAAATGCCGCAGCTCGGCAAGCTGGTTGCGGATGCGCTCTCCCGGATGCACCAGCCGGCGCGACAGGTAATCGAGACGCTGCATGCGGTCTTCCAGGCCGCGCCGGAACACCCGCAGCAGCCGGTGCGCCTGCTGCAACAGCATCCGGGTGAGCTCGTCGCGGCCGGGGCTGGCGAGGGTGGCCGCGCCCGTCGGGGTCGGCGCCCGCGAGTCGGCGACGAAGTCGGCAATGGTGAAATCGGTCTCGTGGCCGATGCCGGTGACGACCGGGACCGGTGAAGCCAGGATGGCGCGCGCAACGACCTCCTCGTTGAACGACCACAGGTCCTCGATGCTGCCGCCGCCCCGGCACACGATCAGCACGTCGCAATCCCGCCGCGCGCCCGCCATCGAAATCGCTGCGGCAATCCGCACGCCGGCGCCTTCGCCCTGGACTGGCGTGGGATAGAGGATCACCGGCAGCCCCGGCATGCGCCGCCTGAGCGTCGTCAGGACGTCGCGCAGCGCGGCCGCCTGCGGGGAAGTCACCACGCCGACGGCGCGTGGGAAGCGCGGCAGCGGGCGCTTGCGTGCCGGGTCGAACAAGCCTTCCTGCTCCAGCTTTACCTTGAGGCGCTCGAACGCCTCGTAGAGCGCGCCCAGCCCGGCGCGGCGCATGACCTCGACGCTCAACTGGAACTTGCCGCGCGCCTCGTAGAGTGTCGGCAGCGCCCGGACCTCCACCTTCGCCCCGTCCTGGGGCTGCCAGCCGAGCAACTGCGCGCGCCCGCGGAACATCACGCAGTCCACCTGGGCCTGCGCGTCTTTCAGCGTGAAGTAGCAGTGACCGGAGCCGTAGCGCTTGAAGTTGGAGATCTCGCCGGCAACCCACAGCAGCGGCAGGTTGCGCTCGATCAAGTCGCGCGCGAGGCGGTTCAACTCGGCGACCGATATGACGGGCTGCAGCGGCAGATCTGGCTGGAGTTCGAGCATGCCGCATTCTAAGACAGTGATGAGTGTTGAGTGATGGGTGTTGAGTGATAAGAATGCAGCTTAAAAACCGGCCGCTGCGCGAAATTTTCAATTGAATTCGGGTCTTGCATAAAGAATGCGGGCGTCTCGACCGCATTCTTCCTTCCACAGCCGTCACGCAACCGTCATGACGACCACCCGGAAACCCGCTAGGGGCGCGGGTTTCCGGGTAGCTCTGTCAAGCCGTTGAATCCATGACTCAATGTTGCCCGGTCAAATTTTAATCAGTGCGGAAAAATTCCATACGGAAACTTCACTTACGCGCGCACTCGACGGTCTATGCACAGGGTTATCCACAGCCATTGTGGAAAACAGCGCGGCGTTTTTTCTGCTCGACCCGGGCAAAAACTCCAGCATCAGTCCACGAATGTAAAGTTGCTGAAAATTCAACGGCCGGATACAGTTACGGCCACTTTCAAGGAGTCACCCACTGTGTTTGCTCTCATCCAGGCCGCCGGATGGCCTATCTGGTTCATCATCGTCGCTTCGATCATCGCGCTGGCCATCATCGGGGAGCGCTGGTGGTCGCTGCGCGAGTCCGTCGTCATGCCGAGAAACCTGCTGGCGCAGGTGGTGCAGGATTACCGCCAGAACGGCGTGACCCCGCAGATGCTCTCGCGCATCACCAAGGGCTCGCCGCTGGGGCAGGTATTCGCCGCCGGCTTGAAGAACGCCAAGAGCCCGACCCCCATCATCAAGGAGGCGATCGAGGAAGCCGGGCGCACCGTCGCGATCGACCTTGAGCGCTTTCTCAACAGCCTGGGCACCATCGCCGCCATCTCGCCGCTGCTGGGACTGTTCGGCACCGTGGTCGGGATGATCGAGATCTTCGGTGCGCAGACGCCTTCGGGCACCAACCCGCTGGTGCTGGCCCACGGCATCTCCATCGCCCTCTATAACACCGCGTTCGGCATCATGGTCGCGGTGCCCGCCATGATTTTCTACCGGCATTACCGCTCCAAGGTGGACGTGATGCTGGTGGACATAGAGATGCAGGCCGTCAAGCTGGTGGAAATCATCCACGGCGAGCGGCAATGAGGTTTCGTCCCCGCGCGTTTCGCGAAGAGCCGGAGATCAACTTCATACCGTTGATCGATGTCCTGCTGGTGATCCTGATCTTCCTCATGGTCACCACCACCTACTCCCGCTTCGCCGAACTGCAGATCAACCTGCCGACCGCGGAGGCCGAGCGCCCGAACGACCGGCCCGAGCAAATTGACGTCGCGGTGGACGTGCAGGGGCGCTACTCGGTCAACCGCAACCCGGTCGGCTTCAGCAACGCCAGCGCGTTCAGCGCCGAGCTGCGCCGCGCCGCGGGGGACATCAAGGAACCGGTGGTGGTGATCAACGCCGACGCCAACGCCCCGCACCAGTCCGTGATCAACATCATGGAGGCCGCGCGCATCGCGGGCTACGGCAAGATCACCTTTACCACGCAAGCTGGGAAGAAGTGACTCGTTTCTCGTGACTGGTGGCTGGTGTGAACCGGTATTCGAGTCACGAGTAACGAGCAACGAGTCACCCTGATGGCCTGGATAGAGCGTCACTGGCAAAGCATCACCCCGGTTTCCGCCCTGCTCTACCCCCTGAGCCTGCTGTACGGCGCGGTCGTCGGCGCCCGCCGCGCCGCGGCGACGCCCGACAGGCTGCCGGTGCCGGTGATCGTGGTGGGCAACCTTACGGTGGGCGGCACCGGCAAAACGCCGCTCACGCTGTGGCTGGCTGAATTCCTGAGAGGGCGCGGCCGCGCGCCAGGCATCGTTTCCCGCGGCTACGGCGGCCACGGCGGCCCGCCGCGCCGGGTGCTGCCCGAATCCGATCCGCTCGCCTGCGGCGACGAGGCGGTCCTGCTGGCCCGCCGCAGCGGATGCGCGGTCTGGATCGGGGCCGACCGTGTCGCCGCCGCCCGCGCGCTTCTCGCGGGCGATACCGCCTGCGACGTGCTGCTGAGCGATGACGGCTTGCAGCACTACCGGCTCGCTCGCGATATTGAAATCTGCGTGGTGGACGCCGCGCGCGGCTTCGGTAACGGGTGGTTGCTGCCCGCCGGCCCCCTGCGCGAGCGGCCGTCACGGCTCGCGAGCGTCGATGCCATCGTGCTTAACGCTGGCGGCGGGATTTCGCACCATCCGTCCACCGGCACGATCCCGCCCGGGCTTGTCCGCCTGGCCATGACTCTCGAAGGCCGCGACTTCAGCAATCTGCTCAATCCGGAGCGGGTCGCCGGCGCCGAATCCTTCCGCGGCAAGCGCGTGCACGCAGTCGCCGGCATCGGCAACCCGCAGCGCTTCTTCCAGCACTTGCAGGCAATGGGCCTGGAATTCACCGCCCATGCCTTTCCGGATCATTACCCGTTTACCGCCTCCGACCTGGCGTTCGCCGGGGCGGAAGCAGTCGTGATGACGGAGAAGGATGCGGTAAAATGCCGGAGGTTCGCCAGTGAGATGCACTGGGAGCTGGCGGTGGACGCCGTGCCCGATCCCGCACTCGGCGAGTTGGTGCTGGGCAGGCTGGGAATCCGCTCAAAAGCCCATACGAATAGACAGGAATAACAGGATTACGCAGGATTAACAAGGGCGGTTTCAATGACCAAGTGCAAAAAGCGCAGCGTGATGCTGCTTAAAATCGAAAGCGTCCGGGGTGAACAACTCAGCGGGACACCGGAAACCCATCGACTTGCGTGGTCTGGTGTTCAATTGCCATGCAATGGCATCC
>CAZFRR010000219.1:0-25201 GCA_964521405.1 uncultured Streptomycetaceae bacterium | reverse complement strand
CCAACCCCACCGTGCTCCTGATGGACGAGCCGACCGAAGGCCTCGCCCCGGTTATCGTCGAAGCCCTCACCGCCGTGCTGCTGCGCCTGCGCGGCGCAAGCGCGCTCTCGATCATACTGGTCGAGCAGAACAGTCGCGTCGCTTTCGAATTTTCGGCACGCACCGTGGTCATGGACAAGGGCCGCATCGTCTATGACGGCGCCTCCGCCGTTTTGCGCGACGACCCCGAGCGGGTGGCGAAATTGATTGGGGTGACGGAGTAGAATAAGCGCCTCTCTCGGCCTCATGCTGAGGAGCGTCGCAAAGCGACGCGTCTCGAAGCATGGGGCCATCCTTCGAGATGGGCGCTGACGCGCCCTCCTCAGGATGAGGTCGGAACAGGAACTACGCGTGCGCCAAGCGCTGCGGATCGATGATCTTTTCGAGTTTGCCGAGCACATGCATACATGGGAGCAATTGCTCAAGACTGCCATTCGGCGCGCGCTTTTCCTTGATCGCGGCGATGAATTCGCGGTCTTCCAGCTCAATGCCGTCCATCGACACGTCGACCTTGGACACGTCGATCTTGTTGTCCTTGCCGTCGCTCAACTCGTCGTAGAATGCCTTGTACGTGCCGTTGTCGCAGATGTAGCGGAAGAACGAGCCGAGCGGTCCGTCGTTGTTAAACGACAACGACAGCGTCAGCATCGCACCCGACGGCACGCGCGCCACAATGCCCATGTCCATCGCGATATTGAGCTGCGGATGGATCTGCCCCTGCACCGCGTAGCAGTCGGAAATATTTTCTCCCGCCTGATATTGGAACAGATCGATGGTATGCGCGGCGTGGTGCCAGAGCAGATGATCGGTCCAGCTGCGCGGATTTCCCGCGGCGTTGATGTTCTTGCGCCGGAAAAAAAAGGTCTGCACGTCCATCTGCTGGATCTTAAGCTCGCCCTTGACGATCCGCTTGTGCACCCACTGATGACTGGGGTTGAAGCGCCGCACATGGCCGCCCATGGCGGTGACGCCGCTCTCCCGGGCGATCCTGACGAGATTCTCCGCGTCCTCGACGCTGTCGGTGACCGGGATTTCGACCAGCACGTGCTTGCCGGCGCGCATCACCTGCTCGGCCTGCCGGAAGTGCATCTTGGTCGGCGTGGTGAGGATCACCGCGTCGGCGCGCTTGATGCCTTCGGCCAGATCGTGCCCCCAATGGGGAACGCTGTATTTCCTGGCCACTTGCTCGGTGCCGGCGGGGTTGCCGCCGATGAGCGACACGACTTCAACGCCGGCAATGCGCTTCAGCGCGTCCAGATGCTTCTGCCCGAAGGCGCCCTGTCCCGCCACGCAAATCTTCATCGTTCTGCCCTTTTATCGCTGCGTATTTTCGAGAATGATGTGGCCCAGCGCCGTGTTCGACGCCGGCACGTGATAGAAGCGATGGACTTCCTTGACCTCGTCGCCAAGCGCGCCGCGCATGATCAGCCACATCACCAATTCAATGCCTTCCGAGCCGGTCTCGCGCAAATATTCGAGATGCGAAATGGTCACCAGCGCCTGGGGGTCCCGGGTCAGATTGTCCAGAAAGCGTGTATCGAATTCGCGATTGATCAGGCCCGCGCGCGGACCCTGCAACTGATGCGACATGCCGCCGGTGCCGAAAATCACCACGCGCAAATCCTGGTCAAAAGACTCGACCGCCTTGCGAATGGCTTTGCCCAGCAGGTAGCAGCGATGTCCGGTCGGCACCGGATAAACCACCACGTTGACGGCGATCGGAATGACCGGGCACGGCCATTCCGTGGGCTGGCCGAACATCAAGGTGAGCGGCACGGTCAGACCGTGATCCACTGCCATCTTGTTGACGATGGTGATGTCGAACTCATCCAACACCACCGACTGCACGATATGCGAGGCAAGCTCGGGGTGGCCCTTGACGGCAGGAACCCGACGCGGCCCCCAGCCTTCGTCGGCGATCGGGAACTCAGCGGCGCAACCGATGGCGAAGGTGGGAATGATCTCCAGCGAAAAGGCGGACATATGGTCGTTGTAAACGACGATGCAGACGTCCGGCTTCACTGCGGCGATCCATTCCTTGGACCGCTCGAATCCTTCAAAAACGGGCCGCCAATAGGGCTCTGCTGTCTTGCCGTTGTCCCAGGCGGCGCCGACCGCGGGTATGTGGGAGGTCGCTACGCCGGCAACGATTCTAGCCACGACTTTTCCATTCCGATTTACTGCGATTGCCGGTGACGGGGCGCCCGCCATTGATCATCATCTGCGCGTATTCCTCTTGCGTCGAGCCGGACATCTTGGCCGCGATCTGCTGGAACGAAAGCCCGTCGGTGGCGGCAATCTTGGCGGTGAAGTAGATGTTCCCGCCCAGTTGCAGCATGCCGTTCCAGTCGCGCTTCAAGACCGACTGCTTCTGTTCTTCCGTCATCGGCCATGGGTCGAGATAGGCACGCTCGTCAGCCTTGAAGGCGGCGCGGTTTTCAGCCTTCATCAGCGACATGCAGAACATGTTGAGATGATAGCCCTCACGCGCCCGGTCGGCGTCGAACACGACCGTTCCGGGCAGATCGTCATATTCCTTGGGGAGTGGCATTGTCGCCTTGCGATGCGGACGGGTTTGGAGCGGGATTGGCAATCAAACACCGCGCAATTTATTCCAACCTCAAGAGCAAGGCAAGCTCTTTTCCCCGCCCCGACTACCGACCCACGACCCACGCTTTTCTGACTGCGGTGGGACCGCTCGAACTGTCCCCGGAAAAGGTGTGCGTCCTGATTACCCTGCCTACTCTCCGCGCCTGGTGGCCGTGGCCGGCGTGGGAAATTCGTCCGGATCGATGGGCACTTCCACAATGGCCGGTTTGCCACACCGCAACGCCGCCTGCATCACGTCCCCGATCTGATCGGCGTGCTCGACGTAATAGCCTTTGGCGCCAAACAACTCCGCAAACTTGTCATAGCGTGGATTGCCGATGTCGGCGCCGACGTAGCGTTTATTGTAAAACTGCTTCTGGTAGGCTTTCTCCGAGCCCCAGCAGTTGTTGTTCATGATGAGCGTCACCGCGTTGATCTGGTGCCGCACGGCGGTCTCGATTTCCTGTGAATTCATCAGGAACCCCCCGTCGCCGTGGACCGCGAGGACGGGCGCGTCAGGACGTCCCAGCTTGGCCCCCAGCGCCACCGGGAAGGCAAAGCCCAAACCACCGAGATCGAGCGGCGTCAGAAAAGTGCGCGGATGCGTGAAATTGAGACGATCATAGCCATAGGCTGGAGCGGCCCCGGCATCCAGCGTGACTATCGTGTCGGGCGGCAGGACACGGCGCAACTCAACATAGACCCGCTGTGGCTTCAACGGCAGGGTGTTGAGGCTCGATTCATTTTGCAGGCGGTCCATTCGCTTGTTGCGCAAACCCGCGGCTTCCTGGAGCCAGGCCGCGCGGGACGCCGGCACGCGCTCCTGCAACAGGCCTGCGAGCAGCGCCTTGAGTGCCTCGCCGGCATCTGCCTGAATGCCCAGCGCCACCGGATAGGTCCGGCCGATATCGCGGCTGTCGATGTCGATCTGGATAATGCGCGTGCCGGGCTGAATGTAGCGTTGATCGTAGAAGGTCGTGAAATTACCCAGCCGCGAACCGACGACCAGCAGCACATCGGCGCGGCGGCAGGCGGCTGCAGCCTCAGCTGACCCGGCTCGCCCCAGCGGCCCGATATAGTGCGGGTGAGCGTTCGGCACCGCGTCGTTGCGCCCATAGGCCGTAATCATGGGGAGCGCATAGTGTTCGCTCAACCGTACGGCCAGGTCACTGGCTCCAGCCCAGGTCACGCCGCCACCCACCAGCATGAGCGGGCGCTCGGCCTCCCTCAGTATGCCGATCGCCTGGCGCGTGGCGTCGGGGTGCGGCAGTTGCGGATGATCCGGACGGTAGCTGCCCGGCTGGCCGATCTCGGTCTGGAGCGACTTGCCGTTCATTAAATCGCGCGGAATATCGAGAAACACCGGGCCTTTGCGTCCACTCATGGCCACGCGCATCGCGTGGTGCAGCATTTCGGGAAGGCGGTCGGTTTTGTTCACCTGGAGCGACAGCTTGGTCACGGGCTTGAACAGGCTGACCAGGTCGAGTTCCTGGAAGGCGTCCTTGTAATAATTCCCGAAAGCCGGGCCGCCGGAAATGGCCACCACCGGCGAGTGCCCCACGTAGGCCGACGCGATGCCCGTCAACAGGTTCGTTGCGCCCGGCCCGCTGGTGACCAGGCAGACCGCCGGCGTGCCGGTGACGCGCGCCAGGCCATCGGCCATGAAGGCGGCGCCCTGCTCGTGGCGCACATTGATATATTCAACGCTCTTGTCGTCGTAGAGCACGTCGAGCACATCCAGGAACGTCGAGCCGACGATCCCGAAAATATGCCGCACCCGCTCGGCCTTGAGTAATTCAATGATCGCCTTGCCGCTGTCGATCTCAGCCACTCAGCCTTCTCCTTTGACTCTAGAAAAAACTATTTGCCACAGAGAACACAGAGTTCACAGAGGAAAATCAGGAACATATGTCATTTTCAAGCTTTCCGTATCTGGAGAGTGTGGCGAGCTGACTCAACCCGTTGAATCTCTCTGTGTTCTCTGTGACCTCTGTGGCTGAACTGAAGTTTTTAGGTTGACTTACGCCTTGCGGACGACGGCAGGCGCAAAAGCAACGCCATCATCCACGATGCGCCGGTTGAGGAGCCCCGCGCAGGCGGATGCGACTTCCAGGTAGGGAGTTGCGACACGCGTCAGGCGGCCGACGTCGATGATGGCGTCGATGAGAGCGCCCAACTCCAGCTCGCGGCCGAAGCGCACGTCCTGCAGCGTGGAAGACAGTATCCCCACGCGGCCCCGCACGTCGTCGATCAACTGGTCCGCACTGGTTTCGGGCTTGATCCCGACCGAAGCCGCAACCGCGAGCACCTCTTCAATCATCAACCGGGCAATCCGCCGTGTCGGCTCGAAATCGCCGATCTGGCGATGCGTCGACTGCGTGATCGCCGCGAGCGGATTGAACACGCCGTTCGACATCAGCTTGCGCCATTTCACGGCGCGGATGTTGTCGGAGAGCACCACCAGGCAGCCCGCGGGCTCGATGACCGCCTTGATCGATTGCAGCCGCGGCGTGATGCGGTTGTCGAGCTCGCCAATGACGATGCGGTCGGTGGCCTGATCGGCAAGTCGGATGCGGCCGGGCTCCACCAGGTCGGAGGGCTTGTTGGCGACGCCGCCGATGACGGCGTCAAGCGGCAGGGTCTTCGCGAGCGTGCCGTCGGGGTCCACCGAGGCAAGCCGCGAGCCGTGCAAGGGCGAATCCAGCTTCTCGAAGTACCAATAAGGCAGGCCGTTCTGCCCGAGCAGGATCATGCCGTCTTTCGCGAGCAGGCTCACAATGTGCGCAGCGGCGCCCGCGATCTGCTGCGATTTCAGCCCGACGACGATGAGGTCGTAGCGCCCCTGCTCTTCGCCCGGCCGGCAGACCTTCACGCGGATCGGGTCGGGGCGTCCGCTCACCTTGCCCTCCAGTATCAGGCCCCGCTCTTTCATCGCGTCGTGGTGCGCGCCGCGAGCGACCAGCGTGACATCGGCCTTTGCCGCCGTGAGTATGCCGCCGAGATACCCGCCGACTGCGCCGGCGCCGTAAATCAATATTCGCATGTTCCCTGTTCCGAAAGGTTGTTGATGATTCTGGTTGCGAGCGACGGCCGATTGTATACTGTCCCGGTTCCAATCCGCGCCGAGTTTCCGGGCGGCCGCGTGCCCGCCTCCAGTAACCAGGTATCCCATGACCATCAGCGAGCCCAGTCCCGATCCCTCCAATCCTTTGGGCATGGACGGCATCGAGTTCATCGAGTACGCGACGTCCCAGCCCCAGGCTTTTGGCGCGCTCCTCCTGAAGATGGGCTTCACGGCGGTCGCGCGCCATCGCTCGCGCGAGGTGATGCTCTACCGCCAGGGCTCCATGAATCTCATCGTCAACGCGCATCCCGATGCGCTTCCGGGAATTTCCGCCCCGGGCAGCACGCCCGCCATCGCGGCGATCGCGCTGCGCGTGCGGGACGCCGGCTACGCGCACCGCCACGCGATCGACCTCGGCGCTTGGGACATGCCGACGCGGGCCGCGGCCATGGAGCTCAACATCCCGGGAATACACGGCGTGGGCGACAGCCTGGTCTATTTCGTCGATCGCCACCGGGAATTCTCGATCTACGACGTGGATTTCGTGCCGCTGACGGAAACCGACTTGCATCCGCCGGCGCTGGCGGGGCTGCATTACTTCGGCGTCGTGCAGTCCATCCTGGAGGATCGAACGCCCGACTGGGTGGATTTCTATCGAACCCTGTTCGGGTTTTCGACGCTGCCCACGGGCAAGTACTTCGGGGTGCTGCCCAAGGGCACGCTGCTCGAAAGCCCCTGCCGCAAATTCTACCTGCAGCTGATCGAGCCGCCGCCCGGCGCTGACGATATCCAGTGGGATGAGAACCTGGTGCGGATCGGCCTGGGCGTGCCTGACGCGCTCGCCGCGACGCACGCCCTGCAATCGCGCGGCATCGTCTTCATCGATCGCGGCCAGATCCAGCCGAACGAAAAAGGCGCGCTGACGCAGGTCTATTTCGGCAACGTCACGTTCGAGCTGGTCGCAAGCCACCTGCAACCCGGCGCCTGACCCGGACCGCGCCCCGATGAATCTCGATCATTTTGGCCCGGACACGATCACCTTCGCCGGCTCGCTCGAGGCGAAGCTCGCCGCGGCGCGCGCCGCGGGCTTCCGGCAGATCATGCTGTCCGCGGGCGACATCGTCGGCCATCCTGACGGAGAGCAGGCGGCCATTGCGGCGGTGCACGCCAGCGGCTTGCGCGTGACCGGCCTGCAGGTGCTGCGGGATTTCGAAGGATTGTCGGGACACCTGCACGCCTCCAAAGTCGGCATTGCCAAGGCGATGCTCCAGATGTGCCACGCGCTGGGTTCGCGGGTGGTGCTGGCCTGTTCCTCGGTTTCACCGCATGCCGTGGGAGACGCCGAGTCACTGGCGCGCGACCTGAGCAAGCTTGCCATGCTCGCCGTGCCGCTGGGGATAAGGATCGCCTACGAAGCGCTGTCGTGGGGCAGGCACGTCAACGAGTTCACCCGGGCCTGGGAGATCGTACAGAGCGCCGATCGCGCCAACCTCGGGCTCGCCCTCGATTCGTTTCACATCTTCGCCAGCGGCACCGATCTCGGCGCACTGCGGGAAATCGACCCGGCCAAGGTATTCCTGGTGCAGTTGTCCGACTTCATGTGGCAGGAGACGCCCTCCCCGGCGGACCGGCTCGATACCGCACGGCATTTCCGCGTCTTTCCGGGCGAAGGCGTGCACAGCGTTGAGGTGGCGGGCTTCGTGCGTGATCTCGACGAAATGGGATACCGCGGCGACTACAGCTTCGAAGTCTTCAACGACGACTACAAGCAATTGCCGCTACCCCTCGTGGCCGAGCGCGCCAGGCAGTCGGTCAAATGGCTGACCGGTTTCGTTTCCCGGCGCAGCCTGCCCGCGCGCCGGCCTGGCGCGTAGGTTCCGGGTTCCGAGTTCCGAGTTCCGAGTTCCGAGTTCCGAGTTCCGAGTTCCGAGTTCCGAGTTCCGAGTTCCGAGTTCCGAGTTCCGAGTTCAAGGTTGGAGTGGGCTGCAATTCAAAGGTTCCGACTTTGAACTCGGAACTTTGAACTCGGAACTCGGAACTAATTATTGCCAGGGCATCAATGATGCGTGAATGACGTCCGGCACGCCCTTGCCGCCCACCGAGCGAATGGCGAGGTCGACCTCTTTCAATCCGAAGCGGTGGGTCGTCACTTTTTCCAGCGGGAAACGGTGCGATGCCAGTTGCGCCAAGGCGAGTTCGCAGGCCTTGTAGCTGTGGCCGCGCGCGCTCTTGATGGTGATGAATTTGACCGTCACCTTCTCGAGCGGGAAATTCGGGAATTCCTTCATCTCGCCCTGGACCACGATCGTCCCGCCCTTGCGCTTTAACGCATTCACGCCGAGGAGGATCGGGAAAGTTCCAGCGCCCGCGGTGCAGTCGAGCGCAACGTCCACGCCCTTCCCCCCCGTTATCTCCATGACGCGCGCGAGCGGGTCTTCCTTCTCCACGTCGATCACGTAGTCGGCGCCGAGTTCCTTCGCCACCTTCATCCGCGCGGCATCCTTGGACGTGCCGGTGACGATGATGAGGGAGGCCCCAGCCTGCTTGCAGATCACGGTTTGTGACAACCCTTGCTGCCCCGGGCCCTGTATCAGCACCGTGGAGTTGTAGCCCACGCCGCCGTCCATCAGCGACCACTCGACGCCGTTCGCCATCGGCGTCACGAGGCCCGCCAGCTCCGGCGTGACGCCTTTCGGCACCGCATGCACGACGGCGTTCCACGGCAGGTAGACGTATTGGGCAAAGCCGCCCCACAGATGGGGCGCCTTCTCGGCCGAGGTGTAGCCGTAACGGATGCCGTCGGGATTGGAGCGCCAATCGGTGTTTTCGCAATGCCGGTACTGGCCGAGATGGCACCACTCGCACTTGCCGCACATGACGTAGTGCTCGACGAACACCAGGTCGCCTTCCTTGAAGCCTTTGCGCCGGGTGAATTCGCGGCCCGCCTTGGCGATAGTGCCGATGTTCTCGTGGCCCATGATGACGGGGGCGCCGGAAGGCGGGTGCGCATACAGCTTGACATCGGTTCCGCAGATCCCGGCGACCTCCATCTTCAGGAGCGCGCTGTCCTCCGGCACGTCCGGCATCGGGTATTCCCGGAACTCGGTCTTGCTCGGGCCGGTCCTGACGGCCGCCTGTACTTTTTCCGCCACACACATCTCCTCAAGATATTTCAACTAATGTCATACCGGCGCAAGCCGGTATCCAGAGCGCCCGCAGGCGCATCCTGGACTCCGGTTTTCACCGGAGTGACGACATGCTGCAATTCGGCCAGCCCGCGCCGTCGGGCGCATTTTCTCATGCATTGCGCCCCGCTTCCTATACGCACGCAAACTGATACGCTTCAATTATGACGGCCTCCTCGACGAAGAACGCCGAACGCATCCAGGCGCTGGGCCGGGTAAGAGAATGGACCCGTGGACGCTTCACGCTGCCGCAGGATGCGACCATCCTGGTTTCCGAAATGGCGTGCTCGCTGCCCGGGTGCCCGCCGCTGGAGACACACGTATTGTTCCTGGCGGGCAACGCGAAACGGCACCATTTCAAGGTCTTCAAGCCGGTGACGGAAGTCGTCGTGGACGACCTGCCCTACGCCTGGCTGAAGGACACGCTCATCCTTGCCGAGGGCGCCGGCTGCGATTGCTGCTGACGCATAGAGTAGACTTTTCACAGGTCGACGGTCCCGCCGGCGGCCACCATTAACCCAACCAGGGGAGACGACATCATGACCCATCTTGGCCGAATCGCCGCAGTCATCCTTGCCGCGTTCAGCCTGAACGCGGCTCAGGCGCAGGACCAACTGCCGTTAGTGAAAGTGGTCGCAACCGGCGGGACCATCGCCAACACGCCGTCAGGCCGCCTGCACGCAGCCGAGGTCGCCGAGGCGATCCCGCAGCTGAAGCAGGTAGCGCGCCTCGAGGTGGAAGAGGTGATCCGTGTCGGCAGCAGCAGCATCACGGTCGAGAACTGGCTGACCCTCGCCCGGCGCATCAACGAGATCCTCGCGAAGGAACCCGAGGTCAAGGGCGTGGTCGTTACTCACGGCTCGAACACCGTGGAGGAGACCGGCTACTTCCTGAGCCTCACGGTGAAAAGCGACAAGCCGGTGGTGCTTACCGCCGCGCAGCGACAGTTCCGCGCGCTGAGTTCGGACAGTCCCAAGAACTTCCTGCAGGCGGTGCGCGTCGCCGCCACCGACGAGGCCCGTGGCAAGGGCGCGCTGATCGTCACCAATGACGTCATCAACGCCGCGCGCGACGTCACCAAGACCATGACCTACCGCCTGGAGACCTACAACAGCCACGACCTGGGCGTGCTGGGCTACGTCGACGAGGACCGCGTCACCTTCTACCGCGCGCCGCTGAAGCAACACACCACCGCCACCCCGTTCGATGTCTCGCGCCTGCAACGGCTCCCGCGGGTCGACATCATCTACACGGCGGTGGACACCGATGGCGCGCTGATCGAGGCGGCTGTGACGCACGCCAAGGCCGAGGGACTCATCATCGCCGGGTTCCCGACCGGCTCCGGCACGCCCGCCATGGATGAGGCGGTCAGGCGGGTCACGGCCCAGGGCATCCCGGTGGTGATGACCAACCGCGGCGGCGTGGGCCGCTCCACCGAGACCGCAGCCCGGGCCAAGGAAGCGCGCCCGCTCATCTTCGGCGACAACCTCACGCCGCAGAAGGCCCGGATACTGTTAATGCTCGCACTAACAACGACTAAGGATCCCGCGGAAATACAGCGGATCTTCCAGAAGTACTGACAGAGACGCTTGGGGGAAACATGCGCAGTGGCGTCCCGGACCCGACGACTTCATAGCGAGCGCCAATGCCGATGACCGCGAACCGCAAGGCTCAGCCCCCCTTGATCTGCCGCCCCGCGCGCACGTCTTCGACCAGCGCGGTAAACGCCTGCAGGCTCAGCTTCGCGGTATTGGCGTAGGTTTCGGTCTTCGAATCGAGCCACTTTGCGCCGTAGCCGATGGCGGTATGGGCGAGGCGCACCCGCCCGTCGAGCCACGGTCCGCCGCCCAGACCGCCGATGACCGGGATCGAGACGGCTTTAACCACTGCGGCCCCGGCAACCGGGCCCGAATGCCTGAAGTCCAGCAGGGAGGCGCCGGCATGCTCCAGCCGCTTCGCCTCTTCGACCAGCTGGTCGGGCGCGACATTCTCCCCATGGAACTCGGCGAAGACCGGCACGCCCGCTTGCACGATCGCCCGCACCAGGTCGGGAGTGCCCAGGACCTTCACCATGTCGGCGCCGCCTTCTCTTGCGAGACGGATCGCGGCGCTGGCGGCGGCCGCCACGCCCGCGCTCACCGGTCCCTGCGGCACATCGCAGCTCACCAGCGCGCGCTTTGTCCCGCGGCGCACCGCCTTGCACGCGATGAGGATCTCCTCGATTGTGACTTCCGATTCGGTCGGCTGCCCCCACAGGTTGACGCCTACCGAGTCTCCGACGGAGATGAGGTCCACCCCGGCACGGTCGGCGATTTGCGCGGTGGGGTAATCGTAGGCAACCACGCCGACGATCTTCCGCCCGTCGCGTTTCATCTGCTGCAGTGAAGACAGGGTCACTTTTTCCATGGTCAATCTCTACGCACCGGCCAAAATACCGTGGCGGGTCACTGCGATGTAAAGCTTCACCGCGAAGGCCGCCAAGGACGCGGAGGAAAATAACAGCCTCACCGCGAAGGAAATAATAATAAGGACAAAAACAACACCTGAAGGTCGCGAAGGACCCGCGCCAAGGGTGGCATACAACAATCGCTTCTGGTCATTTTACCGCCGCACTCAAGAGCCTTTCCTTGAGAGTTGGATTCCGACGGTGTCACCTTTACCCCACTTGGCGTTGCCTTGGCGTCCTTAGGGGTCGCTTAAATTGTTTCTCCCTTCGCGTCCTTTGCGCCCTTGGCGGTGAGGCTTATCTTTTCCTTTGCGGCCTTCGCGTCCTTTGCGGTAAGGCTTTTTCCGCGCTATCGCTCAAGCGCGACCGGCAAGGCCACGGGCCTTTTCGAGGGTGGCGAAGCTGCGCGGCGCGGCGCACATCAGGTAGCGATAGCCTTCCTTGATGATGCGCTCGACGTTGCCAGATTCGACGTGCGGGTGGCCGACGACGACGTTGTGCTTCTTGCAGGTGGCGACGACCTGTGCCATCGCATCGAGCACGACCTTGTGTTCGTACTGGCGGGGATAGCCAAGCTCCTGGCTGAGATCGCCTTCTCCGATCAGGATGGCGCCGATGCCCGGCACATTCTTCAGCATGTCGTCCAGGTTGGAGATGCCGGCCGTGTCCTCGATCATGAGGATGACGAAGATCTCGCCGTGCGGGGCGAGCGGCCAGACGTCGGCCCGCTCGTAATATTCCTGCAGCGGGATGCCCCAGTAACGCACCGCCTGCGTCGGGCCGTCGCCGCGGATGCCCGCGGGCTCGTAGAGGGGCTTCCCTTTCAAGCGCGGGTAGCGGCAGGCGGCGACCGCGTTGTAGGCCTCCTCCACCGTGCTGACGTGCGGCCAGATGATGCCGTAATAGCCCAGGTCGAGCGCCTGCTTGGCGAAGAACTGGTTCATTTCGTTGCCATTGGGGGGAATACGCACCGTGGGCGTCACCGCGGGCGGCAACGCACCGGTCTTGGCGATCTGGGCGCGGTTCAGCAGGTACTGCAGGCAGTCCCTGAGGGTCCGTATATCCCAGCCGTTGTGCTCGCCCTCGAACACGACGCCGTCGTATTTCGCGGCCTGCACCGCGATCGCCGCCTCGATGTCCGGCGGCATAAAGGTCGTGAATGCGTGCTGACCGGATTCAAGCGCGCGGATGATGCCGTTCAGGCGGGGTAGCGTTGCCATGTGGTTTTCCTAATAGTAACGATTACGGGTGATACTCCGTTCCGAGTTCCGAGTTCAGAGTTCAGAGTTCAGAGTTCAGAGTTCAACATTCCAGGTTGAACCTTGAACCTTGAACCTGGAACATTGAACCTTGAACCTGAAGTCAATGGCCGCGCTTGGTCAGCAGCCGGTCGAGGCGCGGGTAGACGCGGCGGGCGTTGCCTTCGAAGATCTTGTGGCGATCCTGCTCGGAGAGGCCCTTCAGCTGGTCGACGTAGCGCTTGGTGTCGTCGTAGTGATGGCCGGTCACCGGGTCTATTCCCTTCACGGCGCCGACCATTTCCGAGGCGAACAGGATGTTGTCCACCGGGATCACCTTGGCGAGCAGCTCGACGCCGGGCAGATGATAGACGCAGGTATCGAAGTAGACGTTCTTCAGCAGGTACTCGACGAGCGGCGGCCGGCCCATGTCCTGCGCGAGCCCGCGGTAGCGGCCCCAGTGGTACGGCACCGCGCCCCCGCCGTGCGGGATGACGAATTTCAGCGTCGGGAAATCCTTGAAGAGATTGCCCTGGATCAACTGCATGAAGGCCGTGGTGTCGCCGTTGATGTAATGCGCGCCGGTGTGGTGGAAATTCGGGTTGCACGAGGAAGACACGTGGATCATCGCCGGCACTTCGAGCTCGCACAGCTTCTCGTAGATCGGGTACCAGTACTTGTCGATCAGCGGCGGATCGGTCCAGTAGCCGCCCGACGGATCGGGATTCAGGTTGACGCCGACGAAACCGAGCTCCTTCACCATGCGCTCGAGCTCGGGGATGCAGTTCTTCGGCGACACGCCCGGGGACTGCGGCAGCTGGCCGACGCCGACGAAGTTGTCCGGCAGCAGGGTGCAGATGCGGTGAATGAGGTCGTTTGAGATCGTCGTCCACTGCCTGCTGACCGCTTCGGTGCCGACGTGGTGGGCCATGCCGCCGGCGCGAGGCGAGAAAATGGTGAGGTCACCGCCGCGATCCGTCTGGAACTTCAACTGCGGCTGAACGCTCTTCACCAGGACTTCGTCGGACACGCCGAGGTCGGTCGAGGTCGGCTTGCGCGAAGCGTCCGCGAGCCCCGCCAGCTGCTTGTCGCGGAAGAGATGCAGCGCCTGCGGCTCGGTGGTGTAATGGCCGTGAATGTCGATGATCATAAATAGCTCGTCCCTCGTTACTCGTTACTCGTTACTCGTTACTCGTTACTCGTTACTCGTTACTCAAAACTCAAAACTCAACACTCAACACTCAACACTCAACACTCAACACTAGATTTTAAAGGCTTCCATCGTCTCCGGCGCGAACATCTCCTCGGGCTTGAGCAACCGCTTCGACAATCCCTGCTCGTGGTGATAGCGGAGAAAGGTCTCGAGCACGTGCCGGTTGGCGTGAAACCCGTAAGACCACCAGTCTTCCCCCAGCTCCCGAATGGCATCCTCGACGTGCGCCGTCAACCACGGCAGCATCGCCTTGTGCGCGGCGGTCTCGCGCAGGCTGCGGTAGGTGCGCCGCTGCGCCTCGACAAAAGCCTTGTAGAGGGACATCGCGATCCAGCGGTTTTTCTCGTAGACCTCCCGGCGGATCGCAATGACGTGCATGATGGGGAAGATCTTCGTGCGCCGGAAATATTCGCGCTCGACCGCAACGAAGTCCGGGAACAGGCGCTTGACCGCATCGGGTTTCGAATAGAAGGTCGACGGCGCGCGCGCCGTGTGGAGAGCGTCGATCTCGCCCGACGCGATCATCGCCGAGAGCATCTTGTCCGGCCCGATCGGACGCACCTTGATGTTGGTCGGCAGGTCCAGCTTGATCTTCTCGTCGCGCCGGGTCTCCTCCTCGCCGCCGGTCCAGTACTCCACGCTATCGGGTTTGACGCCGTAATCGTCGGACAGGATGCCCCGTATCCACACCGGCGCCGTCATCTGGTATTCGGGCGTGCCGATCTTCCTGCCGATCAAGTCCTTTGGCTCTCGGATGCCACTCTTCGCTGAGATGAAAATAGAGGAATGACGGAAGAAGCGCGAGGGAAACACCGGGATCGCGATGAAGGGCTGCGGATCGTGATGGAGCAACACCGTGTACGACCCCATTGACATCTCCGCGACGTCGAACTCGCGAAAGCGCGCCATCCGGAAGAAAGTCTCCTCGACCGGCAGCTCCAGCACGTTTAAATCGATGCCCTCGGGCCGCACCGAGCCGTCGGCGAGCGCCCGCGTGCGGTCGTAGTCCCAGATGGACAGCGTCAGGCGCAATTTGGACTTGGCCACTCTGAATCCTGGTTCAAAGTTCAAAGTTCAAAGTTCTAGGTTCAAGGTTTAACTCGGAACATTGAACCCGGAACGCGGAACCCGGAACCCCTTTCTTAAACAGTCACCGGATCGGTGTTGAGCGGCCGGAACATCCCATCCCACGCGCCGTCCTTGAACTTGACGTCGCGCGGCAATTCGATCGCGCACGAACGCACGCGCTGCGTCTCCGGCTTGAGACCCGACAGGGGCTTGCCATCGCGGTTGTCCTTGCCCGCCTTCAACAGCAGCCGCCGCATCATGATGATGCCGTTGTCAGTGGAGCAGAGGTGCTCCCGCGTGCGGTCCTGGATCGGCCCCATGCTCTCCTGCAGCGAGGCGTCCTGCATGGCGATGCCTTCGATGCCGCTGTAATTGACGCCCGATTTCTGGGTGGAGCGGTCCATCAGGTAATTGTTGGTCTTGTTAGCGAGCGGAATGAACGTGCCCGGCACGTATTTCACATGGATGCCCAAGCCGTCCTTCATCGCTTTCAACTCGGATGCCGTGAGCGCGCGCTTGGGATGGTAGTTGATCGACCAGGACCAGCAGTTCTCGTCGTCGATCGGCACCCAGGCGTGGCCGCCGATCGGATGTCCCGCGCGCGGCGGAATCAGCGAATGCCACGGCATGATGAACGGCGTAATGCGCCAGTAGTACTGGTCGTTGTCCGCTTTGCGGCGGGCGCCGATCAGCAACCCGCCTTCATATTCGACGACCTCGAAATGCGGCATGCGGTCGTTGAGGTTGTATTCGTTGGCGCGGCTACCCTTGAACAGGGGGTCGCGGTTGAGAGCTCCGCTATGCAGGAAAGACACGTGGCTCGAGTCGATGCCGCCCTCGATGGCCTGCAGGTAGTTGCATTCCTGCAGGCGCTTGGAGGCGAACCGGTTCTCGGCCGGCACCAGCGTCCACTCCAGCTCGGGCAGCGCCGGCTTCAGCTCTGGCGGCCCCATGTAAGTCCAGATGACACCGCCCTGCTCGATGCAGGGATAGGACTTTAATTTGACGCGGGCCCGCATGCCGGTCTCTTCCGTCTCGGAGGGCAGGTCGACGCATTGCCCGTTCACGTCGTACTTCCAGCCATGGTACGGGCAGCGCAGACCGCATTCCTCGTTGCGCCCGAACCACAGCGACACGCCGCGGTGCGCGCAGAATTCGTTGATCATGCCGATTCGGCCATCGGTGTCGCGGAATGCCACGAGCTTCTCGCCCAGCAACTGCACGCGGACCGGCGGGCCGTCCTTCTCGGCGATTTCCTCCGCCAATATGGCAGGTATCCAATAGCGCCTGAAAAGATCCCCCAGCAGCGTGCCGGGGCCGGTGCGAGTCAATTGGTCGTTCTGTTCCCTCGTGAGCGCCATGGATGCTCTCCCTAGTTCCCGCCGGATCCGCCTTCAGGTGCGGCGGGATTGATGCAAACCCTGCCATCGATGACTTCAGCCTTCCAGATTTTCAGGGGGTCGGTGGCCGGCGCGCAAGTCGCCTTGCCGCTGGGTATGTGAAACCGCCCCTGGTGAAACGGGCACTCGACCTCGTCGTCGAGCACGTAGCCCTCGGCGAGTGATCCGGGCCCGTGCGTGCATTCGTCCTGGGTGACGTAGAGCTTGCCTTCGACATTGAACACGGCGTACACGCAGCCCTCGTTTTCAGCGCGCAGCGCGCACCCCGGCGCAACTTCCGCGACGTCGCAAAGCGGTATCAACTGATTGTTCTTCATGCTGGATATTTTACCCGACGCGGCGCGCGACTGCGCCCCGCGGATTTCCGTTCCTCCCTGCGGAACAGGATGCATGATGAGTGGTCCTTGATTGGGGCTGCGGCGCATTCTAAACCCAGATCGCGCTACGATGTAGCTGGAACCTGTCTCAATGACAGGTTCCAACAAGGCTAACAATAGCACCGGCCCCGGGGAGAATCTCCATGCGCACACAAGTCGCGATCGTCGGGGCGGGTCCGGCCGGCCTGATGCTGTCGCATCTCCTCCACTTGAGGGGGATCACCTCGGTCGTGCTCGAGGCGCAGAGCCGCAGCCACATCGAGCAGCGGATACGGGCTGGCGTGCTCGAGCAAGGAACGGTCGATGCCCTCGTCGAGTCGGGCGTCGGGGCAAGGCTCAAGCGGGAGGGCCTCGTCCATCACGGGATCGCGCTGCACTTTGGCGGTCGCCGCCATCGCATCGATTTCAGCGAGCTGACCGGCGGGCGCGCCATCACGGTCTACGCCCAGCAGGAGCTCGTCAAGGACCTGGTCCAGGCCCGGCTCGACGCCGGCGGACAAATCCTGTTCGAGGTCAATGACGTCGCCATGCGCGATTTCGACACCCTCGCTCCCCGCGTGCGCTATCGCAACGCGGGTGGAGACGAGGAGCTCGCCTGCGATTTCATCGCCGGCTGCGACGGCTTCCACGGCGTGTGCCGGACCGCCATACCCGCGCGGGCGCTGACCACGCACGAGCAGGACTACCCTTTTGCCTGGCTCGGCATTCTCGCCGAATCGCCGCCGCCATCCCACGAGCTGATCTACGCCCACCACGAGCGCGGTTTCGCCCTCTACAGCATGCGCTCGCCCTCGCTATCCCGCCTCTACCTCCAGTGCGACCCGGACGAGGACATCGCCAACTGGCCTGACGGGCGGATCTGGCAGGAGTTGCACGCACGACTTGGCGACAGCGGGCCCCGGCTTCAGGAAGGAACGGTGCTGCAGAAAGGCATCACCGGGATGCGCAGCTTCGTCGCGGAACCGATGCAGCATGGGAAGCTGTTTCTCGCCGGGGATGCGGCGCACATCGTCCCCCCGACCGGCGCCAAGGGATTGAACCTCGCCGTCGCCGATGTCCTGGCGCTCTCGCGGGCGCTGTCAGGGTTCTACGCCAGCGGCCGCAGCGATCTCCTCGAGCGTTATTCGGAGACCTGCCTGCGGCGCGTCTGGCGGGTGCAGCGTTTCTCCTGGTGGATGACGTCCCTGCTGCACCGATTCCCCGGGGAAGGCACGCTGCGCAACCGCCTGCAGCTTGCCGAGCTCGACTACCTCGCGAGCTCGCACGCCGCGATGACGGCGCTGGCCGAGAACTACGTCGGGCTGCCGTTCGAAGATTGAGATGCGTGAGCCGTGTTCCGAGTTCCGAGTTCCGAGTGACTTAGGGTGGCTTTCGATTCACGATTCACGATTCACGGTCCTGCGGCGGGCGTCAAATGCCATCAGCCACCCGCCGCAGCCCAGCACGAGCGCGCCGATCCAGTACACCGGCATGAAGCCCAGGATCGTGCTGAGAAATCCGAAGACGACCGGCATAGCCGCTTCCATGGACTTGTTGACGGTCTGACGCAGCCCGATCGCTTCCCCCGTGCGCCCCTCGGGCGAGCGGTTGTAGCAGAGCACCATTGACAGCGGGGCACCGCAACCGACTCCGAGCCCCAGCAGGAACGACATCGCCAGCAGCGGGCCCAGGCTCGTCATGAACGGCATCCCGATGCAGGCGATCGCTGCCATCAGCATCGAGAAACTGAACACGCGCTCCTCGCTCGAGCGCCTGACCAGCGCCGGCATCACCGTGCGCACCATCATCAACGCCAGGCCGAACGTGCCCATCACGATCCCGATCTCGGAAGCCGTGAGCCCGATCGAGCGCCCGAAGATCGGCATCAGGAACGTGAACAGCTCCATGCCCGCCTCGAGGAAGGCGGTGGCGATCAGCACCCGGCGCAGCCGCGCGTTACCCAGGAGATCCGTCACGCTGCGGGGGGCGGCGCGCCGCTCCCGGTGCTTTGGGCTCGGCAGCATGGCCGGGAACAGCAGCAACGCCAGGACCGTCAGCGCCGGGAGCGCCGCGAGAAACAGGAAAGTCGAGCGATGGCCGACGCCGTCAATGGCGAAGCCGGCGAAGACCGGGCCCACCAGCGAGGTCACGCCGACGCAGATGCTGAAGATGCTGTAGTTGCGCATGCGCTCCTGCCCCTCCCCGTGGGAGCCGATGGCATGCTGGATCGAGACGACGTAGAAGATATTGCTGATCCCCGCCAGCGTCGCCGCGACAAACATCGTCGCAAGGCCCGGCAAGCTGAACGGCAGCAGCAGCGAGGCGGCGAGGCCGCACGAAGCGAGCAAAACCGGCAGCCGCAGGCCGAGGCGATCGGAAATCTTGCCCGCGTAGAACGAGAGCAATATGGGGAACAGGGAATACATTGCGTAGAGCAGGCCGATGGTCGCGGGGCTCGCGCCGAGGTCGATCGCGTAGAGCGACATCAGCACCTTGTTGCCCTTGAAGCTGGTGTGATTGAGCAACACCACCAGCATGATCAGGTAGAGCGCCACCTCACTCCTTTTTCGAGCCGCGATGATGGAGATAGCCGCCGCCGAGCAGCAGCAGCGAGTTGGCGAAGAACACGGTGACGAGCCCGAGAGTCGCCCCGAGGGTCCCGGCCGCGAGCGGGATCACCATGTGAGTCAGGTTCACGACCATGAAGCGCAGGCCAAGTGTTTCTCCGGTGCGGCCCGCCGGCGAGCGGTTGTAGGTCATCACCAGCGACAGCGGCTGCCCGACCCCGAGCACGAGCCCCAGGGTGAACGACAGCAGCAACAGGAACGCAACCTCGTGGACGAACGGAAACAGCGGGAACGTCACGCCCGCGAGGACCATGGCGGCCGTCATCACGCGCTCGTCGCCCCAGCGGCGCACCAGCAGCGGCAGGAACGATCGCACCACCAGGTTTGCGGCTGCGTGCGCACCCAGTATCACGCCGATCATGGTGGCCGTCAGGCCGATGGAATGCCCGTAGATGGGCATGTAGAAGGTGTAGAGATCAACGCCGGCGACCACCAGGCCGCTCATGATCATGATGCGGCGCAGGCTGGGCTGCCCCAAGAGGTCGCGCACGCCCCCGCTCGCCGCCGCCTTCAGAGCGTTGCCGCAGTGCGGAATTATCCTGCGGCAGGCTACCCAGGCCACGCACGAGATGGCGACGATCACCGCCAGGTAGAGAAACGTCGGCACGTGGCCGCGATGGTCGATCGAGAGGCCGACCAGCAGCGGCCCGAGGAGCGCCCCGAGCGAGACCGCCAGGCTCTGCAGGCTCACGTTGCGGGTGCGATCGATGCCTTTGCCGAGCGAAGCGACCAGGTTCTGGATGGCAATGTTGATGAACACCAGGGCAGTGCCGGTCACCAGCGCCGAAAAGAAGAGCACGTCGAGGCCCGCAAAGAGCCAGGGGATGATGAATCCCACGGCGAGCCCGCCGGAACCCGTCACGATCGGCCAGTAGGTCCCGAACCGGTCGCAGACCTTGCCGGCCTGCACCGAAAGCAGCACCGGTCCCAGCCCGAAGAGCGCGATCAGCACGCCGATCGCCGCCGGGGAAGCATCGAGCTGGATCGCGTAGAGCGACATCAGCACGCGGCTGCTCATGAAGCTCATCCAGTTGAGCATCCCCAGAAATAGGATGAGGTAGATGATCATCGGGGCGGCGGCGAAGATTGCCGCCGGGCACGGCGGAAAAGCGGTATTCTATCGCACGCATCCTGGCCTACCTCTCATCACTCAACTCCGTCGCGAAAGGAACACGCATGCAGATCCGAAACGTGGGCGTCGTCAGCCCCGGGGACATGGGCCAGGCGATCGCCGGCCGGCTCAAGGAAAGCGGCATGAACGTCTACACCGCGTTGAACGGCCGCAGCGAACGCACCCAGTCGCTCGCGCGCGCGGCCGGCCTCGCCGATTGCGGCACGATCGAGAAACTCGTGGCCACCTGCGAGCTGGTGATCTCGGTCATCAACCCCGGCGAGGCGATGAACGTCGCGCGCGAGGTTACTGCCGCGATGAAAAAAACGGGGCGCGCCATCGCCTTCGCCGACTTGAACGCGGTCTCGCCGCAGACCGCGCGGGATACCGACGCCATGATCCGCGCCGCCGGCGGCATGTTCATCGACGGCGGCATCATCGGCCCCCCGCCGCGCGGCGAAAAGGACAAGCCCCGCCTCTTCGTGTCGGGGCCCGACGCCTACCTCTTTGAGCAGGTCAAGCACCCCAACCTACAGGTGCGGATCATGTCGGAGCGCGTCGGCGAGGCATCGGGCATCAAGATGTGCTATGCCGCGATGACCAAGGGCACCACCGCGCTCGCGATCGAATTGCTCGTCGCCGCGCGCAAGCTCGGCGTCGAGCAGGCGCTGGAGAAGGAACTGCGCGAGTCCCGCAACGACGTCTTCGACTGGCAGGTGAAGAGCATCGCCTCGATGCCGCCCAAGGCCTACCGCTGGGTGCCGGAAATGCAGGAGATCGCCAAGACCTTCGAGGAGCTGGGGATGACCCGGCGCATCTTCGACGGCGCGTCCGACATGTACCAGATGGTCGCCGCGACGGCGCTCGGCAAGGAAAGTCCGGAGCAGGCGCGCAAGGCGGGACGCACCGGCCTCGACGTCACCCGCGAGCTCGCCGACGGCAAATAAGAAGCGCGAAGCGCTTACCTCTCACTCGCCACTCGCCACTCGCCACTCGCCACTCGCCACTAGTTTAGATCCGATACATCGACCGCCGGTCGCGGCTGAACGTGATCATTTCGGTCGGCCGCTCGATGCGGCTGCGGCCGACGAAAAAATGCCCCGAGCTGTCGAGCAGCAGCTCCCGCCGCAGGACATGCACCTCTTCTCCGCTCCCGAGCGAAACGAAGGTGCCGTTGATGCTGTGATCGAACAGGTAGAAATGCGTGCGCACCAGCTTGATGGTGAGATGGCGGCGCGACGCGAAGCTGTCCGACACCACGAGGTCGCAGTCCTTGGAGCGCCCGATGGTGATGCCGGTGCGCCACTGGTCCACCCGCAGCCTTTCCTCGTCGAACGTCACCAGCAGGCTCCCCATATCGCCCGGGATGATCTTGCTCGTGTGCAGGTTGACGTCGGTCAGATCGATGGCGTCGGTGCGCCACAGCACCTGGAATACCGTGGACTCCTCCACCGCGCCCTTCAGCACGGTGTGGAAGATCGGGCGCACGCAGGACTTGAGCGCCGCGGACAGGCATTGTTCGGTGGCCCCGGTGGTGAGGATCTGATCGGCGGCGGCCACGGCGGCGAGATAGGCGGCGACGTTCACCGTGTCGCCGAACACGTCGCCCTCCTCCACCAGCACCGGCCCGTAATGCAGCCCGACGTGGATCGCGACCGGGTAATTGCCGGGATGGCTGGCGGCGACCTGCGCCTGCATGTCGCTGGCGGCAAGGACGGCAAGATCGGCGCTGGGGAAAACGCACATCACCTCGTCGCCGATGGTCTTCACCAGCCGGCCGTCGAAGCGATCGAGCGTGCCGGTGATCAACGTGAGGCAGGCATTGACGATGTTGCGGGCGGCGGCATCGCCCAGCTTCTGGTAGAGGCTGGTGCTCTCGCTGATGTCAGCGAAAACCACCGCCAGGTTTCGAGTCTGTCGTGCCACGGCTGTTGATTATAGCGCTGAAAAAATGAGAAGACGTGGCGGGCAACAAGTGATTGGGAAGCAATAGGCCGGGAGTGCGGCAGATGAATGATCGGGAACGTGACGAGCTTTCCTGCATTTCCTCTGTGAACTCTGTGTTCTCTGTGGCAAAAAGCTTTTCCGGGATCAAGCGGCGCCCGCCATCTCGCCGGGATCCTCGAGCTCGGAGAATCTCACGGCGAGAATCTCGCGCGTGGAAAGGCTCCCGGCAGCGGACTTCTCCACCAGCACCAGCTGCTGCCGGTCCGGAATGCCGGTCGGAATCACCATGCGCCCGCCCGGCCTTAGCTGGGCCAGCAGCGGCGGCGGGATGAGGTCCGCCGCGGCAGTCACCATAATCTTGTCGTAGGGCGCGTGCTCCGGCCAGCCGTAATAACCGTTGGCGACCCGGACTTCGACATGGGCGTAGCCCAGCCGCTTCATCCGCCGCTCCGCGCCCTGCGCCAGTTCCCCGATGATGTCCACGGAGTAGACCCGTTTCGCCAGCCGGGCGAGGACCGCCGCCTGGTAACCCGCGCCAGTGCCGATTTCCAGCACGATATCTTCCGCCTCCAGCTCCAGAAGATCGGTCATCAGCGCGACGATGAAAGGCTGCGATACCGTCTTCTCGTAGCCGATCGGCAGCGGACGATTGAGATAGGCGTAGGGTTGCAGCTCGACCGGCACGAACTCGTGGCGAGGCAGGTCGCCCACGACGCGCATCACACGCTTGCTGAAAGCGGGCCGGCCGGTATAGCCGGCGGTCAGCGCGGCTTCGGCCTCGATCTCCGCCAGCATCTGCTGGCGCAGGTTCTTGAACGACTCTTCAGACATGCGACATAGGGTACTACAGTGTTGAATGATGAATGATGAATGATGAATGATTGAATGATGAAAAAACCCATATCTGCAGCCAGCGTTCAGGGGTTTAATATCGGTAACCCATCATGAGAAAAATCCACCACTCGTGGCATCTGACGCCAGCCGCGGCGATCGCGCTCCAGCACCGGCTGCGCTCGAAGGTCGTGCGGACGGGGCGGCCGCGGGAAGTGCGCCACGTCGCCGGGACCGATGTGGGCTTCGAGCGCGGCGGCGGCATCACGCGCGCGGCGGTCGTGGTGCTCACCTTCCCGGGACTGGAGCTGGCCGACCATGCGATCGCGCGCCTGCCAACGCGTTTTCCCTACGTGCCGGGACTGCTCTCGTTCCGCGAAATGCCGGCGCTGCTGGCGGCGTTCGCCCAGTTGCGCGTCCAGCCGGACCTGATATTGTGCGACGGACAGGGGTTCGCTCACCCGCGCCGCTTCGGATTGGCCTGTCACATGGGCGTCGCCTGCGGCATCCCCGCAATCGGAGTCGCCAAGTCACGATTGATCGGCGAGCACGGCCAGCCGATGCAGCGGCGTGGCGCCTGGGTGCCGCTGAAGGACCGGGGCGAGACCATCGGCGCCGTGCTGCGATCGAAGGCGCACGTGCAGCCCCTCTACGTCTCCGTCGGCCACCGCGTGAGCCTGCCCCTCGCGGTGCGATATGTCATGGCCTGCACCACCCTTTTTCGCTTGCCGGAGACCACCCGGTGGGCCCATCGCCTGGCCTCCGGTGACGAGGTCGCAGACAGCGACGAGCAGGGCTGACGGCGAGCTGCCCACAAAAAGGAAGTCGCGGCAATCAAACAGGGTAGAATGCGGCTGAATTTCTCCGCCGCCGCACCCCCCGCTGCTAGCGGCTCACGCATTCAAGCACAGAAACGGAGGCCACATGGCCACTCAACAGGACACCAACATGGCGTTGTTCTGCGATTTCGAGAACGTCGCCCTCGGCGTGCGCGAGTCCAAGTACTCGGAATTCGACGTCAGGAAAGTGCTGGAGCGGCTGCTGCTCAAGGGCAATATCGTGGTCAAGAAGGCCTATTGCGACTGGGACCGCTACAAGGACTTCAAGAAGTCGATGCACGAGGCGGCGTTCGAGCTGATCGAGATCCCGCACGTGCGCATGTCCGGCAAGAACTCGGCCGACATCCGCATGGTGGTGGACGCGCTCGACCTCTGCTACACCAAGTCCCACGTGGACACCTTCGTCATCATCAGCGGCGACTCCGACTTCTCGCCGCTGGTGTCGAAGCTGCGCGAGAACGACAAGACCGTCATCGGCGTGGGCGTCAAGAATTCCTCCTCCGATCTCCTGGTCTCCAACTGCGACGAGTTCATCTTCTACGACGACCTGGTGCGCGAGAAGCCGAAGAAGCCGGCTCGCAAGAAGCCGCCGGCCGCCAGGCCGGAAGCGGCCAATACCCCCGCGGCGGAAGGCGACAAGAAGCAGGAAGCTTACGATATGGTGATGGAAACGGTGGAGGCCCTCTCCACCGAGCGCGGCGCGGAGGAAAAGATCTGGGGCTCAATGGTGAAGCAGGCGTTGAAGCGCCGGCATCCCGGCTTCAACGAGTCCTATTACGGCTTCCGCTCCTTCGGCAAGCTGCTGGACGACCTGGAGGCGCGCAAGCTGCTCGCGCTCGAGCACGACGAAAAATCGGGGGGCGTGATCATCAAGAGCGTCAGTCCTGATTATTGATGAAGAAGCGTGATCCGTGATTCGTGAATCGTGAATCGAAAGTTCCGTTTCACACAGTCGGCTCGTCGCTTCACGATTCACGATTCACGCCTTCCAAGCCATGCCCACCGTCCACATCAATTTTCGCAGCCGCAGCCTGCCAGAGCGCATCGTCTACGGAGTGCTCCTGGCGGCGGTGCTGGTGCTGGGCTTTTTCTTTCTCGTTGCGGCGCTGATCGCGGGGGCGATACTGGCGTTGCTGGCACTGGCGCGCTTCTGGTGGGTAAAGCGCAAGCTGAAGCAGGCGGCGGACCAGGAATTCATCACGACCGAATACTCGGTCATCGAGCGCGAGCGCCTCGAGAGCCCGCCCG
>CAZFRR010000218.1:0-13736 GCA_964521405.1 uncultured Streptomycetaceae bacterium | reverse complement strand
GTTCCGAGTTCCGAGTTCCGGGTTCTGAGTTCCGGGTTCAAGGTTTAACTTGGAACTTTGAACGGTATGTCACCCGCCACCCGCCACTCGCCACTCGTCACCGCAGTTCGATAGGTTCATCGACGAACACGCGGTAAGTCTGCGGCTTGGGTTTGTCGGCGTCCTCGGCCTTGACGTAGCGGATCGAGCTTTTCCCTTTCAGCTCGCGCGGCAGGATCATGACGCGGGCAAAAGCGGTGAGCGCGGTGTTCGAGGCGAGGGCGAGCACCGGGTCGGGTCCGGCTTCGAACCAGGCGCCGCCGGGCGCGATGTCGTGGCCTTTCCCGTCCACCTCCACCCGGATGCCGCCCGCGAGGAGACAACGGGTGCCCGGGCCGCGGTGCACGTGGGTATAAGCGATGCCGCCGAGCGGAAAATCCACCCGGTCGCAGCGCATCAGGTAGCCGCCGGGATCACTCAGTTCGACTGCATGGGCGAGCGCGAGAGTCGAGGCCGCGCCGGCGCCGCTCAATTCACTTCCCGCGCCGCCGGCCGCGAGTTCCCAGCGCAGCAGCGTCGTGCCCGCGGATCCCGCGGTCACCGTGGCGGCATTGCGTCCGTGCCACGCGCTGTTCGCGGCAAGCCCGGCCGCCTGCCCGCCGGCGCGCACGATCGCGTCGCCTTCGCGCACGTAGACGACGCGGTTGCCCGCCGGCAAGCCAGCCTCGCTCTTCGGCGGAAGCTTGTCGGTGTAGAGGCGGAGAGTGTATTGCGGCATGGCTTGAAAGCCGTGAATAGTAAATAGTGAATAGTGAAGAGATGCTTGAAAAACTTGCCCTCTCCCCCGGTTGGGGGAGAGGGCTAGGGTGAGGGGGCACTACTCACCATTCACCATTCACCATTCACCATTCACGCTTCTTACTGCTTGGGAATCTTCGCCGTCTCAATCACCTTGTTCCACTTGGCGATCTCGCCGGCGAAGAAGGTGCGGAATTCTTCGGGCGTGGAGGAGCGCGCCTCGACGCCGAGTTCCTGGAAGCGCTGGCGGGTGTCGGACGCGTTGACCGCGTCAGCGACGGCCTTGTGGAGCTGGGTGATGATCGCCTTGGGCGTGCGAGCCGGCGCCGCAACGCCGTTCCAGGACGTGACCTGGTAGCCGGGTACGCCGGCTTCGGCGATGGTCGGCACGTCGGGCAGGCCGGCAAAGCGCGTTGCGGGCGAGACCGCCAGCGCGCGTAATCCGCCACCCTTCAACTGCCCGATCACCGGCGCCATCACTTCGAATGCGACCTGGATGTTGTTGCCGCGAAGCGCGGTGAGCACCGCGCCGGTGTTGGGGAACGGCACATTGAGGACGTCGATTCCCGCCATGGACTTGAACAGTTCGGCCGAGAGGTGCTGCGTGCTGCCGATCTGGATGGTGCCGACGGTCAGCTTGCCGGGGCTCGCCTTGGCGCGCGCGAGGAGATCCTTGAGTGTCTTCATCGTCGAATCGGGGCTGACCAGCACGACCACGCTGAAGGTGCTGATGGTGGAGACCGGGGCGAAATCCTTCGCCACGTCATAGGGCAGCTTGTTGAACAGCGACTGGCTGATGCCGTGCGAGTTGTTGAGCAGCAGCAGCGTGTAGCCGTCGGGCTCGGATTTCGCGACGAGCTCGGTGGCGATGACGCCGCCGGCGCTGGGGCGGTTGTCGATGATCACCTGCTGGCCCAGCGCCGCGCTCATCTTCTGCGCCACCACGCGCGCGGTGATGTCGCCGACGCCGCCGGGGCCGAACGGCACCAGGAAGCGGATCGGCTTGGTGGGAAAGGACTGGGCCGTCGCGAGGGTCGCGGTTGCCGCGAGCACGATCAGCGCCGCGAGTTGCAGCCAGCTGCGATGCATGGAATTGCCTCCGGTAGGTATGTTGCGGTGTCGGAGCCGGCAGTCTATCGCACCCGGCCCGGGTGGCGCTATGATAGCTGCCGCCATCAGGAGGGGAGATCGATGCCACTCAAGCTGCGCAAGCTGTCCTACGCGCTGGGCGCCGAAGTTTGCGACGTCGATGTCGCCGGGCCGATGAGCGAAGGCGCATTCGGCGAGATCTACCACGCATTCCTGCAGAACGGGATCCTGCTGTTTCGCAACCAGGACATCACCCGCAGCCAGCACATCGAGTTCAGCCGGCGTTTCGGTGAGCTCGACCGGCACGATTCCCTCCCTCGCGACCGCCATCCGCAGTACCCCGAGCTGCTGATGGTCACCAACGAGCCCAAGCCGGACGGCAGCCCGCCGGACACCCAGTACACAGGCCGGCAGTGGCACTCCGACTTGTCGTTCACGACGGCGCCCTCGCTCGGCTCGCTCCTGAAGAGCTATGCGGTGCCGGAGGTCGGCGGCGACACGCTGTTTGCCAATATGTACAGGGCGTATGACGCGCTGTCCGAGGGCATGAAGAAGATGATTGCCGGGCTCCACGGCATCCATCTCTCCGGCACGCGCAAGCTCGCCAACGACAACACCGGCGTCGCGCGCCAGGCGGAGCAGAAGCAGTTGAACCCCCCGGTGGCGCAACCAGTAGTGCGTGCGCATCCCGAGACCGGGAGAATGGCGCTCTACATTGGCGAAAAAGTGAAGCGCTTCGACGGTATGACCGAGCAGGAGAGCAAGCCGCTCATCGACTACCTGGTGCGGCACGCAACGCGCCCGGAATTCGTTTACCGCCACCAGTGGCGCAAGAACGACATCGTGGTGTGGGACAACCGCTGCACCATGCACCAGGCGCTCGGCGACTTCGACGAGATCCAGTTGCGCCACCTGGAGCGCACCACGGTGCTCGGCACGCCGTCCGGCTACGTCGTAGCCGGGTGAGGGCGCAAAAGCTCTGACACAGAGGACACGGAGGACACGGAGGAAAAACGATAATAATTAATTGGTGTTCGCGCGGTTCCTGCGCACCCCATCCCGATTAGCCGCTCAGCTCTGGACTGTCACATGAAATGGTTCTCTTTCCGTTCTGATTCCCTCTGTGTCCTCCGTGTCCCCTGTGTCTTGGCTTTAGCTCTTCACGCCGCGATAGCGCAGGCGTATCCGATGAAGCCGATACGCATCGTCGTGCCGCTGCCGCCGGGCGGCAGCAACGACGTGCTGGCGCGCATCGTGGCGGAGAAGCTCGCGCCGGCGCTGGGCCAGCCGGTGGTGGTGGACAACCGTCCGGGCGCGAGCGGCAACATCGGCACCGAGATCGTGGCGAAGAGCGCGCCGGACGGCCACGTCCTGCTGATGGCGAATACCTCGCACGTCATCAACCCCAGCCTGTTCGCGAAATTGCCTTACGACCCGATCCGGGACTTCGCTCCGATCGCGTTGATGAGCTCGGCCCACTTCGCGCTGGTCATTCATCCTTCGGTGCCGGCGCGCAGCGTGAAGGAGTTCATCGCCGTCGCGCGCGCCCGGCCCGGCGCGCTGACCTACGCCTCGGCGGGGAACGGCGCGCCGCACCACCTGGCGATGGAGCTCTTGAAATCCATGGCGCGCGTGGACTTGACGCACGTGCCGTACAAGGGCGCCGGCCAGTTCGTGCCGGCGCTGGTGACGGGGGAGGTGTCGTCGGTCATCGGCGCGATCAATTCCCTGCTGCCGCACGTGCAGGCCGGCAGGCTGAGGATACTGGGCATGGCGGGCAACCGGCGCACGCCGCTGCTGCCCGAGGTGCCGACCATCGCCGAGGCGGCGCTGCCGGGTTTCGCGCTCGACAACTGGGGCGGCATGCTCGCGCCGGCCGGCACCGCGAGGAGCATCGTCGATCGCCTGAATGGCGAGATCGTCAGGGCGCTGCGCGACCCGCAGGTCGCGGGACGCCTTGCCGCGCAAGGTATCGAGCTGATCCCGTCCACGCCGGACGAGTTTCAGGCGCTGATGAAGCTTCACATGGCCAAGTGGGCCAAAGTCGTCAAGGCGGCCAACGTGCGCCTTGATTAACGAGGGCCAAGGTACAAGGAACAAGGCTCAAGGTTCCAGGTTCAATGTTCCGAGTTCCGGGTTCCGTGTTCAGAATCACGTGCGGCAGCTCGCGCTGACAACCTTGAACCTTGAACGGGTGTTATTATCTGCGCGGGGACAACCGGCAATCGGTGGTGGCAGGGAGAGGAAATCATGCCAAGTGCTTCGGTGCTCAATGTGGTTTCGCTCTACCTCATATCCGCCGGCGCTCTTCTGATCTGCTTGTATCTTTGGAGATCTCCCGGGTTCGCAGACGAATGGTTGCCGCCCGAGGGAAAACGAGCCTACGCGAAACACAGGCGGCTGCTAATTGTTGGCGTGAGTCTCCTCACCGCTTCGCTCCTGCTCCAGTATCTGGCTGTCATTTTGCTGTAGCGAGCTTTGGTAGCGTGAGGGGGAAATCATGAGGCGGTGTTTTTGGACGGCTGTGGTGCTGGGTGGCACCATCGCATTGAACGCAGCGGGCGCACTGGCGCAGAGTTTTCCCTCGCGGCCGATCACGATGATCGTGCCCTATGCGGCCGGGGGCTCGGCCGACGTGATCGGGCGCCTGGTCGCGGCCGAGATGTCCAAAACGCTCGGCCACAACGTCATCCTCGAATTAAAACCCGGGGCGGGCGGTAACATCGGCGCGGAGCTGGTGGCGAAAACCGCGCGCGCGGACGGTTACACGATCCTGCTCGCTTCGCTGTCGCTATCTTCGAACGTGAGCTTGATGAAGCTCAACTTCGATCCGCGCAAGGACCTCGTGGCGGTCGCCGGCATCGCGACGCTGCCCAATCTCATGGTGACCTCGGCGGACGGGCCGATCCGGTCGGTCAAGGAGGCCATCGCCGCGGCCAGGCAGAGGCCGGGTGAACTGACGTTCGGATCGTCGGGACCGGGAACCAGCAGCCATCTCACCGGAGTACTGCTGATGGCGGCCGCCGGCATCGAGTTGACGCACGTGCCCTACAAGGGGAGCGGCGCGGTCTATCCGGACCTCATGTCCGGGCGCGTCAACTTCCTGTTCGATCTCGCCGGTTCCGCCATGGGGCACGTCCAGGGCGGGAAAGTGCGCGCGCTTGCGACCACCTCGAACCGGCGTTCCGCGGCGCTGCCCGACGTGCCGACCCTCGCGGAGAGCGGTTTCCCGGGCTTCGAGTTTGGCGCCTATCTCGCGATATTCGCGCCGTCGGCGACACCCAGGGAGGCAATCACGATACTCGAGGATGCGGTTGGCAAGGCGATTCAGGTGCCCTTGGTGAAGGAACGCCTGGCGCTGACCGCCGCCGAGCCTGTGCCGGTTTCGGCCGCGGGCTTTCAGAAATATTTCAACGATGACGTCGAGCGCTTCGCCCGCCTGGTGCGTGAAGGCAAGCTCCAGCCGCTGCACTGATCGCGCTCACTCGAGTGACGAGTGGCGGGTGACACCCCGTTCAATGTTCCAAGTTCAACGTTCCAAGTTAAATCTTGAACCTTGAACCTTGAACCTTGAACCTTGAACCTTGAACCCGGAACTCGGAACTCGGAACTGTCTCATCCCTGGTCGAGGAGACAGACTTCGTCTCCGAGACGAATCGTGCCGCCTGCTCCACGGGTGACCATCCCCACCGCGAAGGTGGGTTGTTCCTGCGCGAAGGTCCGCATGAGGGTCGCCATGACCGGGACATCGCGCTTCCCGTTCCGGGGGTTGGCGTGCGTGGCGAGGCAGCGGACTTTGCGCCGCGCGACCTCGAATTCGACCCCGCCGATGCGCACCTTGCGATTCAGCCAGTGCAGTTCCTCCCACGCGTCCACGCCGTCGATGACGATGTTCGAGCGGAATCGCGCTTCTTCGAGATGGGGTTTTCCGGTCGCCCTGGCGACGGCCGCGAGGCTCGCACGGCTGTGCAGCGTGGCTTGCCCGCCCACGTTATCCTGGTAACGCGGTGTGATGCCGTCACCGATGAGTTTGAGCGGCAGGCGTTCCGGGTGGCCGGTGAGGGGATTCTCGGCGAGCGTCAGCGCGTAATCGGCGAGCGTCGATGCGAGCCGCTTGCGGCCGTCCTCGTCCAGCGCCTCGTCGGTGATGACGGCGCCGTTGAGCGACAGGCTCAATCGCTGCGCCTCGTGATCGAACCGCACCTGCAATCGCGCGAGGCCCGGCGTGTTCATCAGGACGACGCATTCGTGCTTTTTTCTCCAAGCGCTGTCCGGCGCGCCTGAATCGGCAAAACGGAACGCCAGCGCCCGGTCGCCCGCGATGCGCCCTTCGTCGAGAACGGTCAGGGTTTCGCACGCTTCAGGCGTGAAGCCCTTGACGGGGTAGCGGTAGAGGGCGACGACGTGAGGCATGAGGAACAAGTCGAAAGTCGAAAGTCGAAAGGCGAAAGGGCCTAGAGTCACCCGTATCTCGTCACGTTCATTCAGGCTTAATTCCCGCAGCCTTAATCACCTTGCCCCACTTGGCGAGCTCGGAGCGCACCTTCTTGTCGAATTCCTCGGGGCTGGTGCCGGCCGGCTCGACCGCGGCCTTGGCGAGCGCTTCCTTCACGGCTGGCGTGCGCAGGGCTTCGATCAGCGAGGCATGCAGGCGGGAGATGACGGCCGGCGGGGTGCCGGTCGGCACGAAGACGCCGTTCCAGGACGTCATTTCGTAGCCGGGGACGGTTTCCGCGATCGTCGGCAGGTCCGGCAACGCGAACGAGCGCTTCTCGGCGGTGACGCCCAACGCGCGCAGCTTGTTTGCCTGCACCAGCGCGATTGCCCCGGGGATCGGCACGAACGTCATCTGCGAATGACCGCCGGTGACGTCGGCCACCGCGGGCGCCGCGCCCTTGAACGGCACGTGGATGATGTCCACCTTCGCCAGGTTGATGAACAGCAGCAGCGACAGGTAGTTCGAGCTGCCGATGCCGGCCGATGCCGAGGTCAGTTGCCCCGGTTTGGCCCTGGCAAGCGTCACCAACTGCTTCACCGTCGTGACGGGCAGCGATGGGTGCACCACCAGGATGTTGGGCGAGGTGATAACCAGGCTCACCGGCACGAGATCCTTCAGGAGGTCGTAGCCGAGCCTGGCGTAGAGGGCCGGGCCGATGGAGAGCGAGGTCGAGCCGAACAGCAGCGTGTAGCCGTCGGGCGCGGCGCGCGCGACCGATTCCGCGCCGATGTTGCCGCCGGCGCCGGGCCGGTTGAGGATCAGCACCGGCTGTTTCCACAGCTCGCTCATGCGGTTCGCGAGCACGCGCGCGACGGGGTCCACCGCGCCGCCCGCCGGGAACGGCACCACCATGCTGAGGGGCTTCTCGGGATAACCCTGCGCGCCGGCGCCGCCCGGGGCCATCAGCGACGCAATGGCGAAGCTCAAGACTGCGGACAAGGAAGGAGCCCGGTATCCATTACACCGCATCGGTCATGCTCCTCGTTGCTCTCATTGGATAGAATAGGCCCGCCGTTTCATTATAAGTGCAAAAAGGAGTTTGCCGGACCTGACCCTGGCAAACTCCTGATACAAGACGGCGCCGGAAAATCGCAACAACGAATAACGGACAAGTTGGAGGCGGCATGAACAGCAGGAGATGGTACACGCGCATACTGGCCGCCGCCGCGGCCTTCGCCGTCCACGCCGCGGTCGCGCAGGATTTTTCGTCCAGGCCCGTGAGGTTCGTGATCCCGTTCCCGGCCGCGGGAACGACCGATACGATCGCGCGCACGGTGGCGCCGCCCCTCGCCAAGGCGCTCGGCCAGAGCGTGGTCATCGAGAACCGGCCGGGCGCTAACACCGTGATCGGCGCCGAATTGGTGATGCGGGCGCCCGCCGACGGGCACACGCTGCTCTTTATGGCGCCCAGCTTCACAATCAATCCGTTCGTGCAGGCCAAACTGCCGTTCGACCCCATGAAAGATTTCGCCGGCGTTACACGCCTCGTTTATAACCCGCTGATCATCTGCGTTCACCCCTCACTGCCGGCGCGAACGGTCAAGGAGCTGGTCGCGCTCGCGCGCGCGCGGCCCGGCGAGTTGACGTGGGCGATCTCCAGCGTCATCGGCGGGGGCCGCATTGGCGGAGAAATGTTCATGGAGGCGACCAAGGTCTCCATGACCGTCGTGCCCTACGGCGGGGGCGCTCCGGCGTTGACGGCGGTGCTGGGCGGGCATACCAGCATGCTGATCGGCAACATGCTGGATTGCTCCACGCACGTCGCATCGGGAAAGATCCGCCCGATCGCCGTGACCTCGGCAACGCGGTCCAATACGCTGCCCGATGTTCCCACCGTCGCGGAATCCGGCTATCCCGGCTTCGAGGCGATCAACTGGTTCGGCGCCGTCGTCCGCTCAGGCACGCCCCGGGGCATGATCGACCGGCTGAGCGCCGAGATCGGGCGGGCGTTGAAGCTCCCGGAAGTGAACGACGCGCTCTCCCGGGTGGGCATGATCCCCGCGCCCATGAGCCCGGCGGAGTTCGACGCTTTCCTGCGGCGCGAGATGGAAACGAATGGCAGGATCATCAAGAAGCTGAACCTGAAGATCGAATAGAGCAGAACTTCAGCCGCCGATGAACACCGATAAAATCAGGAACAACAATCACGAAACCGCGTGACCCTCAGAGTGGGCCGTGCGGCGCAACCACCCCGTCCGCTTTGCGTCCACCCCTCCTTGAAAAGGAGGGGAGTTATTTTTATTCCCCTCCTGCCCGAGGAGGGGTGCCTCCGAAAGAGGCGGGGTGGTGGGAGAAACTCACCTGCGCACCTTTGAGCCTTGTTGTTCCGGGGCGGGTCGGCTAGTATTTTTTAATCAATCTGATTAATGCACGCAACTTTTCGACAGGACAGAATCGGATGAAACACAAGCCAGGGCGCGCCGGCGCCATCGTCCACGACACGCCGGTGCCCGCGCGCGAAAGCGAGGCGTGCTGGGGCTCAGACCCCATCGCCGCGATGCTGCGCGAGCTGGATATTCCCTACATCTCGCTAGTACCGGGCGCCACTTACCGTGGCTTGCACGACAGCATCGTCAACTACCTCGGCAACCGCTCGCCGCAGATGGTGCTCTCGATCCATGAGGAGAATGCGATCGCGGTCGCCCACGGCTACTCGAAGGTCACCGATCGCATGATCGCGGCGGCGGTGCACGCCAACATCGGGCTGCTGCGCACGCCGATGGCCATCTACAACGCGTGGTGCGACCGCGCGCCGATCCTCATGCTCGGCGCGACCGGCCCGTGGGACGCGACCAAGCGCCGTCCCTGGATCGACTGGATCCATACCAGCTCCGACCAGGGCGGCCTCATCCGCAACTTCACCAAGTGGGACAACCAGCCGGGCTCGCCGGAAGCCGCGATGGAAGCGTTGCTGCGCGCGTCGCAGATCGCGCAGACCGCGCCCAAGGGCCCGGTCTATATCAACCTGGAAGTCGAAATGCAGGAGAAGAAGCTCGACGCGATGCCGCCGCTGCCGGACGTGTCGCGCTATCCCGTGCCGCAGGCCACGCTGCCGGCGCCCGAACTTGTCGCGGCCGCCGCGAAGCTGCTGTCTAACGCGAAGAACCCGCTCATCCTTGCCGGCCGCTGCTCGCGCAGCCTGGACGGGTGGAAGCAACGCGTAGCGCTGGCCGAGAAGTTGAACGCGCCGGTTCTCACCAGCATCAAGATCGCGGCATCGTTTCCCACCGACCACCGCCTGCACCCGGTGCCGCCGTTCCAGCAGTTGCTGCCCGAAGCGAAGAAATTGATCGCCGCGGCCGACGTCATCCTGTCGCTCGACTGGCTCGATCTCGCGGGGACGCTGAAGCAAACTTTCGGCGACAGCGCGAGCGGCTCGGTATCCGCGAAGATTATCCAGGTCTCGTGCGACGCCTACAGCCACCGCGGCTGGAGCATGGACCACCAGGGCCTGCCGCCGATGGACTTGTACCTGATGTGCGAGACCGACGCCGCGGTGCCGCTGCTCCTCGACGCGGTCAAGCCGCGCGTGGCGAGCGCGGTGCTGCCGGAGCGGGTGCCGCTACCGCCGATGCCCGCCGAGGTTTCGCTGCGCGGCGTGGGCGCTGCGCTCGAGACCGCGACGCGCGGCATGGATGTTTGCTACACACGCCTGCCGCTCGGCTGGAGCGGCGCCTACACGCACTTCCGCCACCCGCTCGACTACATCGGTCACGACGGCGGCGCCGGTGTCGGCTCGGGGCCGGGCATGACGGTCGGCGCGGGCCTCGCGCTGAAGGGGAGCGGGCGGATTCCGATCGGGGTCGTCGGCGACGGTGATTTCCTGATGGGCAACACCGCGGTGTGGACCGCGGCCCATTACCAGATTCCCTGCCTGATGATCGTGTGCAACAACCGCTCGTTCTACAACGACGAGCGCCACCAGGGCCGCATGGCCAAGGCGCGCGGCCGCCCGGAAGAGAACAAGTGGATCGGGCAGCACCTCACCCAACCGGACATCGACATCGCGGGCATGGCACGCATGATGGGGGGCGAGGGCATCGGCCCGGTGGACCAGGTGGCCGACGTGCTGCCGGCGATCGAGAAGGGCATCGCGCTGGCACGCCAGAACAAGATTTGCGTGATCGACGCGCGCGTATCGCCGGGGTACGACCGCGGAGCCTGAACCGCAAAATTCTTTAGCCACGGAATCACACGGAAGCACACGGACAGAACAAGAAAGTTTCACTATTCGTCTTGAATAAATTTCTATGATATCTCTCGTTTACGAAGCGCCCCGGATCGAGCTATCTGTGTGTTTCGTTGTTTTCTTGATAGCTTGTTGTTTCCGTGTGATTCCGTGTGTTTCCGTGGCTAAGGTCTTTTACATCAACTTCAGGCGTATCGCAGCTATCGCTATTGCAGCAGCGGCAGGCGTGTCGGCGGGCCCGGCCGCGGCGCAGGAATGGAAGCCGGCGCGGAACGTGGATATCTCGATCGCGTCCGGCGCCGGGGGCGCCGCCGACCGGCAGGGGCGGCAGTTGCAGAAATTGCTGCTGCAGTCGGTTCCCGGCATTCCCAGCATGACGGTGACCAATCGTCCCGGCGGGGGCGGCACCGTGGCCTGGACTGCGCTCGCCCAGCACGCGGGCGACGCTCATTACATCGCTACGCTGTCCACGGCTTTCGTCACCAACCAGATCCTGGGCGTCGGCCAGTTGCGCTACCAGGACTTGACGCCGCTCAACATCCTGATGCGCGAGTACGTGGTGGCGTGGGTCAAGGCGGATTCGCCGCTGGCTACGGCAAAGGACGTGATCGCGCGCCTGAAAAAAGACCCCACGTCGGTGACCTTCGCGTTTGCGACCGCGCGCGGCAACCAGAACCACATCGTGATCGGCATGATCGCGCGGGCGGCCGGCGTCGATCCGAAGGCCGTGAAGACGGTGGTCTTTTCCTCGGGCGGCCAGGGCATGACCGCGGCGCTCGGCGGGCATATCGACGTCTGGGTCGGCACGCCCGGCGGCGCGATTCAGCACATGCAGAGCGGCGCCGCCCGGGCGCTGGGGATCAGCTCGACGCAGCGCCAGCCAGCCCGGCTGGCCGCGGTGCCGACGTTCCGGGAGCAGGGCATCGAGGCCTCGTACTACGCCTGGCGCGGTTTCGTCGCGCCCGGGAAACTGACGGCGCCCCAGGTCGCCTTCTGGGACCAGGCGTTTGCGCGCGTGGTCCGCAGCGACGAATGGAAACAGGACCTGGAGGACAACGGGTGGGGCGAAGACTTCAAGGCCAGCGCCGAGACGCGCAAGCATCTTGATTCGGAGTACGATTTGCTGGCTAAAATGCTTGCCGACCTGGGCATGACCGCCAAAAGCCAGTGACGATTTCGAGGGAGTAGAAATGGACAAAGCCAGGAACGTATCCCAACCCCAAGACCGAAAGCTGATCGTCGAGAAAGACGTGAAGATCCCGCTGCGGGACGGGGGCGTGCTCTACGCCGATATTTTCCGGCCCGATGGGGGAGCGGCGGGGGCGGGCGAGCGCTTCCCGGTGATCATGACCATCGGGCCGTACATGAAGGACAAGCTGTGGGTGCCGCCGCCCGACCTGGAGGAAAAGCCCAATCCCTACATGAACTGGGAGTGCGTGAATCCCCTGTGGTGGTGCCCGCGCGGCTACGGGTTGCTGCGCGTGGACACGCGCGGCTCCGGCAAGTCGCCGGGCAAATCGGACCCGAGCTCCTACGCGGAGGCGGTGGACGCCTACGACTGCATCGAGTGGGTGGCGAAGCAGCCGTGGTGCAACGGGTCCGTCGGCGCCTGCGGCATTTCGTATCACGCGGCGTTCCAGTGGCGCGTCGCCGGGCTGCAGCCGCCGTCGCTGAAGGCGATCATGCCGTGGGAAGGCCGCGCCGACCAGTACCGCGACCAGGCCTATCACGGCGGCATCTTCGCCATGGGCTTCATCGCGCGCTGGGCCAACAACAACACCGCGCTGCATCTCCTCGGGCAACCGCGCCTCTACAACCCGGATGCGTTCGACAACAATCTCCTCTGGAACTACATGGCGAAGGACCTCGACTCCGAGTACTGGCGGTTGAACAGCGCGCGCTGGGACCGGATCAAGGTCCCGCTCTACAGCGTCGGCAACTGGGGCGGCTCCTCGCTCCATTTGCGCGGCAACACCGAGGGCTATCTCTGCGCCGCGTCCAAGCACAAGAAGCTGCGCATCCACAGCGGCACGCATTTCCACGCGTTCTACGCCGAGGAGGCGCGCGTCGATCAATTGCGCTGGTTCGACTACTGGCTGAAAGGGATCGACACCGGAATCATGGACGAGCCCCCGGTCAAGCTCGAGATCCGCACCGGTGGCAGCGAGCAGCCGTATCCGTACCGCTTCGAGAACGAGTGGCCGCTCGCGCGCACGCAGTGGACGAAGTACCACCTCAGGATCGATCGCGCCGGCTCCGAGGACTCCAGGGCCGTGGAAGGAGAGTTGACGACGCAGGCGCCGCAGAAGAAAGCGACGGTGAGCTATCAGCAAAGCGCCCCGTCCCGTCCCGGCAGGATGCCGCGCGGCGTTTCGTTCGAGACGCCGCCGATGGCCGAGGACACGGAGATCACGGGGCCGATCGTGTTGAACCTCTGGGTGTCGAGCACGGGCGAGGACACCGATATTTTTGCGACGCTGCGCAATATCGGTCCCGACGGCAAGGACTTGTGCGAAGTGGGCCAGCAGGGCGAGCCGCTCGCCTGCGTGACCAAGGGATGGTTGCGCGCATCGCACCGCAAGCTCGACCCGGAGAAGTCGCTCCCGTACCGGCCGTATCACGCGCATGACGAGCGCTGGTGGCTGAAACCCGGCGCGGTCGTCGAATGCCAGGTCGAGATCTGGGCGACCTGCATGGTGTTCAGGAAGGGCCACAAGCTGCGCCTGGACGTGTCGCCGGCGGATGGCGCGGGCTCGCAGCACTTCACGCATTTCCACGCCGACTACAACCAGGGCGCGCAGACCACGATCCATTCCGGCGGGGACAAGCCCTCGTACCTCCTGTTGCCCGTCATTCCACCCAAGTGAAGGCATACGCATGACTGCAGATAACACGGCGCTCGCGAATGCGCTGAAGGCCTGGCGCTTTCTTTACCGGCGGGGTTTCATCGAGGGCTTCGGCCACCTGAGCATGCGGCTGCCGGGTACGGACCAGTGCCTGCTCACGCGCCATTCCCTGGGCCCGCGGCCGGTGGCGGACGATTTTCTGCTCATGAACCTGGACGGCAAGACGCTCGCCGGCAACGGCGATCCGCCCGGCGAGTACCCGATCCACCTGGAAATCTACAGGGCGCGGCCCGATGTCGGCAGCGTGGTCCATTACCACGGGATGTATTCCACGGCG
>CAZFRR010000217.1:0-3345 GCA_964521405.1 uncultured Streptomycetaceae bacterium | reverse complement strand
CATCGAACTCCGCGAACCAAGCCCGGAACTTCTTCAGCTCCTCAGGCGAAAGCTTCTCGATACGCTCCACGAGCTTCTCCAGCTCAATCATGATCGTGCTCCAAATTATGATTCCGGAATTGTACGCTTACCCCCAGCGCTCTTCTCGTCGGCTAACAGGACGTTGACGCCGCAAGGCTGCCCGAACCGAACCAGGCCGCTCCGGGCTTTCAATAGGCGTCCGCATCTACCTCAGTTCCTCGAGCATGGCTTTCGCATCCATGAGGTCCTTGGTGCCGAACCCTTCCGTAAACCAAAGGTAGATTGGCTCGATCAACTCGAGTGCTTCTTTGCGCCGGTTCTGATCTTTGAGCAGCCCCGCATAACTGGTGGCCGCGCGCAGCTCCCAGGATTTTGCCTGTTGCTGACGCGATGCTTCAAGAGAAGATCGAAACATCGCTTCCGCTCCTGCAAGATCACCGCCGAGCTGGAGGATCCACCCCTTCACCCTCAGCGCTTCGGCGTAAATGCATTTTTCCTCCCAGCCGGGCCGCTCGATTTGCTCCAACGCTTCATCGATCAAGGTCAGTGCAATATCGCGTCGGCCCGACAGTGCAGCGCTCTGCGCGTGCATGGTCTTGTAATCCGGAATGTCGACCCTGAGTCCCACTTCCGCCCAACGAGGAATGGATTCGCGGAACAGCGCTTCGGATTCCTGCGGGCGATCCGAAATCAGCAGCCACGCGGCCCGGCAGATCGGGCCGACGATCTGCTCCATGAAATCGATCTTCTGCTCGCGTACCAGCCGATCGAACTCGTCCAGCTTTGTCCCGCAGGGTCCCGGCTCGCGCCGGTAGATGTCCAGGTGCTTGGCGGAAAACTGGAGCGTCCACGCAAGATCGAAAACGTGTCCGCGCGCGCGGGTATGCCGAATGCCCTCCTCCAGCGTTTGCGCAGATCGCTCAGGATAGCCCAGCGCCCACTGCGCGAATGCGTGGTAGACGAGCGCATAGGTTTTGGGATCGACCGTCAACATATCCGCGATGTGACGGTGACGCACCGGGTCATAGCTGTTAACGACCGCCTCGGCGTGACTGCTGATCGGCGCGAACTCCCCCAGAAAATAGGAAATCGTTTCCACCATGGTGTGACCCACCAGCCGCATGTCATCAAGGCCGCTTTTCTTCCCTTCATCGAGGATCCGCTCGGCCCAGACCATCGACTCGCGCACCTGACCAACGCACATGCGGTACATGGCCAGGCCGAAGAGAATGGGCGGCATGTGATCGGAACGGTTCAAAGCCTGTTCCAGGCTCCATGCCCGCTCCAGGTTGCTTGCCACGTTCGGATGGGCCCAACCCTTGTAGGCCAGCCAGGCCATGCCCAGCGTCGTGGACAGATCCAACTCGTTTGCGTCCCGGCTGGGGGACTCCGGCACCTGCTGAAGCAGACTCATCCCCCGATCCAGATGAGCGATCGCGTCGTGAACAGCCATGCGCTGCAGCGCGAACTGCCCGGCCTTGTGCCAGTAAGGAATGGCCTGGTCCGCCAAGCCGGCCGCACTGTAGTGATGCGCCACCCGCTCGGGCTGCGTCGCGGCAACAGCCGGGAACTGCATCTCCAGCACCGTGGCAATCCGCTCGTGAATCTGGACACGCCTTGCCTTCAACATTGAGTCGTAGGCCGCATCCTGCACCAGCGCATGCTTGAAGACATAGACAGCCTCCGGCATGGCACCGCGCCGAAACGCCAATCCCGATTCAGTCAATCGCGCCAGGCCATCGTCGACCTCGGTCTTGGGCAAGGACGCGACGGCCGAGAACAGCTCGTAACTGAACTCACGTCCGATGGCGGCGCCGATCTGTGCGATCTCCTTCACGTGCATCACTCGATCCAGGCGCGCCATCAGCGAGTCTCTTAACGTTGCGGGGATGGCGATGGTATCGGCAGCGCCGGCGTAGGCATAGCGATCCCCGAGGTCATTCAAGTTGCCGGATTCTAGGATGGATTTGGTCAGCTCTTCGACAAACAGCGGCACGCCGTCGGTTTTGGCGACAATCTGTTCCAGGAGGTCTCCCGGCAGCGCTTTGCCGCTTGCGAGCTTGGAGACCATCGCGCCGCATTGTGTCCGCGTGAGCTTGGCCAGATTGAGCGCGGTGACGTGTCCGTGTTCCGACCAGCGAGACTGGAACTCCGGCCGGTGGGTCAGAACGATCAGCAGCGGGACATTTCTGACCTGATCGATCAGCCGGTCCAGGATTTCGAGTGTCGTCGGATCGACCCAGTGAGCGTCCTCGAAGTACATCACGGCCGGACGATCCCGTGCGCTGGCCAGCATGAGATCAACCAGCGCGCGGATGGTCTCGTCCTTTTGTTTCTGCGGTGCCAGTGAAAGTGCGCCGTAACGCTCCGCGCCGGGAATGGACAGGATCTCAGCGATGAAGCGCACGTCATCGAGGGGTCGCCCATAACGCGTGACAACCAGCGCTTCAAGTTTATCCAGCCTGGACTCGGGCGCTTCGTCGCGCGCAAATTTCAGCGCGCGCTCGAAGAAATCGATGATGGGGTAGAAAGCGCTGTTGATGTAGTAGGGCGAGCACTGGAAGCTGAGCGTTTCGCCGCTCAGGGCCCCCAAGCGTTCGCGCAGCGCGCTCAGGACGCGGCTCTTGCCGATGCCAGGTTCTCCCGAAAGCAGCACCACCTGGCCCTCACCTTCCTGCGCAACCTGCCAGCGATCGAGCAGTAGCCCGATCTCCTGCTCGCGTCCTACCAGCGGCGTCGGTCCGGCTTCAGCGTGCGCGGCCTCGAAGCGGCTGGCCGCTTCACTTACGCCCACAATGCGATAGGCATGGGTCGGGCGGGTGATGCCCTTGAGTGTTTGCTCGCCAAGATTCTCATAGTCGAAGCGGCCACCGGCCAGGCGCCGCACCCTCTCGCTCACCACGATGCTGCCGGGCTGAGCGGTGGCCTGCAGCCGGGACGCCAGGTTCATGGTCTCCCCTACAGCGCCTTTTCCAGCGGAAGAGACCACCACCAGCCCAGCGGCAATGCCAATGCGCACCGCCAGATGACCGGCGTCTGGGACGTCGAGCCTGGACAAGGCCTCGATAATCTCCAGCCCCGCGTGGATGGCACGCTCGGCCTCGCCTTCGTGCGCAAGCGGGTAGCCGAAAAAGGCGACGATGCCGTCGCCTAATCTCTGGAACACGTAGCCGTCGTAGCGGGTGACGGCCGCTGCACAGGTGTCTTCATAGCTGCCGATGATCCGCTGAAGCACCTCGGGATCCACGCGGTTGGCCAGTTCGGTGAAGCCCACCATGTCGCAGAAGAGCACGGTCAACTGGCGGCGCTCGCCCGCCTCTGTAG
>CAZFRR010000216.1:0-24630 GCA_964521405.1 uncultured Streptomycetaceae bacterium | reverse complement strand
GTGCCCGAACCATCGGAAGAGGCCTGCCGCCGCTACCACGCCGCGCACGAGGGCGCTTACCGCACCGGCGAACGTGTGCGGGCGCGGCATATCCTGTTTGCCGTGACGCCAGGCGTGGATGTCGTGGCCTTGCGCAAGCGGGTGGAGCCCGTCTTTCTCGGCGTGCGTTGCCACGATGGCCGGGCCGCCGACCTCTTTGCCGATGCGGCGCGCCAGTGGTCCAACTGCCCCAGCGGCGAGCACGGCGGCGACCTGGGCTGGTTGAGCAGCACCGATTGCGCGCCGGAGTTCGCCCGCGAACTGTTCGGTCACGTCGAGGTGGGGGTGCTGTCGCGACTGGTGCACAGCCGCTTCGGCCTGCATGTAGTCGAGGTGCTGGAGCGCGAACCCGGCGTGGCGCAGCCTTTCGAATCGGTGCGCGGCGCGGTGGCCATGGCGTTGCGCCAGCAGGCCTACGTGACGGCGCTGCGACTATACCTGCGCCTGCTGGCCGGCGAGGCCGCCGTTGAAGGCGTGGAACTCGACGCGGCCGACACGCCGCTGGTGCAGTAACCATGAACATTTCAAACTTTGACGACCTGCTCCGCGCCGCGCGCGCGCAGCGCGAGCCGCAGCGATTGCTGTTCGTATTCGCCCATGCCGTGTTACCGGACGACAGCACGCCCGAACAGCGCGCCCACTTCGAGGCCGGGGAGGGCGGCGCGCTCGCGCCGCTGATGGCCGTGGACAAAACTCCCGATGAGATGGGCACGTTCGCCGCGCTGGTGGAAGAGTCACGCCAGTTCGGACCCGACTGGGCCGTCGTATTCGTGGCCAGCCTGCCGGGACGCGCCGGCCGCCCGCCGACAAGCAAGGAAGCCGACCAGCCGCTGCAACGCATGATCGAGTCCATCAAGGCCGGCTCGATCGGCTCGTTCATACCGTTCGACCGGCGAGGCGATCCCGTGCTGTTGTCATGAACGAACCGCTGCTTGGCCCGCGCGAGCGGGCGGCGGCAGCGTCCGGCGCTCCCGGCTTCGCGCTGTGGAACCTGGGTTTCCGTCCGTTCTACCTGCTGGCGAGCGTCTTCAGCGCCATCAGCGTGCTGGCCTGGGCCGCGCAGCTCTCGGGCTATCTTCCCTCCGCATTCCTGCAGGGGCCGCTGTGGCACGGCCACGAGATGCTGTTCGGCTTCACGATTGCAGTCATCGCCGGATTCCTGTTGACGGCGGTGCGCGCCTGGACCGGCCTGCCGACGCCGACCGGCGTGCCGCTGATGGCGCTGGCGGGTTTATGGGTGCTGGGCCGGGTGCTGGTGCTGACGCCGTTCGCCATCGCCGCCGCCGTGGTGAACGCGGCATTCCCGCTGGCGCTCGCAGTGGCGATCGGCATTCCGCTCGTGCGATCGGGCAACGTTCGCAACTATTTCTTCATCGGGCTGCTCACGCTGATGGGCGGCCTCGTCCTCGCCCTGCACCTGGCGTTGCAGGGGGTCTTCGAGCTGCCGCCACGGCTGGGCTTGCTGCTGGGACTGGATGTCGTGTTGTTCATCATGGCGGTCATGGGCGGACGCGTCATTCCGATGTTCACCAACAACGGCGTGCCCGGAACGCGCGCGATGCGCCATCCCCTGGTCGAGAAGCTGGCGCTCGGCGCCGTTCTGCTGTTGTTCGCCGCGGACCTGCTGCAATGGCAACCGGCGGTCGTCGCTGCGCTCGCGCTCTTCGGCGCGGTCGCGCACGGGGCGCGCCTCTTGCTGTGGCAGCCGTGGCGGACCCTTGCCACGCCGCTGGTGTGGACGCTGCATGCCGCTTATGCCTGGATCGTCGGGCACCTGCTGCTGCGCGGCCTGTCCGGACTGGACCTGCTGGCGGAGTCATTCGCCATCCACGCGCTGACCGTGGGCGCGATCGGGGGCATGACCCTCGGCATGATGACCCGCACCGCGCGCGGGCATACCGCGCGGCCGCTGGTGGCGGACCGCTTCGAGGCGGCGATGTTCCTGCTGGTTCAGAGCGCGGCGCTGGTTCGCGTCTTCGGCGCATGGGCATGGCCCGGACTGCAACTGGCGAGCGTCCAGGTATCGGGGCTGCTCTGGGCCGCGGCGTTCGGGCTCTACGCTTTCCGCTACTGGCCCGTGCTCACTCGCCCCCGGCTCGACGGCAAGCCGGGCTGACCCCGGCCGGATATCGCGGCGACTGCGACTACGCGTAGGCCTCTTCCAAGGCCGGGGCGAAGTTCGGCATCCTTCCGGATAGCAGGTAGTCGACCAGTTCCGCGACCGGGCGTATGGCCGTGCCGAACGGCAGGCTCTCGGAGCCGCGGAAGAACAGGCCCTTCTTCACGTCGCCTTTCAGCGCGAACGCGAGCCGCGTGTCGATGCAGAACTGCCCGATGCTGGCGATCCCGTCGCGCAGCCCGCACACGGCGAGGCACTTGATGCCCGGCACGCAGCGCCGGGGATCGGCCTTGGCGTGCGCCTGCAGCGCCTGCTCGCGTCCCAGGTAGTTCTTGAGCCAGGGGGTCAGCACGGCGCGGGCGGGCAGGCCGGCGACGCTCATGAAGGTCACGATATCCTCGGGCCGTGCTTCGGCCAGCACTTTCTTGAAATTGGGGTGGGCGTCGCCTTCCTCGGTCACCGCGAACGGCGTGCCGACCTGGACTGCTGCCGCGCCCAGTTCGAGCAGCGCGCGCACCTGTTCGTGGCTGTTGATGCCGCCGGCGGGGATCAGCGGGATGCGGTTGCGCTCGATGCCCAGTTCCCGGTAGAGCCCGAACACGGCGGACAGCACCGGCTCGAAGTTGAAGCGCGGATCAATGATTTCCTCCGTGCGCGTGGCACCGAGGTGCCCGCCGGCGTAACGCGGGTGCTCGATCACGATCGCATCCGGCAGGCGGTTCTTGCGCAGCCACTTCTTCAGCACGATGCCGATGCCGCGCGCATCCGAGAGGATCGGGATTAACGCGACCGCCGGGAAATCCTTCACCAGGTCCGGCAGGTCGAGCGGCAGCCCCGCGCCCATCACGATGGCCTGCGCGCCGCTGGCGCAGGATTGCCGGACGTACTGCGCGTGCGCGGAGACCGCCTTCATGACGTTCACTGCGATCGCGCCGCGCCCTCCGGCGATGGCGAGCGCCATCCGGATTTCGCGGTCGAGCGCGGTCAGGTTCAGGCCGTCGAGGACGTCCTGGTCCCGGCAATCCCGCGCGCGCTCCAGGAGATCGGGGTGGTGGTGGCGCAGTTCCACGCTGGAAATGGTTCCCAGCGCGCCGGCACCGGCGACGGCCCCGGCGAGCCTGTACGCTGAAACCCCGATCCCCATGCCACCCTGCACGACAGGAAGCAGGGTGCGCCCCCGCAGCGTCCAGCGCGGCAGTTCGGATCCAGGCATCGCGTGCGGTGGCGGCAAGTAAGACTGCACAAGAGGTTGTGTAGCTGACAAGTATGACGGGGAGCTCCGGGCGCGGCCTTGATAAAAGTCAATGGAATTGCGTCTAGAATCCGACCATTGACTGGCGAAAGCAGCGGGGTTTTGCTCTTCACATGGCCGATTACCTGGTGTTGAAGGCAGTGCACGTGACGTGCGTAGCAGTGAGCTACGCGCTGTTCTTCGTGCGTGGCATCTGGATGATCCGCGATTCAGCGATGCTGGAGCGGCGCTGGGTGAAGGTGCTGCCGCACGTTGTGGATACGCTGCTCCTCGCGAGCGCAATCGCGCTTGCCATCGTGCTGAAGCAGTATCCCCTCGCCGAGCCCTGGCTGACCGCCAAGGTGGTAGCGCTGGTGCTCTATATCGGCCTTGGCATGGTGGCGCTCAAGCGCGGACCGACCAGGGGCGCCCGAATGGTGGCATGGGTGGCAGCGCAGGCGGTGTTTATCTACATCGTGGCGGTGGCACTCACACGTAACGTGCTAATCGTGTCTTAAGAACGCGATGTCACTTGCGGCGGGCTGCCGCGCCGGCTTGCGAGTAGCGGGCCGGGTCGCCCCAAAACCGGTAATCGTTCGTGCGCTCGGACTTGGCCCGGTACATCGCGCCGTCGGCGCGCTTCACCAGGGTTTCGACGTCGTCGCCATCCAGCGGATAGACGGTGATGCCGATACTCGCCGTAATGCTGGCTTTATGCCCTTCCAGCAGGAAGGGCCGGGCCAGCGCGCGCAGCAGTTTTGTTGCAGTTACCCCGGCATCCCGTGGGCGCGACAGGTGCTCGAGGATCACTGCGAATTCATCACCGCCCAGCCGCGCAATAGTGTCACCCTCCCGCACCGACTGCCGAATGCGCCTGGCGACTGTCTGCAGCAGCTGGTCTCCGCATTTGTGACCGAGCGAGTCGTTGACCGGTTTGAAGCGATCCAGGTCCAGGTAGAGCAGCCCGACCAGGTGGCCGGCGCGTCGGGCGCGCGCCAGGGCATGCCGGAACCGCTCGTCGAAGAAGAAACGGTTGGGGAGCCCGGTCAGGGCATCGTGAGTCGCGAGGTCGTAGAGCTCCTGTTTCTCCCGTTGGCGCAGGGTGATGTCCGAGAAGATCGCCAGGTAGTTCTCCACCTTGCCGCTTTTGTTTCTGACCGCGGTGATGGACAGCCACTCCGGGTAGATCTCGCCGTTCTTGCGGCGGTTCCAGATCTCCCCTTGCCACCGACCTGATGCGTTGATGGATTTCCACATGCGGGCGTAAAACCCCGCGGTTTGCCGGCCCGAGTGCAGCAGGCGCGGCGTTTTTCCGGAAACTTCCTTCAGCGTGTAGCCCGTGACCCTGGTGAAAGACCGGTTGACGTAGACGATCCTGGTCCTCGCATCGGTGATCACAATCGCCTCGGCGGTATGGGCGAGGAAATCGGCGATCAGGCGCCAGCGCTCGTCATTTGCTTTTTTCATGGCCTGGCATGCCGGCCCGGGCGCGCGGCACCCGAGCCTGGGCGGTGGTGGAGTGACGCAGGCGTTCGATGAACGGGTGCCACAGGTCGTGTGAAGCGGGCCCCGACGCGTCCACGGCGAAGGTCGCAGCCATTTCGGCGGGGGTCAGCGGCTCGCGGGCGGCCAACTGGTGCTCGAGCACTTCGAGATCGGCTTCGGAGGCATCATCCGAGCGGGCCAGGCGCTTCGCGATCCGGGAACGCACTATATCCAGGGGCGCCTGGAAATCGAGGATATGGAACGGCGCGCCGGACCGTTCCGCGATCGTGCGGAAGGATTCCCGCTCCGTGCGCCTGAGGGAGGTGGCGTCGATGATCACGGGGAAGCCGGCGTCGAGAGCAACCTGCGCCAGTTGGCTCAGCCGCCGGTAAGTTGCGGCGGTCGCCTCGGCCGAATAGATTCCGCCCGCCAGCCCCGAGCCGCTCGCCGCGAGCGGCGCGAGGCTGTGCAGGCGCTTCCTCTCGAGGTCGGAGCGCAGGCGCACCGCCCCGAGCCGCTCGAGGAGCGGCTGCGTCGCGGTGGTCTTGCCGCACCCGGAGAGGCCGTGGGCCAGGATGAGGGCCGCGCCCGCCGGCGCCGCATAGCGCCCGGCCAGCCGCAGGTAACCGCGGAAGGCCTGCCCGAGCCGGTATTTCTCCGCGCGCCGCAGCCGCGGCTGCCGCGACCGAATGAGATGCACCTTCGCGCGCACCAGCGCCCGGTAGACGAGGTAGAAACGCAGCACGCCGAGCCCGGCGTAATCTCCGGTCGACTCGAGGTAGCGGTTGAGAAAGCGCCAGGCAAAATCGGCATGGCCCCGGTCCTCGAGATCCATCGCGACAAATGCGGTTTCGCTCATGACATCGATCCAGCGCAGCTCCTCGTTGAATTCGAGACAGTCGAACGGCACCGGGCGCCCGTCGAGGACGGTGATATTGCCGAGATGCAGGTCGCCGTGGCACTCGCGCACGAATCCGCCGCGCTGGCGCGCTTCGAACAACGGCCGGCGCGCGGCAAACTCGCGCTCCGTCCAGCGGTTGAGCTCGCGCAAGGTGTCGTCATCGGGCGAGCGCCTGGCGAGCGGCAGCATCTGCTCGAAGTTCTGCAGCGCCGCGGACAGCACCACCCCGGGTGTGCCGAAGCGTTCGTGCGCCCGGGCAGGGGGCGCACCGGCGTGGAACTGCGCGACCAGCGATGCGAGCGCGTCGACTTCCGGCGCGCCGAATGAACCGCGTGCGAGCCGGGCGCTCGCCAGCGCCGCCTGCGGAAACTCGCGCATTTTCACCGCGTAATCGAGCACCGGCCCCTCGCCGCCGATGCGGGGCGCTTGCGCGTCGCCGCGTATCGATACGACGTCGAGATAGAGCCCGGGGGCGAACCGGCGGTTCAGGCGCAGCTCCTCCTCGCAATAATGGCGCCGCAGGCCGAGCGTGGTGAAGTCCGCGAAACCGAGGTTCAGCGGCTTCTTGATCTTGTAGGCGTACTCGCCCGTCAGCAGGACCCACGAGAGATGCGTTTCCATCACCCGCACGCTGCTCACCGGGTGCGGATAGCATTCCGGACGAGTCAGTGCGGCGAACAGGGGAGTCGGCGTGGCGGCGCGCCGCCCGGCGGGTGCGGTCATGGCGTATGCGGCCTTTCCCGGCAATTAGAGCGCGGTCCCGGCCGCGCGTTCTTGATCTGCATCAACAGGTGCGGCGGCCTGCCGGATAGGATGGCACAAGGCGGGCGGGACCGCGCCATCGGGACAGAAGACCCCATGAGCTATTTGACCCACGAGCAAATTGCGCAGATCGAGCAAGCGTTGCGGCAGCGCGAGCGCACGCTGCGGGCCGAGATCCGGGAAGGACTGCTGCGATCCGACGAGGCACACCACAAGGACCTCGCCGGCATGGTGTCCGATACCGCAGACGAAGCGGTGGCCAACCTGCTTGCCGACGTCGACATCGCCGCCGTTGACCGGGACGTGCGCGAACTGCGCGAAGTCGAGCGCGCGCTCGCGCAGGTTGCCCGCGATGATTTCGGTGCCTGTGCTGACTGCGGCGAAGCCATCGGTTACCCCCGGCTCCTGGCAATTCCCGCAGCAGTGCGTTGCCACGCATGCCAGAGCCGGCGCGAGCGCAGCCATGTCCACGAGGGCACCCCCACGCTTTAGAAAGCTCGATGCAGCAATGCGTTGCGTGGCCGCAACGGATGCGCGAGGCGTTGAAGCGCATCATGGGCATCTGCCGCTTGATTTGGATCAAGCGGGCCGGGTTCTGCCCTGTGCAGAATAGAGGCGTGAAAATGTCACCAGCCTTGCCGGGCGCCCTTCTCATCCGGGCTTATGGCGCCGGGGCGCTTTTCGCGTGCACCATGGTGCTCTCCGGGTGCACGAGCATCCAGGAATTTCCCACCTCGCATGCACGCTCGATCTCCCTTGACGCCGGTCAACTCGAAGCGCAGGGCATCGCTTTCATCACGCCGTCAACGGCAACCGGGCGCGAGGAGGAGAAGCAGGCGGTCGCATTCGTCTTTGCCGAAGTCCTGAAGCGCGAGCGGCCCGGGGTGAAGGTCGTGTCGCTGCCCGAGTCGCTTAGCGCCGTCAACCGGGCAAATCTGGGCGACTCCTACAAGCGGATGTATGACGATTACCGGGACACCGGGCTCTTCAAGCGCGAAACGCTGGGGGAGGTGGGGAGAATCACCGGCTGCCGCTTCATCGCCCAGATCAAGCTGCAGGAATTCAGCGAGGGGGCCAAGGAGCGCTGGGGCGCCATGGGCTTCCGGATCGTGGAGACACGGTATGCGCGGGTACGGCTCTTTTTCCAGATCTGGGACAGCCAGGACGGCTCCATCGCCTGGGAAGGAATGGAGGAAATTGTTTACTCGCACGAGCGGTTGAGCGAGGAGCCGGTTACTTTTCAGCGGGCCGCGGACCGCGCCGCCCAGCACCTGACCCGCCGCTTGCCCTAGCCATGCCGCGGGCGCCAGCGCGCCGTTCGACAACCCGCCCGGACCACGCATGGAACATCCAATGTTCGAGAACCGGGAAGACGCGGCGCTGCAACTGGCCCGGCGCCTGAAGAACCGCAAATTGCGCAATCCGCTCGTTCTCGCCATCCCGCGCGGCGGAGTCGTGACGGGGGCGGTCCTGGCGCGGGAGTTGAACGCGGAGCTCGATGTCATTCTGGCGCGGAAGTTGCGCGCTCCTCGCCAGCCCGAACTTGCGATTGGCGCCATCAGCGAGGACGGCGATGTCTATCTCAATGCCCTCGTCACGCGGGTGCCGGGTGTGACCGATGACTATCTCAGCCGCGAGCGCGACTTCCAGCTCGCGGAAATCGCGCGCCGCCGCCAGCTCTACCGCGAAGCCAGACCGGAAACGCATGTATCGGGCCGCTCGGTCATCGTGGCGGATGACGGCATGGCGACCGGCTCCACCATGCTGGCGGCGCTGCGCGTGCTGAACACCCGGACGCCCCACGAGATCATCGTCGCGGTTCCGGTCGCGCCGTCCGATCTCCTGGAGCGGTTCCACGGACAATGCAGCCGGATGGAGTGCCTGGTGGCGGCGGGGGATCTCGGTTCGATCGGGGCGTTCTATCGCAGCTTCGAGCCCATCGAGGACGAGGATGTCATCCGGTTGCTGCGCGAATTCGGGACTCCGTCGCCGTACCGGGTGGCGGGGATGGCGCGCTAGCGGCGGGTTCGCTCGAGAAAAACTCAAGATGGGATATGGGTGCTCTCCGGCGCGGACGACATCGTGGGTGGCGATACCCCGCGCGAGCTGATCAGGCGAGAGTGGACATGACGGAAATTCTTTCCTGGGGAGACGATCTCGGCCCGGCCAAGGTCATCCGGGTCTTCGAGCCCGGTCTCGGGTTGAAAGGTGTGCTCGTGGTGGACAACGTCGCGTGCGGCCCTGCGATCGGCGGGTTGCGCATGGCGCCGGATGTGTCGATGGAAGAATGCTCGCGCCTGGCGCGCGCCATGACGCTGAAAAACGCCGCCGCGGGCTTGCCGCACGGCGGCGGCAAGTCGGTGATGTGGGGCGACCCGCGCATGCCGCGTGAGCAGAAGGAGCGGTTGGTCCGCGCCTTCGCGCACGCATTGCGCAACGAAACCGATTACATCTTCGGGCCCGACATGGGCACCGACGAAACCTGCATGGCGTGGATTAAGGACGAGATCGGGCGCGCGGTGGGGTTGCCGGCCGCGCTCGGAGGGCTCCCGCTCGACGAGCTCGGCGCCACCGGCTGGGGGCTTGCGCACTGCGCGGAAGTGGCGGCACCACACGCGGGCCTGAAGTTGGAGGGCGCGCGCATCGTCATCCAGGGTTTCGGCGCGGTCGGCAAGCACGCCGCTCGTTTTCTCGCTGAACGCGGGGCGAAGCTGGTTGCCGCGTCGGACAGCGCGGGCGCGATTGCCAACCCGAAGGGGCTGGACGGGGACGCGCTGGTTCGTTTCAAGGAGCAAGGGCGCAGCGTGCGCGATTACCCCGGCGGCGAAAAGCTCGAAGCGGACGCGGTGATCGGCATCGAGTGCGATATCTGGATTCCGGCGGCGCGCCCCGATGTCGTGCGCGCGGACAACGCCGGCCGCTTGCGCGCCCGGCTCGTGCTGCAGGGAGCGAACATCCCCTTTACCGTGGAGGCGGAGAGGTTGCTTGCCGGCGGCGGGGTGCTGATCGTGCCCGATTTCATCGCCAATGCGGGCGGCGTGATCTGCGCGGCGATGGAGTTCGCCGGCGCGACCCGCGCGGCGGCGTTCGACGCCATTGCCGAGCGCATCCGGGCGAACACCGAAGCGGTCCTGGGCGAGGCCAGGTCAAGCGGCGCGCTGCCGCGCGCAGCGGCCGAGGCCATGGCCGCGCGCCGCGTGCGGCAGGCCATGAGCTGCCGGCGCTTTTCGATTCTGTAGCCGCACTGGCGCTGGTTTGATCTGGGTCAACATGCGGCGTGCCGGCATGCCTATCATGGGTGCATGGCAATCGGTGAAATCTGCACCCGCGTAACGGTCTTCTCCACGCGCGACTCGACGGTGGCGCAGGCAGCGAAGTTGATGCGCCAGCACCACGTCGGCAGCCTCGTCGTCGTCGAGGAGCTGAACGGCGGCAGGCGCGTGCCGGTGGGCATCGTTACCGACCGCGACGTCGTGATCGAGGTGATGGCCACCGGTCTCGATGCGAATGTCATTACCGTGGGCGACATCATGGACCCGGAACTCGTGACCGCGCGCGAGAGCGAAGGCGTCCTGGAGACGATGCAGATCATGCGCTACAAGGGCGTGCGCCGGCTGCCGATCGTGGACCAGGAGGGCCAGCTCGTCGGCATCGTTTCGATTGACGACCTGCTCGAGCTGCTGGCCGAGGAGCTGAGCGAGCTCACCAAGATCGTGGCGCGCGAGCAGGCGCGCGAAAGCTCCAGCCGCAGGTAGCCCCCGATGGACAACACCCGTTTCGTAATCGCCGGCAGCGAGCCGGACCTTGTGCGCGCCGCGGCGCGCCGCGGCGGTATCCGATGAGCGCCAAGCAGATCCTCTTTCACAAGGACGCACACGACAAGATCCTGGCGGGGATGGGCAAGCTCGCCAATGCCGTTCGCGTCACCCTCGGCCCGAAAGCGCGGACGGTCGTTCTCGATAAAGCATACGGCCCACCCGCCATCATCAATTCCGGCGTCGTGGTGGCCAAGGAAATCGAGCTCGAGGACCGCTTCGAGAACATGGGCGCGCAGATGGTGAGGGAGGTCGCGACCAAGACCTCCGACGTGGCGGGGGACGGAACGACGACGGCGATGCTGCTTGCGCAGGGAATCGTTACCGAAGGCATGAAGTATGTCGCGGCCGGCATGAACCCGATGGATCTCAAGCGCGGCATAGACCTGGCGGTGGATGCGCTGGTGGCCGAGCTGAAGCGCCAGGCGAAGCCGTGCGCGACGCGCACCGAGATCTCGCAGGTCGCGGGCATATCGGCGAACAACGACCGCGCAATCGGGGAGATCATCGCAACCGCGATGGAGAAGGTCGGCAAGGAAGGCGTCATCACGGTCGAGGACGGCTCGGGCCTGCAGAGCGAGCTGGAAGTCGTCGAGGGCATGCAATTCGACCGCGGCTTCCTGTCCCCCTATTTCATCAATACGCCCGAGAAGCAGCGCGTGGTGCTGGAGGACGCGTACATCCTGATCTGCGACCGGAAGATCGCCGCGATCCGCGACGTGCTGCCGCTGCTCGAGCAGGTGGCGCAGGCGGCCAAGCCGATACTCGTCATCGCCGAGGAAGTGGAGGGAGAGGCGCTGGCGACCTTCGTGGTGAACGCCCTGCGCGGCGTGATCAAGAGCTGCGCCGTCAAGGCCCCGGGGTTCGGCGACCGCCGCAAGGCCATGCTGGAGGACATCGCGATCCTCACCGGGGGGCACGTCATTGCCGAGGAGGCGGGGCTCACCCTGGAGAAGGCCGCCCTCGAGGACCTTGGGCGCGCGAAGCGCGCGGAGGTGGACAAGGACAACACCACGATCATCGGCGGCGCCGGCGACCCGAAGAAGATCCAGGCGCGCGTCGCCGACATTCGCCAGCAGATCAAGGACGCGACCAGCGATTACGACAAGGAAAAGCTCCAGGAACGCGCCGCCAAGCTTGCCGGCGGCGTGGCGGTCGTGAAAGTCGGCGCGGCGACCGAAACGGAGATGAAGGAGAGAAAAACGCGGATCGAGGATGCGCTTCACGCCACCCACGCCGCCGTTGAGGAAGGGGTCCTTCCCGGTGGCGGGATCGCGCTGCTACGCGCGCGCGCGCGGGTGCAGGGCCTGAGCGGGGCGAATCTGGACCAGGACGCGGGGGTGCGCATCGTGATGCGCGCGCTCGAGGATCCGCTGCGCCAGATCGTGGCCAACGCCGGCGAGGAGCCGTCGGTGGTGCTCGCCCGCGTGCTGGAAGGGAAAGACAACTACGGCTACAACGCGCTGACCGGCGCCTACGGGGACCTAGTGCAAATGGGCATACTCGATCCCTGCAAGGTCACCCGCTCGGCGCTGCAGAACGCCGCCTCCATCGCGGGACTGATCCTCACGACGGATTGCATGATCGCGCAGGTGCCAGAGGAGCGCCCCGCTTCTCCAATGGAGTGATTCGTTAAGCCGGTGATTTCTGAAACACCGCCGGGCTTCGATGCCCCGCGCTTGATCGGGCGCCCGGACGGCTTCTGGTGGCAGGAAGCAGAAACGCTGGATGCCGGGTTCAGGCCATCAAGCTCGTTCACGCATAAGTGCGCAAGTCGCGAGAGAACTCCGCCAGCTGCCGTATGCCGCTCGCCTCGGCGCGGCGGCACCAGTCCTGGAGCTGCCTGACGAGCTCGCCGCGGGTGGCCGCGGAGCGCCCCCACAGGGACACGAGGTCGCGGCGCATCGCAATCATCGTTTCCAGCGCGCTGGATCTGGGCAGGAGTTCTGCCAGCTTCGCGCGTTCGGTTTCGCGCAGCATCTTCTCGTCCCGGTTGAGCCAGGGTTCCAGGGCCTGCAGGGCGCGCGCCTCCACGGGCGAGGTCTGCCGCAGCTTGCCGATTTCCTCAGCGTAGATGCGCTGGATCGATCTCGCGTAGCGCGCCAGGACGTCGTAGCGGTTCGCGACCACTGCCTGCAGCGTTTCCGGGCCGACCACGGGCCTGGGCGCGATGAAACGCGGGACCGGCGCGACATGCTTGACCTGCGCCAGCCCGAGCGCCTCGAGCAGGCGGATGTAGAGCCAGCCGATGTCGAACTCGTACCACTTGCTCGACAGTTTGGCCGACGTCGGGTGGGCGTGATGGTTGTTGTGCAGCTCCTCGCCGCCGATCACGATGCCCCACGGCACGATGTTGGTGCTGGCGTCAGGGGTGGCCCAGTGCCGATAGCCCCAGTAGTGGCCGATGCCGTTGATGACGCCGGCCGCCCAGAACGGGATCCAGGCGATCTGCGTGAGCAGGATCAGCGCGCCCGGCACGATGCCGAAAACGAAGACATCCGCCGCGCCCATCAGCGTGATGCCGAGAACCTGGAATTTCGAGTAGAAATTGCGCTCGAGCCAGTCGTCCGGCGTGCCGTGGCCGTAGCGCTCGATGGTATGGGGATCGTGGGTTGCCCTGGCGTAGAGAAACACCCCGCCCCACAGCACGCGGTTCAATCCCAGCACCTGCGGGCTGTGCGGGTCTTCCGGGGTCTCGACCTTGGCGTGGTGCTTGCGGTGCACGGCGGCCCATTCCTTCGTCACCATGCCGGTCGTCATCCACAGCCACAGCCGGAAGAAGTGGCTCACGGCCGGATGGAGATCGAGCGCGCGATGCGCCTGGTGCCGGTGCAGGAATACCGTGACCGAAACGATGGTGATGTGGGTGAGCAGCAGGGTCGCAACGACCAGGCCCCACCAGGGCAGGTCAAGCACGCCGGAGTAGAGAGCGGATTCCATATCGATCACCGTCACAATACCCACAAGAATATTCTATACCCGGCTCCCGCCTCTTGATAAAAATCAAACTGATCCTGCATGACCCGGTTACACCGTCATCGCAGCCCGGGGAAGTCCCCGCTTGATCCAGATCAATGAGCATCCGACAACCGTTCGTATCATTCAGACATGACTAACGGAGGGCGGATCATGAAACCATCAACTCACCGGCATTCCAAGCGCGCGATTCGCAGTCAACGGTGGCTGCTGGCGGCGCTGCACGCGCAGAGGAAGGAACCCCCGGCGTTGTTTTCCGAGCGCGACGATGACGCCGCGGAATACGCGAGCCTCATGCGCGACTTCGAATGCGCGCACGACGAGGCGCTCGACGCGGAACGCTACAACTGAGTCGACGATCTGCTCGAGGTGCTGGCCGAGGAATTGAGCGAGCTGGCAAAGATCGTTGCGCACGAGCAGTCGCGCGAAGCGGCGGCGAGGAAATAGCCATGGCCATCCAATTGCAGATCACTGTCCGGGAGATGCCGCATTCGGAGGCGCTGGAGTCCGAGATCCGCCGCAAGGTGGCGGGCCTCGAACGGGTGCATTCCCGGATCACGGCGATCCGGGCGACGGTGGAAGCGCCGCATCACCACCATCACCAGGGAAACCACTTCAGCGTGAAGCTCGACATCACCGTGCCGGGCGGCGAGATACGGGTCAATCGCGATCACGCCGAGGACGTCTACGTGGTGCTGCGCGACGCCTTCCAGGCCGCGCGCCGCCAGTTGATCGAGCACGCCCGGCGCGTGCAGGGCGCGGACAAGGTTCGCCGTTCGCGCCGCCGCCCGGTTGCCGCGGGAGAGGAGGCTGCTGATGAATAAGACCTGCATCGTGGTCGCTGATGGCCGGCTGGCGCGCTTCTACGGCGTCGAGGCGGTTGAATCGCCGCGCCTGAATTTCAAGCTCGTCGAGCAGACCGCGCTCGCCAACCCCAATTCGGACCTCAAGAAACTCGGAGAAAGCACGACCGGGCGGGTTCACACGGAGACCAACACCAACCGCCAGTCCGGCCCGATGCACCCCATGGTGGCGCAACGGGAGCGGCACCGCGACGAGTTCGATCGCCGCTTCGTGCAGGAGATTTCGCGCCAGGCCGCGGACCTCACCCGGGGCTGGAAGGAAGGCGCCGTCGTGCTGGTTGCCGAACCGCGGTTGCTGGGCCTCATGCGCGAGCCGCTGCGCAAGGCCGTGCATCAGGGCATCGAGTTGAAAGAGCTGGCGAAGGATTACGCGCAGTCCACCACCGCCGAGCTGCGCGATCAGCTGGCGTCGAGCGGCATCCTCCCGCCGCATCGCGGCAGCGCGCAGTGAGGCAGCGCCAGATAAACGAATTGCCAGGCCTCGCCGTTACCCCCGGTAGTCGAGCGGCCAGTAGCGCTGCAGGTAATTGAGCAACTTGGCGCTGGCCTCGGGGGAGCGGTAGATCCAGACGGCGTCGCGCTTGTCCAGCTTGTTCAACCGCGCGGCGCGCAGGTTGACGTGCGCCAGCGGCAGGTTGTAATCGTCGTAGGCCTTGCGGTCGGCCGCGGCGCCGGCGTCATCCTCGAAGAACAGCCATTCGGCGACAAAGATCTGCTGCGCGAGGCCGAGCTCGTGCGCGACGCGGTCTTCCACCGCTTCGGGCTTGTCGAGCACGGTGTCCCGCGCCGAGTAGAGGTGCTGCCACCCCCCGTAGAGATCCATGCCCTCGGTTGCCATGAAACGGGTCGGCTGCCCGGTGTAGAAGTCCTCGAGCTTGAAGTACGCCGAGTGCCACTCGGCGTCGCGTGCCCCGATCCACCAGCCGTAGGCGTCGTTGCCCCGATCCTGGTAGAAGAGCGCGCACAAGACGCCGACGCCGTAAGGCGCATAGGCGACCAGGCTGCGAACCGGCGTCATTTCGCGATCACGCCGGCGGGAGCGCAAAGCGCCGCCACCCGGCGCACCGGGCGATACCGCCTGCGCGCGCCGCCACGCTCAACGGCGGCTGATCAACAGCCCGATCAGCAGCCCGACGCCGGCCGATATGCCGATGGCGGTCCAGGGGTTCTGGTGAACGTATTGATCGGTCGCGCGCGCCGCTTGCCTGCTTTGCTCGGTGGCGGTGGTCCTGGCATTGGCGATCGCAGCCTGCGCGCGGGCGCGGGCTTCGGCGACTTTCTCACCGGCCTGGGCTGAGGTCGCCTTCAGCAGTTCCTCGACGTCGCTTGCCAATACTCTGACATCTACGGCCAGCTTTTCCGTGGTTGCATTCATGGCGGATTCCTGTCTGGGTAAGTTTGATGATTCCAATCCTTCCCCCACCGGGAAAGGACGCTTTCAGTCTAGGCCTGCGGCTCGCGCCGGCTGTTGATGTGGATCAACGATTGCGCGCGGGGGAGAGCGCCGCAACGGCTGCGCTATACTAGCGCTACCCCATTTCTTGCAGAGAAACCGGCGCATCTGCAGGCGCCTGGATCCGCCACTTGGCAACGCAGGGCATCCTCGATTCCATCTCGCGCCGCGTCATCCTGGCGGCCGGTATCGGCCTCATCCTGATTCTGCTTGCCGCGACGGTGATCGTGCTCTCGGTGCTGCGCCAGGACGCGCTGGAGCGGACCGAAAAGCAACTGGGAAACCTGGCCACCGCGCTCGGCGAGCAGACGTGGCAGTTCGTGAATACGCTCGATCTTCTCGGCAGGACGACGGCTGACGATTTCGGGGGGCGATTCCCGGAGGCGCGGCCGCGCACGGACGGAGAGTTGAGCCGGCGCCTCGAGCAGCGCTTTGCGGCGCTTCCCGGCGCGCGCATGCTGGCCTTCGCCGATCCGCGCGGCAACGTTGTGCTGCACCTGCCAGCATCCCCGGGCCCCGCCTTCAATGTCGCCGATCGCGAGCATTTCCGGGTTCACCTCGAGCGGCGTCTCCAGGGACTTTATATCGGTGCGCCGGTGGTGGGCCGGACGACGAACGAGTGGCTCAACGTGTTCAGTTACCGCGTCGAAGACGAGCGCGGCGGTTTGAGGGGCGTCGTATTGCTGGCGGTGGCCATGGCGCACGTTCAGAAGCTCTTCGGGGCGATCGACCTGGGCGAGGGCGGCCGCGTCATGCTGTTCCGCGACGACGGCGTGCTGCTCGCGACCCATCCTCTGGAAGAACAGGCCTACGGCCGTTCGTTTGCCGGCGATGCCCTGTTCCGGGAGACGCTGCCTGCCGAACTGTCGGGCGCGCGCCGCCGCGCCGGCATACTGGACCAGCAGGCGCGGCTCATCGCTCACGTGCACCTCAATGGTTATCCGCTGGTGGTGGCCGTGTCGTCCGCCGAGCATTTCGTGCTCGCGCCGTGGCGGCGCGATGCCTGGCGCATCGGCGCGGGCGCCGCGGGCGTGATCGTTTTGGTCGCGGCCGTGCTGCTTTTCCTGATGCTGCAGCTGCAGGCGAGCGCCGGGCTGCGGCACGAACGCGACGAGGCCGGCCAGCGCCTGCACGGCATCATCCAGGCCGCGATGGACGCGATCATCACGGTGGACGACAGGCAGACGGTCGTGATGTTCAATGCCGCGGCGGAGAAGGCCTTCGGCTGCCCCGCCGCCGAAGCGGTTGGCGGTCCGCTCGAGCGCTTCATCCCCGAGCGTTTTCGCGCGGCGCATCACCGGTACGTCGAGCATTTCGGCGAGACCGGCGCCACCACCCGGATGATGGGCGCGAGCGTGGCGCTGCTTGGCTTGCGCGGGAATGGCGAGGAATTTCCCATAGACGCCTCGATCTCGCAGATCACGGTGGACGGCAGGAAGCTCTACACGGTAATCCTGCGGGACATCACCCGGCGCGTGCAGGCCGAGGATGCGCTGCAACGCTCCTATCGCGAGTTGCGCGAACTGTCCGCGACCATGCACGAGGTGCGCGAAGCCGAGCGGCTGCGCATCGCGCGCGAACTGCACGACGAACTGGCGCAATGGCTGACGGCCATCAAGATGGACGTGTCGTGGCTCTCTTCGCACCTGCCGCGCGAGCAGCCGCAGCTCGTGGACAAGGCCGAGAAGATGAAGAAACTGGTGGACACCACCGTGGCGTCGGTCCGCCGTATTGCCGCGGACCTGCGCCCGGTCATGCTCGACGACCTGGGCCTGGTCGCGGCGCTGGAGAGCCTGCTGCACGATCTGTCGCAGCGCACCGGCATCGTCGTCGCTTTCAAGGCGGACGAGGCCGGGCTGAATTTCGGCGAGCCGCTGTCGAGCGCGCTCTACCGCATCGCCCAGGAGGCGCTGACCAACGTTGCCCGTCACGCGCAGGCCACCGAGGTGAGGATCGGCATCCGGAATGACGGTGATCGCCTCGTGCTGACCGTGAGCGACAACGGGCGCGGATTCGACCCCGCTGCCGAGACGGGCAGAAAATCCTACGGCGTTCTCGGTATCCGGGAGCGCGCCTACACCCTCGGGGGCGCCGCGAGCATTGAGAGTCATCCAGGCGGCGGCACTGTGGTCGAGGTCGTCATACCGGCCGCGCGCTATCGCAGGCGGGGGACATCCGGATGATCAGGGTGCTGCTGGCTGACGATCACGCCGTCGTCCGCGCCGGTCTCAGGGAAATCCTGGCCGACACCGGGGACATCGCCGTGGCGGGAGAGGCGGCCAACGGCCAGGAGGCCCTGGCGTTGATCCGCGCCCACGACTACGACCTGGCGGTGCTCGACATGTCGATGCCGGGCAGGAGCGGCATCGAGCTGATCAAACTCATCAAGGCCGAGAAGCCGAAGTTGAAGATCCTGGTGCTCAGCATGCACAGCGAGGAGCAGTACGCGGTGCGGGCGCTGAAGGCGGGCGCGGCGGGCTACCTCGGGAAGGAGAGCGCCGCCGACCAGCTGGTGGCTGCGATCCGCCGCATCGCCGCGGGCGGCGCTTACGTGAGTCCGGAGACGGCGCAGCGGCTGGCGCTCGATGCCGGCCGCGACACCGCCGCGTTGCCGCATACCCTGCTCTCCGACCGCGAGTTCCAGGTTTTCCGGTTGATCGCGAACGGGTCAACCGTGGGCGAGATCGCGAGGGAGCTCTCGCTCTCCGTCAAGACCGTGAGCACCCACAAGACCCGCATCATGGAAAAAATGGGCCTCGCCAACCAGGCCGAGCTGATCCGCTACGCCCTCGAGCACAAGCTTTTGGACGAATCAGGCAAATAACCCGCCTGATTCTAAGTCGAAAGTCGAAAGTCGAAAGTCGAAAAGAAGAAGGAAAAAACGGTTCGGCAGGCTTACTTTCGCCTTTCGACTTCAGATCCCGTGTAGGACATTTCCTACACCCCTTTTCAGTCCTGCGCTGATAGTGCGCCGTGGCCGGCGGCACGCATACTGCCGCCCATGGGCTACAACTGCATTGCGGGGCGCGATATGAAAGTTTTCGTGGTGGAGGACTCCGCCGCCGTGCGGGAACGCCTCGTCGAAATGATACGCGAGCTCGCTGACGTGGAAGTGGTGGGCGAGGCCGCGAATTACGACAAGGCCGTCGCCGGCATCATGAACGAGCGGCCGGACGTGGCAATCCTCGATATCAAGCTGGCGGACGATACCGGCAGCGGCATCGACGTCCTGAACCGGGTGAGGAAAGCGATCCCGGCACTGCGCGCGATCGTGCTCAGCAATTACGTCACGCCGCAGCACCTGAAGGCGAGTTCCGACGCCGGCGCCGAGTTCTTTCTCGACAAGTCATCGGAATTCGAGCGCATTCCGGAGATCCTGGAACGGATCAGGGACGCAGGCCATGCCCGATAGCGGGAAATTTTCCGATCGCAAGCGATTCTTGAAGGAGGTTGTCATGTTGCAGACCGTAGCGTTACCCCTGTCGCTCTCAACCGTGCCCGTGAAAGCCCGCAGCGCCACCATCATACGGCTCGCGACGCAGCCGAACGGCGCGGTGGCTTGCTCGTCGTGCTGCCTGAAGGGAGTGTGCCTGCCGTGCGATCTCGGTCAAGGCGAGCTCGACCAGTTCGACCAGATCGCCACCGCCAAGCGGCGCGTGGCCCGCGGCGCGGCGCTCTACCATAACGGCGACAGTTTCGAGTCGCTCTACGCGGTGCGCAGCGGCGCCTTCAAGAGCGTGGGCACGTCGCGCCAGGGCGATGAGAAAATCACCGGGTTCCACCTCTCGGGCGAACTCCTGGGGCTCGACGCCATCAGCAGCGGGCGCCACGGTTACAGCGCGGTTGCGCTCGAGGACAGCGAGGTGTGCGCCATTCCCTTCGCGCAACTGGAACGGCTAGCGATGGCCGTGCCGGCATTGCAGCACCAATTGCTGCGCGTGATCTCGGGCGACATCTCGCGCGACCAGGGATTGATGCTGTTGCTGGGCAGCATGAGCGCCGAGCAGCGCATTGCCGCCTTCCTGCTGTCGCTCGCACGGCGCCACCAGCGGCTGGGTTACTCGGCCAGCCGCTTCGTGCTGCGCATGACGCGCGAGGAAATCGGCAATTACCTCGGCTTGACGCTCGAGACGGTGAGCCGGCTGCTGTCGCGGTTCCAGCGCGAAGATCTCATAACCGTGCACCAGCGCGAAGTCGAGATCAGGGACGCCGAACGCCTGCGGGAGATGGTCGGGCACTGGTAAGAATCCTGTCTCGCCAACTCGACAGGATTCTTGAGTGATTCCCGAGTCAAAAGTGCTGCTTCGTGAAGTACCCGCTCATCGTTGATCCGTAGGGGTTCATTCAGGAATTCAGGCCGCGGGTGGCCGGAATTCCTAGCGGCAGATCAGCACCGGCAGCGTGCTGTGGGCAAGCACCATGCTCGCCTGGCTGCCCAGCAGCAGGCGCGAGATTCCCCGCCGGCCGTGCGAGCCCATGACGATGAGGTCGCAGCGGTTGCGCCGCGCCGCCTTGATGATCTCGAGATACGGGAACACACCTTCGACGTGAGCGCACTGGCACGGCACGCCCGCCGCTCGCGCGGCCCTTCGCACCACGGCCAGGAAATGGTCCGCTGTTTTCCTGACGTGCTCAGCGTGCTGCCGGGGGGAAATGAAGCCGGGGGGCACGTCCCTGGCGTAAGCGTACAGATTCGGTTCCCATACCGGGCCGACCCAGAAACCGACGACCCGCGCCTTCTGCTCCTTCGCGAGCTGCACGGCGCGCCGGATCGCTTTTCGCGAGGGCTGGGAGCCGTCGGTCGGCACCAGAATATTTCTGAACATGTGCAACGCCTTGTGGATTTTCGCCGTCCCGCGAGACGAGGCCCTTAATAATCTGTTGAGAGTGAATAAAGAATCCCGACGCTCGCGACGGGATTCTTTATCGGCAGACCAGCACCGGGATCCGGGCGTGCGCCAGCACCTTGCTGGTTTCGCTGCCCAGCAGCAGTCGCGAAATCCCGCGCCGGCCGTGCGAAGCGATCACGATGGCGTCGCAGCGGTTGCGGCGCGCCGCCTTCAGTATCTCCTCGTACGGGCGCTGGCCCATCACGTAGGCGCACTGGCAGCGGACACCGGCCGCCGCCGCCGCTTTCTTCACCGCGGCGAGGTAACGGGCCGCCGTTTTCCTGACCGCGGCGGCATGCACTTTGGGTGACAGCACCTCGGGCGGCACGTACTCGCCGTAGAGGGGCAGTTGCCAGGGCGGGCCGACGTAGAAACCGGTAATACGCGCCTTCTGCTCCTTCGCCAGCTGCACCGCGCGCCGGATCGCTCTTCGCGAGGGCGCCGAGCCGTCGGTGGGGACCATGAGGTTCCTGAACATGGCAGTCCTCCTGAGGTTATCGGCAAACCAGCACCGGCACCTTGCTGTGCGCCAGCACCTTGCTGGTGACGCTGCCCAGCAGCAGGCGCGAGATGCCGCTGCGGCCGTGCGAGGCCATGACGATGAGATCGCAACCGTTGCGATCCGCGGCCTCGACGATCTTCAGATAGGGAACATCATTCGCGCTGAAGGAGCAGGCGCAGGGCACCCCCGCCCGGGCGGCCTGCCGCCGCACCGCGCCGAGAATGCGCGTTGCCGTCTTCTCCACCTGCTCCGCATGCTCTTGCGGCGAGAGGGAGCCGTAGGTGAAGGATTCGTCGCCCCCCCGGGGTCTCCAGGTTGGGCCAACATAAAAGCCCGTGATGCGCGCTTTCTGTTCCTTGGCGAGCTTTACGGCCCGCTTGACGGCCCGGCGCGACAGCTGGGAGCCGTCGGTCGGCACCAGGATGTTCCTGAACACGGTCGCCTCCTTTTTCGGTATTTCCACCCCTAAATCTACTCCGGAGGCGGGATCGTGCCTTGATCCAAGTCAACGATAGGCGACGCACTGCTCGCAGACAGTGCCCGTGACGTCCTTTTTGAGATGCGCTGCGCGGAGCTTCACGAACGGCTCGGAATTCCACGCTGCCATGAACGGCTGCTGGTTGAGGTCGCCCATCGTCCAGTTAGCGGTAGCGTCGAAGCAGCACGCCGAGAGCCTGCCTTCGGCGGTCACGTGGCCTTCCGTGAACGCGGACCAGCACGGCAGCGGCTCGCGCAGCGCGCCGACGCGCCCCTGGTTGCCGGCGGTGGGGCGATAACCCAGCTGCTCTTCGCGCTCGGTGGCGAAGGCGCCCATGGAATAGAGCGGCAGCCAGTAGTGCTGATCCACATATGGCCGCACGCGTTCCGTGAGCAGCTGCTCCATTTTCTGCTGCTGCTCGCCGTCGTAGCGGATCGAGGAAGCGTAGAGCCCGGTCTTGTAGCCGCCCTCCTGGCGTACTTCCCAGGCGGCCCGGATGTTCTCGAGCGCGCGTCGGAAGAGCCGGGGGGCCACGCCCATGATTTTCTCGAACTGGGCCTCGTCGGCCGCGTTCACCGACCATTTCAGCGAATCGAGCCCGGCCTTCATGCATTCCTCGACCGCCTCGGGAAACGACATCGAGGCGTTCGAGGTCAGGAACACGTAGGGCATGGCGATCTCGCGCTTCAGGTACTCGATGCAGTCCACCAGCAGGCGCGGGTTCATGAACGACTCGCCGAGATAGAACACGCCGATCTCCTCGACCCCGGCCTCACGCATCTCGCGCGTGACGCGCTTGAACAGGCCGAAATCCATGTCCCACTTGGGCTGCACCTCGCGCGTGCGCAGGGCGCAGAAGCCGCAGCGGTAGTTGCAGCGCGGGGAGATCTCGATCTTCACGCTGCGGGGCGCCGGCGGCGCCGCTTTCAGGTAGCTGTCGGGAATCCGCGTCGTGTCGTCAATCCGGTCGGTGATCGTCTTCATGCGGTTCTTTCCTGTTTTGTGTGCCTGCCCGGGACCTTAAGTCAACGGGCGCAGCCCGGGATTGATATAGATCAAAACCAGCCCCCCGACTGCTCCCTATCATCCCCCCCAGTTCCCGGGAGTCACAGATGACCGCAATGCAGGGAGGGGAAACGTACAACTACCAGGTCGTTCGCCAGTTCACCGTCATGACGGTGGTCTGGGGCTGCGTCGGCATGCTGGTTGGCGTCATCATCGCTGCCCAGCTGATCTGGCCCGAACTCGACTTTGGCGTACCCTGGCTCTCCTACGGGCGGCTGCGGCCGCTGCACACCAATGCCGTGATCTTCGCTTTCGGCGGCTCGGCCCTGTTCGCGACCTCGTACTACGTGGTGCAACGCACCTCACACGCGCGGCTTTTTTCCGACGGTCTCGCAGCCTTCACGTTCTGGGGCTGGCAGGCGGTCATCGTGCTCGCCGCGGTGACCCTGCCGCTCGGCATCACCACCTCCAAGGAATACGCCGAGCTTGAGTGGCCAATCGACATCCTGATCGCGCTGGTGTGGGTCGCCTACGCGGTCGTGTTCTTCGGCACGCTCTATAAGCGCCGCATCCAGCACATCTATGTCGCCAACTGGTTCTTCGGCGCCTTCATCATCACGGTGGCGATCCTGCACATCGTCAACAGCGCCGCGGTCCCGGCCACGCTCTGGAAATCGTACTCGGTCTACGCCGGCGCGCAGGACGCGATGGTGCAGTGGTGGTACGGGCACAACGCGGTGGGGTTCTTCCTGACCGCGGGCTTTCTCGGCATCATGTATTACTTCATTCCCAAGCAGGCTGGCCGGCCGGTCTACAGCTACCGCCTCTCGGTGGTGCACTTCTGGGCGCTCATCTTCACCTACATGTGGGCGGGCCCGCACCACCTGCAGTACACCGCGCTGCCCGACTGGGCGCAGTCGCTCGGGATGGTCTTCTCGCTCATCCTGCTGGCGCCGTCGTGGGGCGGAATGATCAACGGCGTCATGACGCTCTCCGGGGCGTGGCATAAATTGCGCACCGATCCGATCTTGAAGTTTCTCGTCGTGTCGCTGTCGTTCTACGGCATGTCCACGTTCGAGGGGCCGATGATGGCCATCAAGACCGTGAACGCGCTCTCGCACTACACTGACTGGACGATCGGCCACGTGCACAGCGGCGCGCTCGGCTGGGTGGGGCTGGTTTCGATGGGGGCGATGTACTACCTCATCCCGCGGCTCTTCGGCCGCGCCGAGATGTACTCGGTGCGCCTCATCAACGTGCACTTCTGGATCGCGACCATCGGCATCGTGCTCTACATCGCCGCGATGTGGATCGCCGGGGTCATGCAGGGCCTGATGTGGCGCGCCGTGGGCGAGGACGGCACGCTCACCTACACCTTCGTGGAGAGCGTGAAGGCGACCTATCCGTTCTACGCCATTCGCCTTCTCGGCGGCGTGCTCTATTTCAGCGGGATGCTCGTCATGTTCTACAACATGGTGAAGACGATTGCTGGGGCGAAAGCAGCCGATGTGCCGATCCCGGCACCTGCTGCTGCGTAAGGAGAACCTGATGCTTACGCATGACATGATCGAGCGCAACCAGGCGCTCATGATCGTCCTCATTATCCTGGTGGTCGCGGTGGGCGGCATGGTCGAGATCGTGCCTTTGTACTTCGAGAAGTCGGTGATCGAGCCGGTGGCGGGGTTAAAGCCCTACACGCCGCTGCAGTTGACGGGGCGCGACGTTTACATCCGCGAGGGCTGCTACAACTGCCACTCGCAGATGGTGCGGCCGTTCCGCGCCGAGGTGGAGCGCTACGGTCATTACTCGGTCGCGGGCGAGTTCGTCTACGACCATCCGTTCCAGTGGGGATCCAAGCGCACCGGCCCGGATCTCCACCGGGTGGGCGGGCGCTATTCCGACGACTGGCACCGGCTGCACCTCATCGACCCGCGCAGCGTGGTGCCGGAATCGAACATGCCGGCGTACCCCTGGCTGGTTCGCACCGGCGCCAACGCCGAAGACATCGAGGCGAAGATGCGCGCGCTGCGCAGGGTGGGCGTTCCCTACCAGGACGCGGAGATCGCCAGCGCCAAGGCCGCGCTGCAGGACAAGACCGAGATGGACGCGCTG
>CAZFRR010000215.1:0-19264 GCA_964521405.1 uncultured Streptomycetaceae bacterium | reverse complement strand
GAGCATGAGGTAGTTGCGGAAGTCGGAGAGCGCGGCGCGGAAACATTCCAGGTCGTTGTAGATGGCCGCGCGGTCGCGGTATTCCTCGGCCGCGCGCGGCTCGAGCATGATGATGCGGTCGGTGGCGGCGAGCGCGCGGTCGAAATCGCGGCGCTCCAGGTAAATACCCTTGAGATTGCGGAGGATGCGGGCGAGAATGCCCTTCTTGCCGGCGGCCGCCAGCATCTGCCGCACCAGTTCGGACGATGGCACGGCATCGCCCCGCAGCGCCCCCAGCCGTTGCTGCAGGTCGTCGAGGCTCAGCGATGCGCCCCGCGCGTACGGATCGAGCACCACCACTCCGTCGCGCATGTTGCACTTCACCATGAAGTGCCCGGGGAACGACACACCGTGCATGGAAAGCCCGATGCGGCGGCCGAACTCGACGTAAACCAGCGCCAGCGTGATCGGGATGCCGAGGCGGCGGTCCAGCACTTCGTTGAGGAAGCTGTTGCGCGGGTCGTAATAGTCGTCGACGTTACCGCGGAAGCCGAGTTCGTCAAACAAGTAGCGGTTGAGCGCGATGAGAGTCTCGGTGGGACTGATATCCCCGCGCAGCCGGCGCTTCAGCGTCGCCGCCATCTCGGCGAGGCGCGCCAGGTAATCGGGGATATCGAGACCGGGGTATTCGGGCGCAGCGATGAGCAGCGCCGCCTCGGCGAGGTCGATCTCCTCGTCGGGCCCGGCAACGAACTCTTTCCAGCGCTCGACGGGTGTCATAAACGCTTCAAGTCAAAGCTGAACCGCCAGGAAAACTAATATTTGAACCGCCATGACGCCAAGGCGCCAAGAAATTCAAATAACAATTACCGAACTGCATGTTCTTGCTGAGCAAAAGTATATACCGGTAGCGAGAAATCACTATCAGCAACAGTCAAACTCCAGTAATAGCGAAATTGCCTTTCGCTTTAATTCATATTCCGGTTCTCTTGGCGTCATGGCGTCTTGGCGGTTCAATTCTGGTTCTTCCTTCGTGTCCTTTGTGGTTCAAGACTTGGCGGTTACGTGCGTTGTGCCAGCGGCAGGTTCATGAGCAGGTTCTGCGGCTTCATGCGCAACGTGCCGTCCGCCGCCATCGCCATCCCGAGGAATACCGGCGAACCTGCTATCTCTGGCCGCAGCACGACCGGGTCGCGGAAATCGACCCGGTAGAGGCCGATGACCCGCTTCATGCGCTCCGCCTCCACTTCCCCGCCGGCGTAAAGCTCGTTCAGCATCGCGGTGGCCTCGCTATCGAGCCCGACGTGCCACACCCACTCCTCGTCGGGAATCTCCCGCACCGGCTTCACCGTCGCGCGAACGCCGTGAAAATGCGCGATCCATCGCTCCAGCACGCGGCACAGGGCGGCGCAGCCCGGGCGGTCCTGGTTGAGGTTCAACACGGTGTCGTAGCGCTCGTCGCGCTCGAAGTAGAGACCCGCGCTCTTGTCGTCGAGCACGTCCAGCTCGACGGTGCGAAGCGGCATATTCCCCTCCTGCAACAGCTTCCCCAGGCTGCCGAAACCGCTGCCGCTCGCATGCATCCCGACCGTTTCATCGTCGGCGAGCATGATCGTGCCGTCGTTGACGCTGACACGCTGCATGCGAAAGAATAATTCAGCCGCGCGCGCCTCGAGTCCGTCAACGCCACCCTCGAGCATGCCGCGCAGAATGACCTGTGCCGTGTGATGGATGAAGTCGGGAGGCACGGCGATATCGCGCTGAAACAGCCCGGAGTAAAACGCCTCCAGGCTCGGCGCCGCCAGCAGCCCGCCGCGATAACGCAACATGACGCGGTAGTTCTCGCGCGCGTCAGGATCGGCAAGCGCCGCGATTTCCTGCTCGGCCACATCCCTGCGGGGGCTCTCCAGGAGCGAAGCATGCAAGGTTCGCTCCGCGGCGCAGGATTCCGGCACCGGGGCGAGTTCCGGGCGAGAATAGTAGAGGCGCAGGTAATCGTCCGTGAGGACGAGCCGCCCGTCAGCCCCTTTGCGCAGGAGGTTGTAGCCGCAGCTGGGCCAGAAGTCAGGCATGGCGCTTTGGAAGGCGTGACTCGTTACTCGTTACTCGTTGCTCGTTGCTCATCCCTTTCGGGCGGAAATCAAGAACAAGAAACGAGGAACGAATCACCCCTTGTTGCGGGCAGAGCCTCATGCCTTCTCAGATATCTCGACGAGATTTCCATCGGGATCTCTGATATAGACCGAACGGATCGTGAAACGCGCCCCGGTGCGGTTGACCGGCCCTTCCTCGATCGGCACGCTCTCCCGCTTCAGACGCGCGATAACCTCGTCCAGCGGGCAATCGGCCAGAAAACAGAGATCGAGCGATCCCGGGGTCGGCGTGCGCGCCTTGATGCCGGCATCGAAGCCGGGCGGGTGCACGTTGAACTTGTGGTTGCCGAACCGGAGCGCGATTCTATTCTGACCGTAGCGTTCCACCGCCATGCCGAGCACGCGCGTGTAGAAGTCCAGACACTTTTCCAGGTCGGCGGTCGTGATTACAACGTGATCAATGCTGCCTATCATGGCTTCGCCAGCCTCCTCAGGTCAGACAGGATAGCCCCTGCGTTCTCTGCCGGGTTGACACCCAGGTACGCCACCGCCACCTGCCCCCGGGGATCGACGAGAAACGCATTGCGCTTCGCGAATTTCACGAAACCGAGATTACGTATCGAGCCGTAGCGCGCCGCCACCGCGCCGTCGCGGTCGGAAAGCAGCGTAAAAGACAATTTCTGGTTGCGTGCGAACTCCGCCTGTCTGTCGCTGCCGTCCACGCTTATGCCGCACACGGCGGCACCCAGGGCCTCGAAATCGCGCATCCCGTCGCGGAAGCGCGCGGCCTGCTCCGTTCACCCCGGCGTGTCGACGCGCGGAAAAAAATAAAGCACCAGCCACCGGCCCAGGAACTCGCTGCTCGTGCGCATCCGTCCCTGCGTGTCGGGCAACGAGAACGTCGGCGCAGCGCTGCCCGCGCGGGGCAGATTCCGGTTCGCGTACGTGCCCAGGCGCCACAGCAAAAGCGCGGCGAAAGCCAGCAACATCAGCAACAGCCACTTGAGCATAGTTTCCGCGGGAAAGCGCGCAGGGAAAACGGTTATTTTACGTTAGAATACCGGCCGCAACGCCCCGGTAGCTCAGTGGATAGAGCGGTCCCCTCCTAAGGGACAGGTCGCACGTTCGATTCGTGTCTGGGGCGCCAGCCTTCCTGTGTTAATGGACACAGCCCTGTTGCAAACCGCTGCGGGTTGGTCGAGAATCCACCCAATGACAGCGTCGTAAAAGTAGGCCAATCGGGAGGAGAAATCATGTTACTGAGGCTATGGATCGCCGCAATCGGCGCATTGTCACTCGTTAACTTGGGTGGCTGCGTATCATCTCAGAGCATGACGCAAGCCGATTCGAAACCGATACCCCAGGCGCCAACGCGGGAACCTCAGGAAGTCAGGACTCCGCTTCCTCCGCCCACCGCAACGAAGGTACCGTCGGCCCCACCGAGTTCCCCGGCGTCCACCTCGTCGCCCTCGACCGGACCCTACCTGACCGCGCAAGTCGGCTATTCCAAAGCCCGCGGCGCCAATTTCAAGGAAGACAATCCCAGTTCACCCGACTGCTTCCTGTATGTCACCGCTACCACTTGCGGCGGCACCCTCGACAGCCTGGGCTCGTCGCCCGTGTTCGGCGTGTCGGTCGGCTACCGCATCAGCCCGATGTTCCGGGTTGATGTCGGCTATCAGCGCCGTGGCGGCTACAATCTATCGGGATGGGATCCCGCCGGGACCTATTACGACCCCACTGTCAGCTCCGACGCCATGATGGTTTCCGGGTTCCTGGACTTTCCGTACAAGATCGCCGGTCAGGTCCAGCCCTTTGCCGGCTTGGCTGTCGGGCGCAGCAAGAACAAGATGGACGCGTTGCGATGGACTGATCCAGGCTGCTGCACGGGCGTCCTGAACGACGGCTCCACCAACAATTCCACTGCGTGGCAGGCGACCCTCGGCGCGGCGATCTCTCTCGTCAAAGGCTGGGTACTGGACGTCTCCTACCGCTACGCTGACATGGGAGAGTTCAAGAAACCCGTGGGCGCCGACCAGGTCGGAAACTTTTCTGGCTCCGGCATGACGACGTCAGCAACCGGGAAGCTGCGCAGCAACGAGCTGCTGCTGGCAGTGCGCTACGAATTCCCCTGACCCGGAATACCCCGGGCCAGAGACTCAGCGCAAGTAGAGCGGCGAAGTTGGCCACGGTGAGGAGCGAGTCCTCCCGCATGCCTTGATACAGCGGCGCGCCCGGGCGGCTGCCGGCTCCTCGCCGGTTTCAGCCTTGATCCCGGCTGTTATCATGCCTTGTGGCTGCAACCGCCCCCTCTCATGACCGCTGGCAGTTCTGGATAGACCGCGGCGGCACATTCACCGATATCGTCGCACTGCGTCCCGACGGCGCGCTCGTCACTCACAAGCTGCTGTCCGAAAACCCGCAGCATTACGATGACGCAGCGCTCGCCGGCATCAGCGACCTGCTTGGCGCGCCGCGCGGAAGCACGATACCCGCGGCGCGCATCGCCGTCGTCAAGATGGGCACCACGCTCGCCACCAACGCGCTCCTCGAACGCAAGGGCGAGCCCACGGCGCTGTTCATAACCAGGGGCTTCCGCGACCAGTTGCGGATCGGCTACCAGAACCGCCCGCGCATCTTCGAGCGCCGCATCGTGCTGCCGGAACTGCTCTACGGCATGGTCTGCGAAGTGACCGAGCGCGTGGCCGCACGCGGCGAGATTCTGCAGCCGCTTGACGAAGCCCGGGCGCGGCGCGACTTCCAGGATGCCTTCGAGCGCGGCTACCGCGCAGCCGCCATCGTGCTGATGCACGGCTACCGTTACCCCGCCCACGAGCAGCGCCTCGCGGCACTCGCGCGCGCGGCGGGCTTCACCCAGGTCTCGGCATCCCACGAGGTCATCCCGCTGATGAAGCTGGTATCCCGCGGCGATACGACCGTGGCGGATGCCTACCTCTCGCCGCTGCTTGGCCGCTACGTCGAGCGCATCGCGCGCGACCTGCCGGGCGTGCCGCTGATGTTCATGCAATCGAACGGCGGCCTCACCTCGGCGCATTCGTTCCAGGGCAAGGACAGCGTGCTCTCGGGCCCTGCCGGCGGCGTGGTCGGAGTCGCGCGCACGGCGTTCGCCGCGGGTTTCGACCACATCATCGGCTTCGACATGGGCGGCACCTCCACCGATGTGTCGCATTGCCACGGCCCCTTCGAGCGCACTTTCGACAACGTCGTGGCGGGCGTGCGGCTGCGCGCGCCGATGATGGCGATCCACACGGTGGCAGCCGGCGGGGGCTCGATTCTAAACTTCGACGGCGCTCGCTACCGGGTCGGCCCGGATTCCGCCGGCGCCAACCCGGGCCCGGCCTGCTACCGCCAGGGGGGGCCGCTGACAGTGACCGACGCCAACGTGCTGCTCGGCAAGATTCAGCCCGATTTTTTCCCGCGCGTGTTTGGGGCCACAGGTGATGCCCCGATTGATGCCGAAGTCGCGCGGGAAAAGTTCAACAGGCTCGCATCGGATATCCGCGCGGCCACCGGTGAATCGCGCACCCCCGAGGCGATCGCGGAAGGATTCGTGCGCGTCGCCGTGGACAACATGGCGAACGCCATCAAGAAAATTTCAATCGAGCGCGGGCACGATGTCACCGTCTGCACCTTGTGCTGCTTCGGCGGGGCTGCCGGCCAGCACGCCTGCCTGGTCGCGGATGCGCTGGCGATCCCGCGTGTGTTCATCCACCCCTATGCCGGCGTGCTCTCCGCCTACGGCATGGGCCTCGCCGACATCAGCGCTATCCTCGAGCAGGCGGTCGAGACGCGGCTCGAAGCCGGCGCCATGCCGCAGCTCCAGGCGCTCCTGGAGAAGCTCGCTGCTGACGCGCGCCACGCAGTGACCGCCCAGGGTGTGCCGCAGGAGAGCATCGCCATCGCCCGCCACGCCCATCTGCGCTACGAGGGCACCGACACGGCCATCCTCGTCGCCTTCGGTTCGCTGGAGGAAATGATCGGGGAATTCGAGGCGGAATACCGGAGCCGCTTCAGCTTCCTCATGCCCGGCCGCGCGCTGGTGGTGGAAGCGGTCTCGGCCGAAGCGACTGGCAGCGGTGTGCCCGTGCGCGAGACTTTCGCCAGCCTGCCCCCACGCGCCGGCCCCGCGTTGCCTGAGCGCAGGGTGCGCCTCTTCAGTGGCGGCGCGCCCCACGAGGCCCCGGTGTATCGTCGCGAGCAACTCCGCCCTGGTGACACCATTGCGGGACCAGCCATCATCGCCGAAGCCAATGCGACGACGGTGATCGAGCCGCAATGGCGGGCGCAGGTGACCCCGCTCAACCATCTGGTCCTGGAGCGCAGCGTGCCGCGGCCGAAACGCGAGGCGATCGGCACGAAGGCCGACCCGGTCATGCTCGAAATCTTCAACAACCTGTTCATGGCCATTGCCGAGCAAATGGGGGTGACGCTCGCCAACACCGCGCACTCGGTCAACATCAAGGAGCGGCTCGACTTCTCCTGCGCTCTCTTCGACACCGCGGGCGGACTCATCGCCAACGCTCCTCACCTGCCCGTGCACCTGGGCGCCATGGGCGAAAGCGTGCGCGTGATCGCCACCGAAAATGCGGGAAAGATGCGGCCTGGGGACGCCTACATGCTGAATAACCCCTACCACGGCGGCACGCACCTGCCCGACATCACAGTGATCACGCCGGTCTTCGAACGGCGGCCGACCGAATTGACATCGCAAGACATCGAGATGGAGCCGTCGGCCGCCGTAAACGCCACTCGCTCTACGCTCGCCGCGCCTCGAATCCTCTTTTACGTGGCGTGCCGCGGGCACCATGCTGACATTGGCGGCATCACCCCCGGATCGATGCCCCCCGACAGCCGCCACCTCGATGAGGAAGGCGTGCTGATCGACAACTTCAAGCTGGTCTCGGGGGGCAAGCTGCGGGAGCAAGAGACGCGCGCCCTGCTGATCGGCGCGCGTTACCCGGCGCGCAATCCGGAGCAGAACCTTGCCGATCTCACGGCCATGATCGCCGCCAATCAGAAGGGCGTGACCGAGCTCGGCCGCGCGGTGGAGCACTTCGGGCTCGACGTGGTTGAGGCTTACATGCGCCACGTGCAGGACAACGCCGAGGAATCGGTGCGGCGCGTGATCGACGTATTGAAGGACGGCACATTCGCTTACGAGATGGACAACGGCGCAGTGATACGGGTGGAAATCACGCTCGACAAGAGCACTCGCAGCGCGCTGATCGACTTTACCGGGACTTCCAGCCAGCTCGAGAGCAATTTCAACGCACCGAAAGCAGTCACGATGTCGGCCGTGCTGTATGTGTTCCGCACCCTGGTAAACGACGACATCCCCTTGAACGCCGGCTGCCTGAAGCCGATCAAGGTGGTGGTCCCGGAAGGTTGCCTGTTGAACCCCCGTTACCCGGCGGCGGTGGTGGCGGGCAACGTCGAGACTTCGCAATGCGTGACCGACGCGCTCTACGGCGCGCTCGGCGTGATGGGCGCCTCCCAGGGCACCATGAACAACTTCACCTTCGGCAACGACCACCATCAGTACTACGAGACCATCTGCGGGGGCTCGGGCGCCGGCGACGGCTTTCCTGGCGCCGATTGCGTGCACACCCACATGACCAACACGCGGCTGACCGACCCCGAGGTGCTGGAGTGGCGCCACCCGGTGCTGGTCGAGGAGTTCGCAATCCGGCGCGGCAGCGGCGGCGCGGGAAAGTGGCGCGGCGGCGACGGCGCCATCCGCCGCGTCCGTTTCCTCGAACCAATGACCGCCGCGATCCTCTCCGGCCACCGCCGCGTGCCGCCTTACGGCATGGCGGGCGGCAAGCCCGGCGCCGTGGGGCGAAACTGGGTGAAGCAGGCGAGCGGCGCGGTAGTGGAACTGGGTGCGTGCAATCAGATCGAAATGAACGCGGGGGACGTGTTCGTTATCGAAACGCCGGGCGGGGGCGGTTACGGCATCCCTGAAAAAAGCTGAACCGCAGAGAAGAAAAACTCAAATACAAATTGAACCGCCAAGACGCCATGACGCCATGAAATTCAGTACAGAAAATCTTCACTTCCAATAATCAGAAAAATCGCCAAATATCATACCCGTGATGGGCTGGGTTTTGATTCCTTCCACTCTTGGCGTGTTTAGCGAATCTGGCGGTTCGATTATTGATTTGTCTTTCTTGGCGTCTTGGCGCCTTGGCGCCTTGGCGGTTCAAATTATTAATTTTTCTCTTCTTGGCGGCCTTGGCGGTTCAATTCCTGTCTTTGACTTGGCGGTTCAGCCGTTTCAACTGAGTCACCCTCCTTCGGCTCCACGCGCGGCTCGAGCCCCATGAACCTCAGCAGCCACACCAGGAAGAAGCCGGCGGCGATCGGCCACCAGTGCGGCAGCATGATCGCGAGCACCCCGGAGGTGCCGTAGGTCACCCCCATGATGAACATGCCGACGTGCCGCTCGCGGTAGGAGACGTACAGCATCGCGAAGCACAACGCGACGAAAAGTCCCCCGAAGGTGCAGATGACGTAGATCATGGATTCGGTGGATTTTACAGCCTGTTATGATTGCCACAAAATCGACCATGACCCGGCCAAAACGCACCCTCGCCACCTGCTGCGCGGCCCACACCCTGCACGACGGGTTCTCCGACGTCACCTACGTGCTGCTGCCGCTGCTGGCGCAGACCTTCGGCCTGTCGCTCGCCCAGGTCGGGATGATCCGTTCCGCGCACCGCGTGGCAATGGCGTCGCTCCAGATCCCCGCCGGACTGATCGCCGAGCGCTTCGGCGAGCGCAACCTGCTGGCGCTCGGCACGCTGATTGCGGGTTGCGCGTTCCTGGCGCTCGGCTACGCCCCCGGCTTCTGGGCCATCCTGATCGCGCTCTTCTTCGTGGGCGTCGGCTCGGCGGTCCAGCACCCGCTCTCCTCCACCATCATCTCGCACGCCTACCCCGGCGACGGCCGGCGCTTCGCGCTCGGCACCTACAATTTTTTCGGCGACGTGGGCAAGTTCGCCTTCGGCGGCATCGTCAGCCTGTGTTTGCTGGCCGGCATCTCCTGGCAGGCGCCGGTGGTCGGATTTGGCCTGCTGGGTGTCGTGACTGCAATCGCAATATTCTTTTTCCTTACCAATACGCGCGATGGGAGAGTCACAGCAGGCCAAATAACACCTGCGGCAAAGACTGCCGGTTGGGGCATCCGCGACCGGCGGGGGTTCACGGCGCTATGCCTGATCGAGGTTATCGATTCGAGCACGCGCACGGGCGTGCTGACCTTCATCGCATTCGTGCTGCTGTCGAAGGGCCTGCCGGAGGGATGGGCCGTGCTCTCGGTGCCGTTGATCCTCGTCGGCGGCATGGCGGGCAAGCTCGCCTGCGGCTTCCTCGCCGAGAGGCTCGGCATCGTGCGCATGATCATCATCACCGAGGTGGCAACCGGTTGCGGCGTCCTCGCAACGCTCGCGCTGCCGGCCGCGGCATCGTTCATTTTGCTGCCGCTGATCGGCATCGTGTTAAACGGCACCTCGTCGGTGCTCTACGCCACCCTTGGCGAGTTCGTGGACAAGGATCGCCTCGCCCGTGCATTCGGGTTCTTCTACACCCTGGGCTCAATCTGTGGCATCGCCGCCCCGCTCGGCTACGGGCTGATCGGGGACCTCTACGGCGTAGAAATGGTGATGACCATAATCGGCATCGCCATATTCCTCACCGTTCCGCTCGCACTGCTCTTGAAGCCGGGGGGCGCCCTGAAGCCGGTGACGCGGTGACCGTCCTGAAGGATGAACGTGGAACGTGGAAGGATGACCCCACGCTGCGCGTGAAGGAAGGGTCCTTCCCTTTCACTGCCGTCCGGTCGGAAAGGCTGACTTTTTTCGCAGCAACCGGCCGAAGGTAACGAGAGGCCGGGACCTGCTTTGGCGCGCAGAGCGCGCAGGTCATCCTTCCACGTTCCACGTTCATCCTTGCTCTCGATTCGCTCGTATAATGCCGTCATCGACCGCGGCTTGAGGAGTCACACCATGGCCAAACAGAGAATCAGCTACATCCCGCTGGAAAAGATGACGCCGGAAATGCGCGCCGAGATGGAACGGTGCGCGAAGATGGGCACGCCACGCCCGGAAAGCTCGGCGGTGCGCGCTCACGTGCCGGGGGCGTTCTGGGCGTTCGCCAACTCCTGGCGCGACATCTTCCACACCGGCGTGTGCGACCACGCTATCAAGGAACTCACCCGCCTCTACGTTTCGCGCGCGGTGACCTGCGAGTTCTGCGGCAACCAGCGCTCGATCCAGGCGGCCGATGCCGGCAAGGTTAACGAGGCCAAGGTGGACGATCTCGTCAATTTCGAGAAGTCCGCGAAGTACGGTGAGCGCGAAAAAGCGGCGCTGGCCTACGCCGAGGCCATCACGTGGCGGCTCGACACCGACGACAAGTTCTGGAAACGCATGCACCAGCATTTCAGCGAGCCGGAGCTCGTCGAGCTCGGCTGTTTCATCGCGCTCACCATGGGGCAGCAGAGCTGGCTCAGGCTGCTCAACATCGAGCATCACCAGGTGATGGTGGGAACTGCGGCTTCGATGGCGCCCGGCTTCGAGACCGCCGAAGCGTTGGCGAAAGCCAAGGCTTCACCCGACTACTGGGCGAAGAAAGACCGCACCCCGAAAAAAAGCGCAGCCTGAATTCTTGAACCACAAAGGATACTAAGGCTAAACGGGAAATCGTTCTTTCCGTCTTCCTTGGTGTCCTTTGTGTCCTTTGTGTCCCCACTTTACGTCTTCCGACAACTATTGAGCTTTACATATCCGCGTGACGCGCGACCACACCACCCCGTCTCCTCCAGAGGCACCCCTCCTCATGCAGCTCCCAGCACCCCGGCGTTTCACGCCACCCCTCCTCAGGCAGGAGGGGAAGGTATTTTTTTCTCCCCTCCTTTTCAAGGAGGGGTGGACGCGAAGCGGACGGGGTGGTTACGTCGCACGGCCTGCTCTTGATGGTCACGCGGTTTCGTAATTCTCAATAGTCAGCCTTGGCGCCGGACGCTCTCACCACCTTCTCCCACTTCTGAATCTCCGAGCGGACAAAGGCCGCGCACTCCTCGAGTGAGCTGCCGACCGGTTCGGTGCCAAGCGTCGCGAAGCGCTCCTTGACCGCAGGGCTGTGCACGGCTTTTACGACCTCCGCGTTGAGCTTGGCCAGAATGTCGCGCGGGGTGCCGCCGGGCGCCATCATCAGGTACCAGCCGGTCACCACGAACCCCGGAACGCCCGCCTCGACCGCGGTGGGAATGTCCGGCGTAAGCGACAATCGTTTCGGCCCGGTCACCGCGACCGCGCGGAGCCGCCCTGACTTGACCGCCGACATCGCCGCCGAAGTGCTACTGAACATGAAATCGATCTCGCCGCTCATGAGTGCGTTGCCCGCAGGCCCGGCGCCCTTGAAAGGCACGTGGATCAACTTCGTTCCGGTCAGTCCCTGGAACAGCACGCCGGCCAGGTGGTTGGCGCTGCCGTTGCCCGAGGAGCCATAGGTGACCTGGCCGGGCCGGGAGCGGGCCAGCGCGATCAACTCTTTAACCGACTTGATCGGCACCGACGGATGCGTGGACAGGAAGTACTGCCCGGATGTGAGCTGCGAGATGCAGGCGAAATCCCTGTAGGGGTCGTACGGCAGGCTTTTCAGCAGGCTGGGGTTGATCGAGAACTCGGGCGAGATCGTCATCAGCGTGTAGCCGTCAGGCGCGGCTTTCGCGACCACCTCGGTGCCGATCACGCTGCCGCCGCCCGGCCGGTTCTCCACGACGATGCCGACGCCCAACTGCTCCGAGAGCCTCTGGGACACGATGCGCCCGGTCAGGTCGGTGCCGCCGCCCGCCGCAAGCGGGACCACCATGCGTATAACGCGGCTGGGATAAGCCTGCGCCACGGCATCCGCAGCGGACAGCGCTGGCAACCACGCGAGCCAGATCGCGGCTAGCGTGCAGCGCCGAAGATTCATGAACCTGCCCCGAAAACGATCGATCACGTAGCTTAGCGCTTGCCGCTCGCGCGAGCGGCAATAAGTTTTGGTACGCGCGACGCGCGGACCAAAACTTGGCCCTCGAACAGGCGCCGCTGAGTGCGGTAGAAAGCGCCCTGCTCGGCGAACCACTGTCCTTCCAGCTTGCGCACGCTCGCCGCAGCGGTCAGCACCCCGGACGGCATGGCGATGCGGATTTCCGCTTCTGGATTCCCGTTCGGGCGCGCCGTCTCATGCACCACGCTGCCTTCCAGCCTCGCGGCGACCGCCATGCACAGCGTGCAGGTCAACGGCAGCGCGCGGTGCGGCTGCCCGTTGGACATCATGCGGCCGGTGATATCCACCTCGGCCGCCTTGATCGTTTCCCCCGTCAAAGTCTTCCCGTCCTGGGCCGGCGCAACGAATCCGACGAACGGCACTGCCATCCGTTTCGCGGCTTCTTCCGGCGTTTTTGCGATGCCCATCGCGACCGAAGCGGCAATGCGGATCGCGGAGAGCTTTTTCAGGAGTTCCGGGTTAGCGTCGATCTCGTCCGGTAATTCCGTTCCCTTGATGCCGAGATCGGCCGCGCGCACGAACACGCAGGCGTTGGCCGCGTCCACCATGGAAACGCGGACCTTGCCGAGGCCCGGGACGTCGAGCACGTCCGCGACGTTGCCCGTAGGTAGCAGCTTGCCGGTGGTCGCGCCGCCCGGCTCGCGGAACTCGAGCTTCACCGGCGCGCCCGTCCCGGCCACCCCGGGAATGGCAAGCTCGCCATCCACCGCCGACAGCCCGTCGTCCAACGGGAAGCGCGACCAGATGATCTTCTTCGTGTTGGTGTTGTGCACCTTCACCAGTGCTTCCTTGCCGGAGGCCTTCACCAGCCCCTCGTCCACTGCGAACGGCCCCATCGCGGAGGACATGTTGCCGCAATTGGCGCCGTATTCGACCTTGGCCTCCTTCACTTGCACCTGGGCGAAGGTGTAATCGATATCCGCATCGGGCCGGCTGGAAGGCCCGACCACGCACACCTTGGAGAGCGAGGACACGCCACCGCCCATGCCGTCGAGCTGGCGGCCGTAGGGGTCGGGGCTGCCGATTGCCGCGAGAAATATCTCGTCCCATTGCGCGCGGTCGGCCGGCAGGTCTTTCGCGTTGAATACGACGGCGTTGCTGGTGCCGCCGCGCATGAAAACCGCGGGTATCTTGACCTGTTTCATTGCCTGCTCCTCTATCAATTCGAATAAATCGGCCCTACTCCGCCTTCGTCCCGGATGCCCGGATCGCCTCGGCCCAGCGCGCGATGTCCTTCTTGATGAGCGCCGCGAACTGCTGGGGCGAGCCGCCGATCGGCTCCGTTCCCAGCACGATGAGCCGCTCCCGGACGTCATCCTGCGCGAGGATCCGGTTGACTTCCGCGTTCAGGCGCGTCACCACCGCCGGCGGCGTGCCAGCAGGCGCCAGGATGCCGATCCAGAAGTCCACTTCGAAGCCGGGCAAGCCCGATTCGCCGGCGGTCGGCACTTCGGGCAACGCCGATGAACGCTTGGGTCCGTTCACGGACAAGGCCCGCAGGCGGCCACTCCTGACATGGGCGAGTACAGAAGCAATGCCCGTGAACATGAACGATGTCTCGCCGCTGACGGTGGCCGTCACCCCGGGCGTGCTGCCCTTGTACGGCACGTGAACGATCTGGGTCCCGGTCGTCGTACGAAATACTTCCGCCGAGAGGTGCGGGGAGCTGCCGATGCCGGCAGAGGCGTAGCGCAGATCGCCGGGCTTCGTCCTGGCCAGAGCGATGAGGTCGGCAATCGTCTTCGCTGGAACCGACGGATGCACCACCAACACGCTCGTGGACCAGGCGATGTTGACGACAGGAGTGAAATCCCTTTGCGGGTTATAGGGAATCTTCTGGTACAGGCTGACGTTGATGGAAATGGTCGCCGTGCCGCCTGCGAGCAGCGTATAGCCGTCGCCCGGCGCCTTGGCGACCAGGTCCGTTCCGATGATGCCGTTCGCGCCCGCCCGGTTGTCCGCGATCAACTGCTGCCCGAGGGCGTCGGACAGCTTTTGTCCGACGATGCGCGACAGGGTGTCCGTGGAGCCGCCCGCCGCCTGCGGAATGATGAAGCGGATGGGTTTGACCGGATAGTGCTGCGCCCACGCGGTCCCCACGAATACCGGGACGGCAGCCAGCCAGAAACAGAAGGCGGATTGGGCGGTCATTTCGTTCTCCGGTAGCGCGCTGCGGGCGTTGCCCTGCGGCCGCGCGCGCCCTTCCGACCTGCGATCAGGCGCACGATAGCCCGAACGCCGTCGGAATTCTGCCGCTCCAGCCGATCCAGCCTGGCGAGCACTTCTTCCATGTCACGCGTCCGCAGCACCCGGCTGAAACAATCCCGTAGTTTGACCAGATGGTCCTCCGCCCGCAACGGCGGCATGCCCCAGGTGCCCTTCGGGCCCTTGCACACGGCATGGTGCCTGGCGCCGTCAACCGTCTCCACGGTAATTTCCACCCGCATGCCGTGCAGGTCGTTGGGTATCGAAGGATCCTGTGTCAGGCTGGTCCTGCCCAGCATGTCGACCATGTCTTTGCGGAAGCGCCGCTGGTCGGAGAAGGTGCCGATCGTGACCGTTCCGTCGAGAATGGCGGCGGCAGCGGTGTACTGAAGGCTGAATTTACCGTCCAGCCCGGAATCCGGGGCCGGACGATCGACGTACTGCATCACGGGACCGTTGATTTTGATGCGCGAGATGCGGCGCGGATCACGGACCTGTTCATGGATTTCCAGGCCCGCGGTGATGGAAAACTGGGTTGCGTATTGCGATGGATAGAGCTTGATCGCATGCCCCGGATCGACCACGCGGTACGGCTTGCCGTATGCCAGGAAGCGGTCGACGTCGAAACGCTTCCGGTAGAACGTCTCGATGACGCCCTTGTGTGCTTCCAGTATGTCCATGTTCGCAGTAAATCGGCGGCGCGCCAGCAGCGCCGCGTCGAGCCCCGACGCGCCCGCGTTGCCGCAATGGGTCGATTTGGTCATGGACCCGATATTCGCGAGCAACGCGCCCGCACGCGAGCCGGCGATGCCCATGGCGTGACGCAGCCGGTCGGCGTCGAGCTTGAGCAGGTGGCCGGCCGTGACCACGGCGCCCATCACCCCGGACACGCCCGGCGGATGAAACAGGAGCTCTTCCGGCACATACTGGTCGCCCGCATACTGCAAGCGCCCCTGAATCTCCAGTCCCTTCGCCACCGCGGTCACGATCTGCCTGCCGCTACCGCCCCTGGCCTCCGCGAGCGCAAACGCCACCGGCACGGTGGGAGACACGGAATGCGTCGGCGGGCTCCACATCGGCTCGAAATCGAGCACATGGGTCGCCATGCCATTGACGAGCGCCGCGTAGGCCGGCGAGGTCCTGAATCCATGCATCCACACCGTCGACTGCGGCCTGGCCCCGTAGTCGGCCACATGCGCGGCGGCGATTTTCACGGGCTGCTGATCGGCACCGGCAACCGCAACCGCCAGTCCATCCTTGATCACCCGCTTGACGCGGTCCACGCAGTCCTCGCCCAGGTCCTTGTAGTCGATGCCAGTGATGATCTCGCAGATTTGTTGAGTGATGCCCATCCCGTCTCCTATCGATCCTTCATGCGAGCGCGTGCCGGATACACCCATGGACGCCGCTCACGGTCGCGCGCCCGCAAGTCTGCAATATTGAGAGCTTTGATAGTTCACGGACTGGACTCGATGACGCCGTTGCGCGACCTAACGGTCAGCCAACGGGTAAACTCGCAATATTGTAATTCACGCGGCGGGCTTTCGTTTCTCGTTGCTCGTTGTACGGCAGCCAGTAGTTGCTGCCACTACGGCTGGTTTTTCGCGGGATGAGTAACGAGCAACGGATCACGGATTTCATGGCTTTGAAGAAAATCATCTCCGGCGGCCAGACCGGAGTTGACCGCGGCGCGCTCGATGCTGCGCTCGACGCGGGATTCCCCTGCGGCGGCTGGGCGCCCGAGGGCCGCATCTCGGAAGACGGGCCGATATCCGCCCGCTACCCGTTGACCGAGCTTGCCGGCAGCAGCTACGAAAAACGCACGCTCGCCAACGTGCAAGACAGCGACGGCACGGCCATCCTTTACTTCGGCGCGCTGGAGGGCGGCACGCGCCTGACCCTGGAATATTGCGTAAAGCGCGACAAGCCGTGCGAACTCCTCAATGCAGAGCGGCTGAGCACTGAAGAAGCCGCTCGCGAGCTCGCAGCGTTTGTCGCGGGCCACGGCATCTCGTTACTGAACGTCGCCGGTCCCCGCGCCAGCAAATGGCCCCAGGCGCACGCTTATGCATACGCCACCGTAATGGCCATGCTCGGCAGACGTGGAAATAACGAGGTCGGCTGATGTGCCTGGGGCGTTCCGGGTTCCGGGTTCCGGGTTCCGGGTTCCGGGTTCCGGGTTCCGGGTTCCGGGTTCCGGGTTCAAGGTTCAAGGTTCAAGGTTCAAGGTTCAAGGTTCAAGGTTCAACAAGGTTCAAGGTCGTCAGCGCGAGCTGCCGCTCGCGAGTTTAAACTCGGAACTCGGAACTTTGAACCCGGAACTCCGAACTTGAAACTGAGATACGTATGTTTCTGATTGTCCTGATCAGCATCGCGATTCACAGCTGCTACATCGGCAGCAAGGTGGTGGTGTCGCTCCTGGCGCTCGAGTTGGGCGCGAGCCAGTTCCTGATCGGCAACATCGCCGCGCTCTACGCCCTGCTGCCGCTACTGCTCGGCGTCTACTCGGGCCGTCTCGCCGACACCATCGGCATGCGTGTTCCCATGCTGATCGGCGCCCTTTTCACCACCCTTGCCATGCTCTGCGGATACGCGTGGCAGCAGCTTCCCGCCCTGTTCGCCACCGCCATGCTGATGGGCGCGGCATTCGTGTTCTACAACGTCTCGATACAGAACCTCACCGGGGCGTACGGGCGACCCGAACACCGGGCGCGCAATTTCAGCATGCTGACGATCGGCTATTCGGTCTCATCCTTCATCGGACCGATGATCGCCGGTTTTTCCATCGACTACGCCGGCCACGCGCGCGCTTTCCTGATCTTTGCGCTGCTGACAGCGTTCCCCATCGCCGTGCTGACTTTCTACCCCCGGCTCACGCAGGTGCACACCGCGAAATCGGAAAAGCAGGAAGGGCGCACTCTCGATCTGCTGCGGGATGCAGGCTTGAGGCGGCTCGTAATCATGAGCGGCATGATGGTAGCGTCGTACGAGCTCTATGGTTTCTACATGCCCGTGTTCGGGCATTCCATCGGCCTCAACGCCTCCACCATCGGGGTGATACTGGCAAGCTACGCCACCGCCACCTTCCTGTCTCGCTTCTTTCTTCCGCTCGTGTTGCGCAGGCTGCGCCCGGAGCAGGTGCTGTTCGCCTTCATGTTGCTGGCTGCGTGCGCCTTCCTGCTGCTGCCGTTCCTGCGCAACGTCTACCTGCTCATGCTGATTTCGATGGTCATCGGGCTCGGGACCGGCGTCGGCCAGCCGCTCTCGATGACCCTTTCCTACGAGCGCTCGCCGGCCGGGCGCACCGGGGAAGTCACGGGCCTGCGCCTGACTTTCAACAATATTTCCCGCATCGTGATACCGCTGGCGGCGGGGGCGCTTGGCGCGACGTTCGGTATGGTGCCGGTGTTCTGGATGAACGCGGTGAACCTGACCGCGGTCAGCTGGCTGGCTCGGCGTTAAGCTGGATCAACCGCCAAGCAGATCAAGACGATTATTTAACCGCCAAGACGCCAAGGCGCCAAGGAGATCCAACATTAATAAGGCCGGGCATCTGCCCGGCCTGTTTAATTCGGATCAGCCTCAGAGAGTTCTCGTTTCTTTTTTCAATTCCCGTTTTGTACTGCTGGCGTCATGGCGTCTTGGCGATTTAATTATTGTTTCTGTTCTTCCTGGCGGCCTCGGCGTCTTGGCGGTTTAATTATTGTTTCTGTTCTTCTTGGCGACATGGCGTCTTGGCGGTTCAATTGCTGTTTCTGTTCTTCCTGGCGTCATGGCGTCTTGGCGGTTAATATATTTTTCTGCCTTTCTTGGCGGTCTTGGCGGTTCGATTATTGTTTTTTTACGGCGGCGAAGGCTTACTTGGCATCGCAGCTGAACTCGACCACCTCCGCCCCCGGCTCGGCCGTGCTGTGGCCGAAGGCGAACCGGCCGCTCGAGTAGAGCATCATCTCTTCCCGCTTCAGCCGCATCTCGTTCGCCGAGCCGATGATGACGAAGGTGCCATTGCTGCTCTGGTCCACCAGCACGAACTTGCCGGCGCGCAGCTCGAGCTTGGCATGGCGCCGGGAAGCCATCGGATCCGTGATCACCACGTGGTTGCCGGCCGCCTCGCGCCCGAAGTAAACGTTTTCCTTGAACGTGAGCACCTTGCCCCGGTGCGTGAGCTTGATGCCGGGGCCCCCGCCCGGCACGGAAACAGGCGCGGGAGTGCGGCCCGGAATCACGGTGCGGTCGGAACTCACCTGCCACAGCAGCTCGTAGACCTCGACCTCTTCCGCCTTGCCCTTCACCGGCATGGCGTTGATCTGGCGCGTGGATTCGCGCATCTGGCTGGATAACGCCGCGACGGTTTCGGCATCCGTGAGCGCCTGCCCGGAGAGCGCGAGCCCCGCCATGCGCGCGGCCACGTTGACGCTGTCGCCGAATACGTCCTCCCCGTCCTGTATCACGGGCCCGTAGTGGAAACCGACCCGGATCGTCAGCATTTTCCCGCTTTGCAACGGCGGGCGCAGGGCAATGCTCCGCTGCATTTCGCCGGCCGCATTGGCCGCCCCATCCGCGCTCGGGAAAGCGCACATCAGGCCGTCGCCAATGGTCTTCACCACGCGCCCGTTGAACGCTTCCGTGATGCCCCTCAGCAATCCGATGATCTCTCGCACGCTGCCGAAGGCGGCGGTGTCCCCGAGCGATTCGTAGAGACGGGTGCTGTCGCTCACATCAGCGAACAGCACCGCCATGTCGGTTTTTTTCTCCTCCACCTGATTTCCTCCCGGCAACAAGTCTAGCAGGTAGTGCCGCACGGAAAAAAAACCTGTTATCTACGGCTCGTGGCTAAAGTTGAATTTCCTCTGCGTCCATCCTCACCCCCGCCCCTCTCCCAAGCTGAGAGGGGAGGCTCGAGCCTTCCC
>CAZFRR010000214.1:0-1952 GCA_964521405.1 uncultured Streptomycetaceae bacterium | reverse complement strand
TTACGGCATCTTTTCCGGGAAGCGGGGCATGAAGCCGTCCCGGTTCGGCATCTTCACCCTGGGCAAAGTCTCGGCGTTCATCACGTCGCTGTCGGCAATAATCTTGTTCATCGCCAGGATGTAGGCGGTCAAGGCGTAAACCTCGTCGTTGGTGAGCGTCCTCGGCAGCTGCCACGGCATCGCGCGCCGCGTGTAGTCGAAAATCGTCGTGGCGTAGGGCCAGAAGTTGGCAATGGTCCGTGCCGAATCCAGGTTCCGGATCGGGGCGCCGCCGACCAGCGCGATGTTGCGGCCGCCCTTGCCTTCTTCGCCATGGCACGCGACGCATTTCTCCGCGTAGATCTTTGCGCCCTGGGCTGAGGTGCCGCTGCCGGGAGGCAGGCCGCTGCCGTCCGGCGAAACGCTGATGTCCCAGGCAGCGATCTCCGCAGGGCTGACCGGCTTCCCGAGGTTCGGCCCTTGAGCTGTGGCAGCGCCCGGAGCGAGAGCCAGCGCAAGCAGCGCGATGACGCGCGGAAGGTTACGCATAAACATGCTTCACCTCCCCGGTGCGTTCGATCGCCCAGCTGGTCGGGCCGTTGTAGTGCTGGCTGATGAACGCCGTGACCGGCGGCGTCCGCGCGCTCTGTCCCCGCGCGGCCACGATCTCGGCGCGGGTCGGCTGCACGTGGCCGGCCTCGTCCCAGGCGCGACTTTGCAATACCGCGGGACCGCCGTCCCAGCGCCACGGCACGCGAAAGCGCGTGAAGGCCTTGGACAGCACCGGTTCCTGCAGCGCCGCCTGCGCCCAGGTCCTGCCGCCGTCGGCCGAGACCATGACTTTGGAGATGCGGCCGTTGCCCGAGAAGGCGAGGCCGGAAATCTCGTAGTAGCCGGGGACGTTCATTTTCAGCCCGAACGACGGGTGAGTGATGAAAGACTTCACCTCCTGCAGGAAGTAGAAGTTGTAGGCCTTGCCGTCCGGCAGGATGGGCGCGTAGGTGCGGGCCTCGTAGTAGCTCATGGCGGGCTGCTCGGTGAGCTTCAACCGCCGCACCCACTTGACGCTCATGTTGCCTTCCCAGCCGGGCAGCAGCAGGCGCATCGGGTAGCCGTTGCCGGGCATCAGCCGCTCGCCGTTCTGGTAGAGCACGATCATGGCGTCGTCGAGCGCCTTGGCGATCGGCACACTGCGGCTCAGGGCCAGCGAGTCTCCGCCCTCGGCGATGAGCCACTTCGCCCTGGGATCGATGCCGGCCTCCTCGAGCAGGGTGGAGAGCATTACGCCGGTGTATTCGGCACAGGAAACGAGCCCGTGCAGCGCCTGCACCGTGGCCTGGATCGGATCCTTTGAGAACAACGGCGAACTGTTGCCGCCGCACTCGACGAACGACATGCGTGACACCAGCGGGTAGCGCTCCAGCGCATCGAGCGTGAACACCAGGGGGCGCCGCACCAGCCCGTGGATCACCAGGCGATGCTGATCCGGATCGATATCGGGGTCTCCGGAGTGCGAAATCACGAAGTGCAGGGCATTCGGCGTGAAGGTGCCGTTGAGAAGATGGTGCGGCGTGCGCGCGTGCTGGGTGCGCGGCTCGCCGTTGGGGTTGCTCAAGGTGCGCGCGACTTTCTTCTCGAACCGCGAGGGCAGGCCGTAAGCCGTGACGAGATTGCCCGCGACCTTGCTCCACGGCGCGTCCACCAGCGGCTCGGCGGCCGCGGGCTTGACCAGGCTGTATCCCGTCAGGGCGGCGGCGAATGCCGCGCCGCCGCTCAGAAATGTCCGGCGGTCCAGCAGTCCGTTTCCGGCGACCGGCGCCGGCGCCTTAAATTCCTTTTTGGACAATTCGTTCGGCATGATCCCCTCCTGTGCCACCGTTGTGTCCGTTCGAACGCATGGAGATAAACCGGCGTTCCGCATTCATCCCCGCGCGTTGCACGGCACCGTCGGTTCCGGTTGAACGCCTGATGAT
>CAZFRR010000213.1:0-2248 GCA_964521405.1 uncultured Streptomycetaceae bacterium | reverse complement strand
TTCCTCCACGGTTCTGCTTCGGCGCTCCTCCGTTCGACTGCGCGAACGAGGCGAAGGGATGTGACGTCGCCGCCAGCGCAAGGGCGGACTGCAGGACCTGGCGGCGAGTGGGAGCGAGCATGGTCATCTTGGTGCGAGACGAGAATGCGGTTCAAAAGCGTGTCAAGCTGCTAGCAGCCTGTTGAAAAACGCGCAAGTTGAACGATAGATGTTCCCCCCATGTTTGAACAACGTGACATGGGAGCAGAGCAGCAGCGGGAGTTTTGGATCATGGCCAAGGAACTTCCGGCGGCGACACCGGATGGCTTCTACCGGCGGGTGAACCAGACTTTGGAGAAGATGGGTTTTGCCACGGAGGTCTGGCAGGTCTGCAAGCCGGCCTACGCCGACGCCAGCAAGGGCGGACGCCCTGGGATTGATCCGGTGGTGTATGTGAAGATGCTCATGGTGGGTTTCTTCGAGAACCTGCCCAGCGAGCGTGCCATTGCCACGCGCTGTGCGGACTCCTTTTCCATCCGCGGGTTCCTGGGTTACAGCCTCACGGAAAACACACCGGATCATTCCAGCCTCAGTGTGATCCGCCAGCGGCTCTCGCTGGAGCAATTTGACGCGCTGCACCTGGTGCTGCTTCGCGCGTTGCGTTCGCACGGTTTGCTCAAGGGACGCCATCTGGGGATTGATTCGAGTGTGCTGGAGGCCAACGCGAGTCTGCGGGAGTTGCAGCATCGCAACAGCGAGGAGAAGTATTGGGACTACGTCAAACGGCTCGCGCGAGAAGCCGGCGTGGATCCCGAGGACACCAAGGCGGTGCGGCGCTTTGACAAGAAGCGCGAAGGGCGCAAGACGAGCAACCGGGACTGGGTCAATCCGCACGATGAAGAAGCGAAGGTGGGCCGCACCAAGCATGGAGCCACGGACATGATTTACAAACCGGAGCATGTGAGCGACCTGGAGAGCGGGGCGATCATTGATGTGGCGGTGCGTCCTGGAGACTGCGCGGACAACGATGCGGGCATGGCGCAGCGCGTGCTGGCAGCGGTGGGCACGCTCATCGAAGTGGTGCCCGAGACCAAGGAGCGCGAGAAACTCGGCGTGAGCGTGGTGGCTGATGAAGGCTACTTCGCGGTGGAACAAATTGCGCAACTGCAACGCTGCGATGTGCGCACGGTGATTGCCGATCCCAATGCCGGGAGACGACGAGCGGATGCACCCGCAGAGCACCGCCGGACGCTGCGCCGGGCCGCGTGCGCCACACGCAGCAAGAGCGGCAAAGCGCTGCTGCGCAAACGCGGCGAGCATCTCGAACGAGGATTTGCCCACGTGTTGGATCACGGCGGATTGCGTCGCGCCACGCTTCGGGGCTGTGAAAATCTGACGAAGCGTCACCTTGTCGCCGCGCTGAGCTTCAACCTGAGCCTGCTGCTGCGCACGATCTTCGGAACTGGCACCGCCAAACAGTGGCTCGCAGGACCGCTGCAGGCCATTTTGCGCTGCGTTACGTCGTTCGGCCGACTCATTAGAACCTTTTGGGCACAAATGGTGAAGACTTGTCATGTTTTGAAAATCTCCATCGAATCAGAACGCGAACATCAGGGGTGGCAACTCCACCTCGCAAAATGAGGGGTAAATCAACAGGCTGCTAGCTTGATGAAAGATGAAGCCGCTGTCCAGATGGTTTTTCCTCCTCGTTCTCGCTCCCGGCGTCCGCGCCGCGGAACCGTTCGCCGACCCCAAGCCGCCGAAGTTCGAAGCACTCGCGGACCAGCCCGCGCCGGAGCCGCGGACCTTCGAGCGGCTCACGTATCACACAAAGCCCAAGCCGCTGAGCAAGGAGGCGCACACGTCGGACTGGCCGCGTGTTCTTGGGCCCAGTGACGACGCCACGTCGCCGGAAACGCGCCTGTTGCACGAGTTCCCGAAGACCGGCCCGGCGCTCGTCTGGGAGGTGAAAAAGGGCGAGGGCTACACGTCTCCCGCGATCGCCGGCGGATTCGCCGTCATCTTCCATGCGCTCGACGGAAAGGAAACCATCGAGGCGCTCGATCCGGAGACGGGGCGGCGCTTCTGGAGCCACGATTACCCGGTCAGCTACAAGGACCGCTATGGCTTTGCCAACGGTCCGCGCGGCAGCGCCGTGATCGCGGACGGTCGTGTCGTCACGGTGGGCGTGACCTGCATCATGACCTGCCTCGATCTCAAGACGGGCCGGCTTGCGTGGCAGCGTGATTTGCAGAAGGAGTTCAACGTG
>CAZFRR010000212.1:0-10775 GCA_964521405.1 uncultured Streptomycetaceae bacterium | reverse complement strand
AGGGCGCCGAGCGCGCCGAGAACTGGCAGACTTCGTCCGGCTCGTTCCGGTTCACCTACCTCAACGCCCTGATCCTCGGCGAGGGCCCGGCGTCCGGCACGAATCCCGAGATCCTGTTGAAGCGCGATGGCTTCAATCCCGGCATCCAGTACGAAGTCCTGATGGGCGGTGAGACGCCCCACGTGCGGCTCGAGGAGCTCATCGAGCGCGGCGAGGACTACGACCGCGTGCGGGTGACGTGGTTGAAGGGCGCAAGTTGACCTGACGGTCAGCGTCTTACTCCCGGCGCCTCCACGGGCAGGCCGCTGCCACGCCAGGCAAGGTACAGCTCCAGGTCGAGCAGCTCCTGCGCGCCGTAGGGCGGCATCTCGGCGCGCAGCCCATAGAAGCAGGCCCGGATCCGGCGTTGCAGCGATCCGACGGACTGCCATTCGAGGCGGTACGCCGGGAAGGCATTGCCGTGCCCCTGGCTCACCGTCTCAGCCGCCAGCTTCTTGCCCCAGCTGCGGTCATGGCAATGCGTGCACGCCAGGTTCATCTGCCCGATGCGGCGGTGATACAGCTCGCGCCCGCGCTCGAAGTTCGCGCGGTTCTGCCAATCCAGCGTAACGGCGACTGCAACGCCACGCGACTGGTGCGCGACGTAGGTCGTCAGCGCGAGCAGTTCGCCGGACTCGTGCTCAAGCCCCCCCGCCTGCTGATTGCGCACACGGCAGAGATTGATGCGGCCTTCGAGGTTGACGAGCCGCGCCGCGCCCGGGTCAACGCGCGGGTAGCGCGCGGCCACCCCCTTCATGCTCGCGCGCGCGTCCTGGTGGCAGCTCGCGCAGGATTTTTCGCTCATCCCCGCCGGCTCGCTCCACAACTTCTCGCCTCGCGCCACCCACAGCATGCCGGGGTTGGCGAAGTCGTCGGCCTGGAGTTTTCGCACATCCGCGCTGGCGAACTCGATGCCGGACTTGAGCGGCGATGGTTTTTGCGCCTCCGCCGCATGCACGGCCGGCACAAAAACCATGACAAACAGCACCAGGAAAAAGCGGGGTCTTCCGGTGTGAAAGCGACGACTCATGTATTTTTCGATCAAGAATTACGGTCACTCGACCGTAATTCTTGCGCGTTCTTCTCCGCGGATTCCGCTGTCATCGATCCACTCGAACACCAGCTCGCCGCTCGCCTCGGCCACGGTGTAGAACTGCACGTAGGGGTTCGCGGCAATGCCGGAGCCCATAGCCGCGCGGAAAATATCGGCGCCGTTGTAACTCACGACGAGACGGTTGATGACGTTCATCGGGACCGCCCGGCCCATGAGGTCGAAACGAAAGCCGGTCTCCATCGGATGCTGGATTGCGATGCGGACCTCGATCACCTCGCCGCGTTTGGCGGAGGCCGGCAATTGAACACGTGCGAGCGCCATCGTTAGTGTCCTGAGTCGCTAGTTCGTTGATAAACTCGTCCCGCCACCAACACTCCCCGCATGGCAAAAGTGCCGAAATTGGCGCCAGACGCGAAGCAAACCGCAGCCAGGTTGGACACCTGGCGAGGATTTGCGACAAAGTATGGCGTCAATTGTCGGCATCTTTTGTTCAGCGAATTAGCGACTCGGGACACTAGCTCATGTCCAGGCAGGCAGACTCGGTAACTTCCACTTCGGCGCTCCCCGACCAGTAGGAGCCGTCCGAGAGCTGCGCGACGGCAAGCACGCGCTGGGTGCCGTTCAGCCGCACGCGCGTAGTCACCTCCGCCCGGCCCGCTTTCGGGCCCAGATGAAACGTCGCCATCACGGGGCGCGGGTTCCGCTCGGACAGCAGCGTGATGGCGCGCACGTGATCGGCGGCGGTCATCGGGCTCTCCACGCTCACCTTGAGGGGCACCGAGTGGCCGTTGTCGGCCAGCCGCGGGGTGTCCACCGTCACGCGTCCGGGCGTGACGGGAGTGCCGCCCGTCAACTTCAGGATGAGCGGGGCAAATGCATCGGACTGGGCGCGCGCCGCGCGCGCGAGCAGCGGTGCCGCGGCAAGGCCTGCCAGCATGGAAACGAAACGGCGGCGCGCGGTCGTCTTCATCAGCGCAGCATCAGCAGGTAAGCAACTGCGTCCTCAACCTGTTGCGCGGTCAATACCGGCTTGCCGCGCCCGCTTTCAGCCACCCGATTGAGTCCGTCCACGCGGTAATAAGACGGCATGATGGTCTCCGGGTTCAGCCGCATGGAATCGACGATGCGCAGCCGCAACTGGCCTGCGTCAAATCGGGTGCCGACGCCGGAGAGCGGCAATGCCAGGTTGCCCATGAAGCGCGCCCCGGTTTCGGGCACGGCGTGGCACAGCAGGCAGTTGCCGTCGCGCCCCAGCAGCACGTCGCGGCCGCGGACCGCGTCGCCCGGCGCTGGCGCGAGCGGCTCGCGGATCGCGTCGCCCTCTACGCGGTAAACCACCAGCCCATCCGGGACCGTGGTGGCGCAGCCCACCACCACGGCGAAGCAGGCCAACCAGCCGGGCAAACGCACTGGACCGCCGGCCCCCTATTGAGTCCTCGGCCAGTGGCTGACGAGCCAGTGGCCGCCGCCCATTTCCCCTCTCCACTCGGGAGAGGGGGAAGGGGTGAGGGATCGAGCGTCGTCAGGCATTTCCACGACGCTCGTCTAGACGAGGGTGAGGCCGTGATTCTTGATCGGCAGCGTGCGTACCGGCTTGCCCGTTGCCGCGTAAATGGCGTTCAGCACGGCTGGCGCCGTCACGCAGATTGTCGGCTCGCCGATGCCGCCCCAGAAATCGTAGGTCGGCACGATCACCGTCTCGATCTTCGGCAACTGGGCGAGCCGCGCGGGCCGGTAGGTGTTGAAGTTCAGCTCCACGGCGCGACCGTTCCGAATCGATATTTCGTTTTGCAGCGAGTCGAATCCGTACGCCACCGACCCCTCGACCTGGGCGGCGATCATGGCCGGATTGACCGCATGGCCACAATTGGTCGCCAGCACCATGCGGTGCACCTTGACTTCACCCTTGCTGCTCACCGAAACCTCGGCGACGGCTGCTATGTAGCTGCCGTAGCCCATGAACTGCGCGATGCCGCGATGAACGCCGGCCGGCAGCGGCTTGCCCCAATCGCCCTTCTCCGCCACCGCATTGAGGACGGCAAGATGCTTGGGGTGTTTCTGCATCAAGACGCGGCGGAACTCAAGCGGATCTCTTCCGGCCGCCCGCGCCGCCTCGTCCATGAAACATTCGAGATACACGGCGTTCTGATTGACGTTGACGCCCCGCCACGGCCCGACCGGCACGTGTGTGTTGCGCATTGCGTATTCGATCAGCAGGTTGGGCACGGTGTAGCCCATCTGCGCGTCGCCGGGTTGTTTCCATAAGCCCTGGAGCTGCCGCACGTCCTTGCCGTCCTTGATGTTGTGCGGGGCCAGCCAGGCATTGATCGATTGCCCCGACACGCGGATGTGCAACCCGACGAGGTTGCCGTCCTGGTCGACGCCGGCGGACAGCTTACATTGCGAGATCGGGCGGAAGAAATCATGCGTCTGGTCCTCTTCGCGGCTCCAGAGCAGCTTGATCGGGACCCCTGGAAACTGCTTGGCGATGGCGACTGCCTTGCGCACGTAATCCTGCGTGCCGCCGCGCCGGCCGAAACCGCCGCCTTGGTTCAGGTTGTAAGCCTCGCACTGCGCCAGCGGCACTCCGGAGGAGGTAGACAAAGCGGCGAGCGACGCTTCCGCATTCTGGCTCGGCATCCACACCTCGGCCCTGTCCGCTGTCAACCTGACCGTGCAGTTCATGGGCTCCATGCACGCGTGCGCGAGAAACGGCGTGCTGTACACCGCTTCGATCCTTTTCGCCGCGCCTGCAATCACTTTCAATGCGTCGCCGTCGTTGACATCGGCAAAAGCATCGCTTGCCGTAAGGCCGTCCTTGAGGTGCGCCGCGATTGTTGCGCTCGACTGCTTGGCGCCGGGCCCTTCATCCCACACGATCGGCAGCGCTTCGAGCGCCGATTTCGCCCGCCACCAGGTGTCGGCGACCACGGCGACGGCCGTGTCGCTCACCCTGACAACGCCGCGGATCCCGCGCCCGCCCGACACTTTTGACTCGTCGAAACTCACGAGCTTGCCGCCGTACACGGGGCAATCCTTGATCGCGGCGTGCAGCATGCCCGGCAGTTTGAGATCGATCGAATAGATCTGCTTGCCGTTCAACTTGTCCGCGGTGTCGAGCCGCTTCATCGGCTTGCCGGCGATTTTCCACTCTCTCGGATTCTTCAGCTTGATGCTCTTCGGGTCCGGCGGGGTCAGCTTCGCCGCCGCGGCGGCGACCTTGCCATAGCTGGTCGAACGGCCAGAAGCCGCATGCGTGATGACGCCGTTCGCCACGGTCAACTCGCTGGCGGGCACCTGCCACTCCTCGGCCGCAGCGGCAAGCAACATCATGCGCGCGGCAGCGCCGCCCTGGCGGACATATTCATGAGAGCCGCGGATGCCGCGGCTGCCGCCGGTCGCCATATCGCGCCAGACGCGCTTGCGCGCCAGGTTCTGGCCGGGAGTAATGGGCGCCAAGGTCACCTTGTTCCAGTCGCACTCGAGTTCCTCGGCGACCAGCTGGGCCAGGCCGGTGTGCGTGCCCTGGCCCATTTCCGAGCGCGCGATGCGTATCAGGCAGGTGTCGTCGGGCTTGACGACGACCCAGGCATTGACTTCAGCCTCGGCAGCCGCGCCCTGCGCTGCAGCCGAACCGGCGCCGAACGGGATGTTGAGCCCCAGCGCCAGCCCGCCGCCCGCGGCGGCGGAGCCGACGATGAATTGGCGGCGCGAAAGGTTTGCGGTCTTGCCAGATTTGGATTTATTCATGCTGAACTCCTAGTGAACTTCCTCGCGCCCGGGCTGAGCGGTTCCGCCAGCAGGGCCAGCGGGTCCGGCCTTAAGCGCATCGGTCCCCATGTGAATGATGGAACCGCCGCCCTTGCCCGTGCCCGCCGCCAGGTGGATGGCAGCGCGAATTCGCTGGTAGGTGCCGCAGCGGCAGATGTTGGTCATGGCCGCGTCGATGTCCTTGTCGCTTGGCTGCGGGTTCTTCCCGAGCAGCGCCACGGCAGCCATGATCTGCCCCGACTGGCAGTAGCCGCACTGGGGCACATCCAGCGCCGCCCAGGCCTTCTGCACCGGGTGCGAGCTGTCGCGCGACAAGCCCTCGATCGTGACGATCCGGTCGCCGGATTTCACGGCGCCGACCGGAACCGAGCACGAGCGCTTGACCTCGCCATTGATGTGCACCGAGCACGCGCCGCATTGCTCGACGCCGCAGCCGTATTTCGTGCCGGTCATCCCGAGCTGCTCGCGCAAGACCCACAGCAGCGGCGTATCGGGTTCGACATCGACCTGCTGGGATCTGCCGTTGATATTGAGTTGGATCATGACGTCTCCTCCCTGGTTTGCGCAGCCGGACCGCCGGCCTGCGGCAAGGTTATTACCGGTGCTGTGCAGGGTCAAGCTTGCCGCTGCGGACCGATGAGGTCCCGCCAAACAAGCTGTTCGCGGACGGGGACCCGGCGATCATAGGACCGTGATCACGGCCGACTCGGTCACGGCAAAGCCCTTGTCTCCCGTCCACCGGAACTCGAGCGTGCCGCTCTCGGTCGCGACCGTGTTGAACGCAAACAGCGGGTTGGCGGCGATCGCGGGATGGAACTCGGCGCGCATGATCTCGACGCCATTGTAGAAGCATTGGAAGCGCCGGATGATGTCGCGCGGAATCGCAAGGCCGAGTTGCGTGCGCCGGAAACCCGTTTCCATCGCATGCTTGACCAGCGCCTTCAACTCGATGATCTCGCCGCGCCTCGCGGTCGCGGGAACGTTGACGACGGCGTCCACGCTGGCCATTTAGATCAACCCTTCCTCGAGGCAGGCCGAGAGCGTGACCACAACGTCGGCGGCTCCGGCCCAGAACGAGCCATCGGAGAACTCGGCGATGGCTGTCACCGTCTGGGTGTCCGCGATCCTCACGCGGGTGGCGATACTGGCGCGGCCGGCGCGCGGGCCGAGAAAAACGCTCACCACGTTCGGCAGGGGATTTTTCTCGGTAAAGACGTGTATCGCCTTCACGTGATCGGCCGGCGTCATCGGGCTCTCGACCACGACCGACAGGGGCACCGAGTTGGAGTTATCGATGAGCGGCGGCAGGTCGATCTTGACCCGCCCGCGGCGCACCGGCGCGTTCCCCACCACGGCGCGGATCGCATCCTGCATCTCCGCCGGCGTCGCGAACGCGCCGCCGCCGGCGGCCGCGAGACCGAGGCCGCCGGCGGCAATGAGGAAATTGCGGCGCGATGCCACCTACACGAGCTGGATGCCGTGGTTCTTCAGCGGCACCGAACGAATGCGCCTGCCCGTCGCACGGAAGAACGCGTTCAACACCGCCGGCGCCGCGACGCAGATCGTCGGCTCGCCGATGCCGCCCCAGATGGCGCCGCCGGTCGGCATGATGATCGACTCCACCTTCGGCATCTGAGCGATGCGCATCGAATCGTAGGTGTTGAAATTCTCCTGCTCGATGCGGCCGTCCTTGACGGTGCACTCCTGCATGAACAGCGCCGACAGGCCGTAGACGAACGACCCCGAAACCTGGCGGTCGATCTGGGCCGGGTTGACCGCGTAGCCGCAATCGGTGGCGCCGACGATGCGGTGGACTTTGACCCGGTTGCCGCCTTCGACCGAGATCTCGGCTGCCGCTGCGACATAGCTGTCGAACGCCTTCATATGCGCCAACCCGCGAAAGATGCCCCTGGGCGCCGGTTTGCCCCAGCCGATGCGCTCGGCCACGGCGTTCAGCACCCCCAGGTTCCTCGGGTGTTTGGCCATCAACTTGCGCCGGAAATCGAGCGCATCCTGCCCGGCTGCTTCGGCGAGCTCGTCCATGAAGCATTCCATGAACACGCAATTCTGGTTGATGTTGACGCCGCGCCAGAATCCTGGCGGGACGTGGGGATTGCGCATGGCATGGTCGATCATCAGGTTCGGGACGCTGTAGCCGAACGCGTGCTCCCCGCCCGTGGCGAGGCCCTGGAACGCGAGCGGGTCGGTCCCTTTATTTTTTTCCACGATCGCCGGACGCACGGCGGCGAGGATCGACTGGCCCGAAAGCCGCACGTGCAGCCCGGTCAGGTTGTTGTCGGCGTCGAATGCGCCGGTGAGCTTGCACTGCATCACCGGGTGAAAGCGGCCCTGCCGCATGTCCTCCTCGCGCGACCACAGCAGTTTCACCGGCGTTCCGGGCATCTGCTTGGCAATCTGCACCGCCTGGGTGACATAGTCCTGGAAGGCGCCGCGCCGGCCGAAGCCGCCGCCGAGGTTGATCTTGTAGACCTCGCATTTGTCCGCCGGCAGGCCGGACGCCGTCAGCAGCGCCGCGAACGAGGCTTCACCGTCCTGCGTCGGCACCCACACCTCGCACTTGTCAGGCGTGAAGCGCGCGGTCGCGTTCATCGGCTCCATGCAGACGTGGTTCTGGTACGGGTAGGAATAGACCGCCTCGATCTTCTTCGCCGCGCCGGTGATCGCAGCCTTCGCGTCGCCGTTCTGGTTGCCGACGAAGGCCTGCTCGGCGTCGAGACCGGCTTTCAGGATCTCGGCGATCGAGGCGCTCGAGACTTTGGCATTCGGGCCCTCGTCCCAGACGACCGGCAGCTGATCGAGCGCGGTCTTGGCCTGCCACCAGGTGTCCGCGACCACCGCCACCGCGCTGTCGCCGACCTGCACCACCTTCTTCACGCCCCGCATCGATGCGACCCTGCTGGCATCGAAACTCTTGACCTTGCCACCAAACACCGGGCACTCCTTGATCGCGGCGTTCAACATGCCCGGGAGCTTCAAGTCGAAGCCGTAAACCTGCTTGCCGGTGACCTTGTCCAGGGTGTCGAGCCGCTTCATCGGCTTGCCGGCGATCTTCCAGTTCTTCGGGTCCTTCAGCGTGATGGTCTTCGGGTCCGGTGCAGCTACCTTCGCCGCCGCTTCGGCGACACTGCCGTAAGTCACGGTGCGCCCGGAGGGCTGGTGCGTGATGATGCTGTTCGCCGCGCTGCACTCGGAAGCCGGCACGTTCCACTGGTTGGCAGCAGCCTGGACCAGCATCATGCGCGCCGCCGCGCCGCCCTGGCGCACGTACAAATGCGACGTGCGGATACCGCGGCTGCCGCCGGTCGAGAAGTCGCCCCACACGCGCTTGCGCGCGACGTTCTGGCCGGGGGTTGGATATTCGGTGGTCACCTTGGACCAGTTGCACTCGAGTTCCTCGGCGACGAGCTGCGCCAGGCCCGTGATCGTGCCCTGGCCCATCTCGGAGCGGGCGACGCGGACGACGACCGTGTCGTCGGGCCGGATCACGACCCAGGCATTGATTTCGGGCGTGCCATCCTGCGCGCGCACGACCTCGGGGCCGAATGGCAGGCGCAGGCCGAGCGCGAGACCGCCGGTGACGGCGGCGGTGCTGATGAGGAAGGAGCGGCGATTGATTGTTGGCATGGTTGTCATGGCTCCCCCTTACGCTTTGGCAGCAGCGTGGATCGCTTCACGCACCTGCTGGAAGGTGCCGCAGCGGCAGATATTGGTGATGCTGGAGTCAATGTCGGCGTCGGTCGGCTTCGGCTTGCTGCTCAGGAGCGCCGCGACCGCCATGATCATGCCGGCCTGGCAGTAACCGCACTGCGGCACCTCGTGATCGACCCAGGCCTTCTGCACCTTGTGCAGGACGTTGCCCGAGGCCAGGCCTTCGATCGTGGTGACCTTGCTGTCGCCAACCGCGCTCACGGGCAGCGAGCACGAGCGCTGCGGCAAGCCGTTGATATGCACCGTACAGGAGCCGCACTGGGCGATGCCGCAGCCGTATTTCGTTCCGGTCAGCCCGATCTGCTCGCGTATGACCCACAGCAGCGGCGTGTTGGGCTCGACGTCCACCTCGTAGGATCTACCGTTTACGTTGAGTTGCATGGCTCCTCCAGCGTGTTGATAGGCGTTTGCGAGTCACATCAGCACCGCATGATTTCTTGCTCGTGCGGCTATTCCCTCGGGACTATTTTATTGCGCGCGGTATGCAGGCCGCAGTTGTTGTTGCTGTGTTGTCGTGGGGGAGATTATTCCCGCCTAATCACCCGGTCAAGACGCCGCTGACGGCGTCCATAAAACTGACGACTTGCGGCCTGCCTAGGCCTTGCGCTGCGGGATGCGCCACAGGTACACCGTGCTACCCGCGACGTCCTCGGTGCGCTCGGGCTTCCAGTCTCCCATGCTGAACGCATGTGAAACGACGCGCGTGCCCGGATTGAGTTCCTTCAGGAGCTTGGGCCGCAGCTTGAGGTTAAGATCGGTCAGCAGGTAGAGCGTCACCACCGTCGCCTCGCTGATGTTGGCCTGGAAGAGATCGCCCCGGATGATTCTCACCCGGTCCGCCACGCCGGCCTTGTGCACGTTTTCCGTCGCTTCCTTCACCCGCTCGGGATCGATGTCTATGCCGACGCCGCGCGCGCCGTATTTCTGCGCGGCGGTGATGACGATGCGCCCGTCGCCGCACCCGAGGTCGTAAACCGTGTCGCGCTTGGACACTTTCGCCATTTCCATCATCTTGCTCACGACATCGTTCGGCGTCGGGACGAAGATAACGTCGGGACCGCGCAGCGGCGCGGCCTGCTCCTGGGCGCCGGCCCAGCCGTAAACGGTAAGGGCGCCGACGCCCGCCAGGAATTGCCTTCTTTGCATGAGGAATCTCCGGTCGATGGTTGATGCAGAGGGGGCAATTCTACCTCACGAGATACGGGTTACGAGATACGGGCTATCCCGCATCCCGGATCCCGCATTGCCCATCATTCAGGGAATGCGGGCATACCGCATGCGCGAGAGTATGGTCGCCGTGCGGCTCTGGAGATAGAGCGTATCGCTGCCCGGGCGGTAGCTGCGCGGGCTCGGCAGCATGACGGCGAGGCGCGCCGCCTGGGTCGGCGTCAGCGCCGCCGCGGACAGCCCGTAATGGTAGCGAGCGGCGGCCTCGGCCCCGAACACGCCGTCCCCCCACTCGACGACGTTCAAATAGATTTCCAGGATGCGGCGCTTTTCCAGCACGGCCTCGAGCATCGCCGTGATCACCGCCTCCTGCGCCTTGCGCCACCAGGTGCGCTGCGCCGGCAGGAAGAGATTCTTGGCGAGCTGCTGGGTGATGGTCGAGGCGCCGGCAACGATTTCACCTTCCCGGACGTTCTTCTCGTGGGCCTTCTGGATCGCATCCCAGTCGAACCCCGAGTGGTCCAGGAACCTGTCGTCCTCGGCGGCGACCACCGCGCGCTTGAGATGCGCGGAGATGCGGTTATAGGGAACCCACCGGTGGGCCAGCCGGGCGCGGGGGTCGTCCTGGCGCTCGATCGCGAGCCGCGCGCGCATGAAAGACGTGCTCTCCGGGTTGTGGTCCGCCCAGTACCAGATGTGCGCGAGGAACCAGAACTGCACCGCAACGAGCGCGATCAGCGCCAGCAGGAGGGTGTACCAGGTCCAGCGGAGGAGGCGACGCATGACGCCTCAACGGCAAAAGGCAAAAGGCAAAAGGCAAAAGGCAAAGCCAGCGCGGCCAATGCTCATCAGCTTCCTTTTCCCTTCATCCTTCTGCCTCTTTTCGGGTTCCGGGTTCCGGGTTCAAGGTTCAAGGTTCAAGGTTCAAGGTTCAAGGTTCAAGGTTCAAGGTTCAAGGTTCAAGGTTCAAGGTTCAAGGTTCAAGGTTCAAGGTTCAAGGTTCAAGGTTCAAGGT